>JALHQM010000032.1:0-20016 GCA_022841965.1 Hyphomicrobium sp. | reverse complement strand
GCCGTTCAAAGATTGAAGGGCGATGAGGGCCGGGCGAGGCGTAAGGCCTTGCAACACCTCGGCGGGTTGTTAGATAGAAGGGGTGTCGGTTTGTGACAGCGGCCGGGATTTCAAACGAAAGCGAAGAGTAGCTCGTGGATACGGCTCCGGACATTGTGCGTGTGCCCGATCTGATCGACCCGTTTGGCCGGGCGATTACGTACTTGCGCGTGTCCGTGACAGACCGGTGTGACTTCCGCTGCGTCTATTGCATGTCTGAGCACATGACGTTTCTGCCGAAGCAGGATCTGCTCACGCTGGAGGAACTCGACCGGCTCTGTTCAGCATTCGTCGCGCGCGGGGTGCGGAAGCTGCGCATCACCGGGGGCGAGCCGTTGGTGCGCAAAAACATACTGTGGCTGTTTCGCTCGCTGTCGCGCCATCTGGAGCGGGGGACGCTCGATGAGCTGACGTTGACGACCAACGGCAGTCAGCTGGCAAAGTATGCCGCAGACTTGAAGGCGTGCGGTGTCGACCGCATCAACGTGTCGATGGATACGCTCGATCCCGTCAAGTTCAAGGCGATCACGCGCTGGGGCGATCTGGGTCAGGTGCTTCTGGGGTTGGAGGCGGCCGAGGCAGCCGGGCTGAAGGTCAAAATCAATGCGGTGGCGTTGAAGGGCGTCAATGAGCACGAGATCGACGATCTGATCCGGTTCGCGCATGATCGAGGGGCTGATCTGACGTTGATCGAGACCATGCCGCTCGGCGACATCGAAGGCGACCGGACGGACCAGTATTTGCCGCTATCGATCGTCCGCGCGCGGCTGCTTGAGCGCTGGACGATGGAGGATATTCCGTATCGTACCGGCGGGCCGGCGCGGTATGTGCGCATCAACGAAACCGGTGGGCGGCTCGGTTTCATTACGCCGATGACGCATAACTTCTGCGAAAGCTGCAACCGCGTGCGGCTGACATGCACGGGCACACTTTATATGTGCCTGGGCCAAGACGATGCGGCCGATCTGCGTGGGCCGCTGCGGGCGTCGCCGGATGATGGGTTGCTGATGGAGGCCATCGAGGCGGCCATCGCGCGCAAGCCCAAAGGGCACGATTTCATTATCGATCGCACAACGAGCAAGCCGGCGGTGTCACGCCATATGAGCGTGACCGGCGGTTAGGTCTGCGATTGTCTGAGGGACGTTGGGGGATCGACCGATGACGTCACAGCGCACGCTCGGGCTGCTGCGCCAGGCGCGGTTGTCGCGCAAACAACTGATCTTGTTTGCGCTCGTTTCTGCTGTGATCAATGGGATCATCACAGCTTCGGTTGGTGCGTGGCTGGGGCAGACGTATGCCAAGTATCAGGCGCGCAAGCAGTCGATCGAGAGCCTCGTGCATCTCGTTTATGAGCGCCGGACGCGGGCGGGGATGGTGGCGTCAGCGCTGCGGCGCGGGGCGGACATCGAGGAAGTGAAATACCGCAAGCGGGCCTATGATGAAGCCTACGTCGATTGGAATAAGTCGATCATGCAGAACATCTTCGCGGTGCGGGAAGTGACGGGCGAATATTTTCTGTCCAAGCTTGAAGGTCATTTTCAGGACGGGCTGGTGGCCGCCATGGCGGATGTCGATCGCTGCCTGACGAAGGCCTATGACGCGCGCATGGCGGAGCAGGACTCCAAGATTATCCTGGAGCAATGCCGGATGCCGGTGATGCATCAGTTTGTGCTCGATTGTGGGGCGACCTTCACGAATGAGGTCTATAAGCTGACGAAGCTGTCGTTCATTCCGTTCAACACGCAATTGAGCGAAGGACCGGAAAAGGCGGAACAGCGCATCGCCAAAGCGTGTACGCGACCGCCCGAGCCGCCGCCTGTGGTGCCTGTCGCACCCGTGATGCCCGCACCGGCTGCTCCCGCGCTGTCCGCGCCGGACGCAACGGCGCCCGTCGTGCCACCTGCGCCCACCGTGCCGGCTGGTTCGCCATGAGCCGGAGAACGTTCGACGTGATCGTGGCCGGTGTGGGCGGGATGGGGGCGCAGACGTGCCTGCGACTGGCAGAGCGGGGCCAACGTGTTCTGGGGCTGGAGCGGTTCGACATTCCCCACACCATGGGATCTTCGCATGGGATCAACCGGATCATCCGTCTCGCCTACTTTGAACATTCGAGTTATGTGCCGCTTTTGCGTCGCTCTTATGAGCTGTGGCGCGATCTGGAGCAGCGGGCGGGCGAGCAGCTCCTTTTTATCACGGGATCGCTGGACATCGGGCCTAGCGGTTCTTCGGTGATCGCGGGGTCACTGGCGAGCTGCCGGGAACACGATCTTGCGCATGAGATGCTCGGCGCGGCGGAGGTGATGCGGCGGTATCCCGGATATGTGCTGCCAGCTGGCTATGAAGCCGTGTTCCAGGGCGATGGTGGGTTTGTGGCGTCGGAGCGTGCCATTGTTGCCGCCGTCAATCTGGCGATGGCAAAGGGCGCAGTGATCCGTGCGCGCGAACCGTTGATCGATTACGTCCCGCTGGCTGGCGGCGGGGTGCGCGTGCGAACGCCCAAAGGCATCTATGAGGCTGGTCGTCTCGTGCTCTCATCCGGCGGCTGGATCGGGGAGCATGCGGCTGAACTTGCCAAAGAGGCGGTTCCTGAGCGGCAGGTTCTGGGGTGGTTTCAGCCGAAGACCCCTGACCTCTTCCGGCTCGGCGAGTTTCCGGTTTCGAACCTGAAGTGCGATCTGGGGCACTTTTATCAATTTCCGATCTGGCATGCGCCGGGCTTCAAGATTGGGCTCTATCACCATTTGCGCGAAACGGGCTCAGCGGACGCGATTTCGCGCGAGCCGACGCAGACCGATGAAGACATTCTGCGCGAGGGGCTGGCGCGGTTTTTTCCCGATGCCGATGGCGATTGTCTGGGGTTGCGGGCGTGCTTGTTTACGAACACGCGGGACGAGCATTTCGTCATCGACACGCTGCCGGGGTTTGCCGAAGTGGTTGTGGCGTCGCCGTGTTCGGGGCACGGTTACAAATTTGCCAGCGTGATGGGTGAGATCTTGGCCGATCTTGCGACGGGCCAAACGCCTGCGTTCGATCTGTCGCTGTTTTCGATGGGCCGGTTCGGGACAGATGCGTGAGGACGGCGTCACGCCGTCAGTTTGGCGATTTTGGCGCGGATGTCCTCGATGGAGCAGGGCTTGGTTAGGGTTTCGATGTGGCCGGTGAGTTCGGCTTTGCCGCGCTGGAGCTGCTCAGGGAAGCCGCTCATCAAAAGCACCTTGAGGCCGGGTTGCTTGGCGGCCAGTGTTTTGGCGAGCATGATGCCGTCGATGCCGGGCATATGGACGTCGGTGACGAGGACATCGAATGCGCCGCCGCTGTCGGCGAGACCGAGGGCTTCTTGCCCATCTTGTGCGATCCGGACATCATGTCCGCCGGCCGCTAGGACGCGCTCGAACAAGTCGCGCACCATGCCGTCGTCGTCCGCCAAAAGTATGCGCGCCATCGCCCCCTCCCGTCCGGATCGCTCTTTGAGCGATTGTATCAGTGTTTCGTGATACGCCCCACGAACGGCAGTTCCCGGTAGCGGTGCGCCACGTCCATGCCGTAGCCGACCACAAATTCGTCGGGGCATTCGAAGGCAGCAAAGTCGGCCTCCACGTCGACGGCGCGGGGCAGCTGTTTTTCAAGAAGGACGCAGGTGCGGATGAGGGTTGCCCCGCGCGCGGCGAGCAGGTCTTTGGCGAAGGCGAGCGTGCGCCCGCTGTCGAGGACGTCATCGACGATCAGCACGTTGCGGCCTTCCACGCTGAGATCGAGATCGCGCAGGATTTCGACGCGGCCGGAGGATGTCTTGCTCTTTTTGTAGCTCGAGAGGGTCAGGAAATCGACTTCTGGCGACACGCCCACCCGGTGGAGGGCGCGAATCAGGTCGGCGGCGAAGACGAAGCTGCCTTTGAGGACGGCCACGACGAGCAGGTTTTTCAGCCCGGAAGACTTGATCTCGATCGCCAATTCTTCGAGACGGCGCGCAATCTCTTCATCCGAATAGACGATTTCGACGCCGCTGTCGGGGTTGGTGATGGCCTCAGCCGTCATGCCCGGCCCTTTCCGTTGCCTAAAGTTCCGATTCGACTATGAAGGTATCGGGGCCTTCCCCGCAATGTTCAAGCGTGGCACGGCAAATCGCCGCCGCCCGAAATGCACACGACACTGCCATAATCCTCAACGATTGATCGGTTGGGAGACTTTGGCGGCCAAAGTCGGTCCATCAGGCGGCAGGTCAAGACTTGGCGGGAACTCATTAAGTGATCCGGCTTTCGAACGTCGCGCTCAATTACGACCGTGGGCCAGATGTGCTTACGGACGTGAACATCGAGCTGAAACCCGGCTCGTTTCACTTCCTGCATGGCGCGTCGGGGGCGGGTAAATCGTCGCTGCTGCGGCTGTTGTTCATGTCGACCCACCCCTCGCGAGGGCGGATCGAGATGTTCGGGCAAGATATCAGCCGTGTGACACCGTCGAAGCGCGCGCAGTTGCGGCGGCGCATCGGCATCGTGTTTCAGGATTTTCGCCTGCTTGACCATCTGACCACGTGGGAGAATGTTGCGCTGCCGCTTCGTGTCGTCGGCAAGCGGATCGACGACTACCGCGAGGATGTGACGGATCTGTTGCAATGGGTGGGTCTGGGCGATCGTATGCATGCCTATCCGTCGGTGCTGTCGGGTGGCGAGAAGCAGCGGGCGGCCATTGCGCGTGCGGTGATCGGCAAACCGGAAGTTCTGCTAGCCGACGAGCCGACCGGTAACGTCGACCCCCAGATGGCGCGGCGTCTGTTGCGCCTGTTCATCGAACTCAATCGCCTCGGTACGTCTGTCGTCATCGCGACACACGATCATCAGCTCATGCGGCAGTTCAAGGCGCCGCGAATGGAACTTCATAACGGCCATGTCCGGATCATATGACAAGATGACGGGCCGGCCCGTGCCGCAGGGCGCCTATCCGGCCGAGCCCTATTACGAGGACGATCCGCCAACGGGTGTCAGCCCGGTCGCGACGCGAACCTATCCGGCGACGACGGAAGACACAGGTTATGCCGTCTACCCCGATACGCCCGTGCCGCGTTTAGAGCATGAGCCGCGTCCCGGGCCAGCTGAGCCTGTGCGCCGTGGAAAGGCGCAGGCCAATGCGCCGATCGTTCCCGCGGGGTCCGTAACCGGCCGATCACTGACGCTGGTGATTGCCATCATGTGCTGCCTTGCCTGCCTGACGGCCGGCGCGGTCTACATGATCAACCAATCGGCCGATGCGTGGCTGAAGGATCTGGCCAGCGAGGTGACCGTTCAAGTGTCGCCGCGCGACGGCGTCGATATCGATAAGACATTGAGCGATGTCGCTGCAGCGCTCGGTCAGACGCCTGGCATCTCTGCGACACGCATACTAGCGCTTGAGGACTCGACTGCTCTTTTGGAACCCTGGCTTGGGAAATCCGACGCCCTGAGATCCCTGCCGGTGCCCCGCCTGATCGCGGTGAGCATCGACCGCGACACGAGCCCGGATCTGCCGGCGTTGGCGAAGTCGCTGACGGATAAATTCGAAGGCGTGGCCCTCGACGACCATCGCCAATGGCAGCGTCAGATCCGCACTGTCACGCGCTCGTTGGCGCTGGGGGGGATCGCAATTCTTATTCTTGTGGCAGCGGCGACGACGGCGATCATCGTCTCAGCGACGAAAAGTTCAATGGCATCGAACCGCGAGATCGTCGAGGTTTTGCATTTCGTCGGGGCCAATGACCGCTTCATCGCGCGGGAGTTTGAAAAGCACTTTCTCCGGTTGGGCATCCGCGCCGGCTGCGTGGGGGCGGCCCTGGCGGCCTTGGTGTTTATTGCCATGCCGCTGGTTCTCGAAGTGCTGGGCGGTGGACCAATCATGATGGCGGAGATGCATCGCTTGATCGGATCTGGAAGCCTCGACACGGCGGGTTTTGTGCTGCTCGGCATCGTGGTTGTGATCATTTCGGCCTTGTGCATGCTGACCAGCCGGCTTGGCGTCTATCGCATTCTGCATGCCAAACGCTGACCCCTAACTGCGTGCGCTGGTCTTTCAGATGGCCGTGTAACTCTTTGTTTTCCTTTATTTCTTGTGGCTTCAATGCGGGGTCCGAAATTGCCATCACAGCCTTGGTCAAATCGGCTAAGTTCGTAAGGGTACAATCGAGGTCTCAGGGGAAGGCGAGGCGCGCGTTCAGCGCCGTTGTCATATGTCGCGATACTGGAAGATGTTGGCCGGGTTGTCAGCGGCGGTGCTTTGGGCCGCTGCCTTGGGCTTTGTGCTGTTTTCCGCCAATGTCATGCGTACGCCGGTTCATGCGAGCGGGAAGGCCGATGGCATTGTCGTGCTGACGGGCGGGCAGTCCCGCATCAAGGAGGGCGCGCGCCTGCTGAAAGACGGATATGGCGCGCGGCTGCTCATTTCCGGGGTCAACACGCGCACGGGGCAAGCGGATCTGATCCGGCTTTCGGGACTGGATGCGCGAACTTTCAATTGCTGTGTCGATCTTGGGTACACGGCGCTCAACACGATCGGCAATGCGTCGGAAACGCAGACATGGGCGACCGCGAACCGGTACCGGTCGCTCATCGTTGTGACGTCGAACTATCATATGCCGCGCACGCTTGTGGAATTGTCGCGCACGCTTCCTGACATTCGCTTCATCCCACACACGGTGACGCCGGACACCTTTGATACCGAGGCATGGTGGCTGTCACCGGTGACGATGCGGAATCTGGTTGCGGAATATGTCAAGTTTCTGCCTTCTGCGGCGCGATATGCCCTGCATCGTGCTGCTCTGCCGTTTGACGGTGGCTCGGTTGCCAACGCTCTGGGCGATCACGATTCCAAGACCTGACGTTCGCCCTAGATCTTACCTTCACCCGGACCTTCATGCTGCGTTCCCTCATTTACGCCGCTGCGTTCTACCTCGTGACGGGCGTTATGCTTGTCGGTCTGTCGTGGCTTCTGTTGGCGCCGCGGAGTTGGGCCATGGCAGGGCTGAAACTGCACGCGCGGATCGCGGTGTGGCTGCTTGAGACGATCGTGGGTACGAAAATGGAGGTGCGCGGCCGGGAGAACCTGCCGGAGGGGCCGGTGCTCGTCGTCGCAAAGCATCAATCGACCTGGGATACGTTTGCGCTGATCCCGCTCTTTTCCGATCCGGCGATTGTCTTGAAGGACGAGCTGAAGTGGATCCCGTTTTACGGCTGGTTCTGCATTAAGTTCCGGCACATCTTCGTCCGCCGGGATAAGGCGTCGGTGGCGCTCAAAGCGCTGGTGGCTGATGCCAAGGAGCGGGTGGCCGAGGGCCGGCAAATTGTGATCTTTCCGGAGGGGACGCGCGTGGCGCCGGGTGCGGCGCCAGACTATAAGCCAGGCTTCGTAGCGCTTTATGATGCGCTCGGCGTTCCGGCCGTTCCTCTTGCGCTGAACTCGGGGTTGTTCTGGCCGCGCCGCCAGTTGGTCCGCTATCCCGGAACGATTGTCGTGTCGTTCCTGCCGCCAGTTCCGCCGGGATTGCCCCGGAAGGTTGCCAAGGAGCGGATTGAAGCGGCCATCGAACAGGAAAGCGCTGCCCTCATCGCCGAGGTGGACGGACAATTGGTGAACACTGTTATCGCCAATCCAGGAAAGTGACACTTTGAAAGTGACACTATTGAGAACACATAAAGAATATTAAGTGAACATTCGTTGACTCTTAAGGAGGTTCACCCTATGTTGTTGATGCGTGTTTCATGAGGTGCGGCGGGAGCTTATCCTCTCCGTTCTGAGAGTGTTCGACGTATGGCAGAGCGTGGCATGTTTCCAGCGCCGATTTCGCGGGAGATCTGGGAGCAGAAGTATCGCTTTAAAGTTCCGGGCGATGGTGCAGCCGGGTGCGCGCGCGCGGCTGGCGATGAAGATGTGATGGACACGTTTCGGCGGGTTGCCCGGGCGGTGGCTGTTGTCGAACGGGGGAAGACGGCGCGGGCGGCCTGGGAGAGCCGATTTTTCGACGCGATCTCGGATTTCGGGTTTCTGCCTGCCGGCCGCATTTTGGCGGGGGCTGGAACCGGTCGCGAGGTGACACTCTTCAATTGCTTTGTCATGGGCCGGATCGAGGACGATTTGGCGTCGATCTTCGACAACGTCAAAGAGGCCGCTCTGACCATGCAGCAGGGTGGCGGCATCGGTCACGATTTTTCGACCTTGCGGCCGAAAGGTGCGCTGGTGCGCAGTATCGGGGCCGATGCGTCGGGTCCGGTCAACTTCATGGACGTCTGGGACGCCATGTGCCGGACGATTATGTCGGCGGGTGCGCGTCGCGGGGCGATGATGGCGACGATGCGCTGCGATCATCCCGACATCGAGGCGTTTATCGACGCCAAGTCCGATCCGGGGCGATTGCGCAATTTCAATCTGTCAGTTCTGGTGACGGACGCCTTCATGGACGCGGTGGCGCGCGATGCGCCCTGGCCGCTGGAGTTCGAGGGCCGCGTCTATCGGGAAATTCCGGCGCGCGCGCTGTGGGATCGCTTGATGCGGGCGACCTACGACTATGCCGAGCCGGGCGTCATTTTCATCGACCGGGTCAATCGGCAGAACAACTTAGGATATCTGGAGACTATCCACGCCACCAATCCGTGCGGGGAGCAGCCGTTGCCGCCGTATGGCGCGTGCCTGTTGGGGTCGATCAACCTGACACAGTTTGTGACGCGGCCATTTACGGCGCAGGCTGCGATCGACCTTGCGGCACTCGAAGAGCGCGTGCGAACGGCGGTCCGTTTCCTCGACAATGTCATTGATGTTTCGAACTATCCGCTGCCGGCGCAGCGGCGCGAGGCGAAATCAAAGAGGCGCATTGGGCTCGGTCTGACGGGATTGGCGGACGCTCTGATCATGATGGATGTTCGCTACGGGTCGGAGCGGGCGGTGGAGCTTGCCGGGGCTTGGATGGGGGCGATTTCGCGTGCGGCTTGTCTCGCCAGCAGCGAGATCGCGCGGGACAAGGGTGCCTTTCCGCTGTTCGAAGCTGAGCGGTATCTTGAACGCCCGCACATTGCAGCACTCGACCCGGATGTGCGCAAGGCGATCGCCAAGCATGGCATCCGCAACGGATGCCTGACGTCGATTGCGCCGACGGGGACCATTTCGCTGTTTGCCGGCAACGTGTCGAGCGGGATCGAACCGGTGTTTGATTTCCGCGTGCGGCGGCGCATTCTGGACGGATCAGGCGTGGCGCGTGAGGAGGTTCTGGAGGATTTCGCCTACGCTGCCTACGTTCGCGATGGCGGCGACCCCGCGTCGCTTCCCGAGGCGTTCGTGACGGCGGGCGATCTCACACCGGGAGAGCACTTGCGGATGCAGGCTGCTGTGCAGGGCCATGTCGACAGCTCTATTTCAAAGACGATCAACTGTCCGGTCGAGATGCCGTTTGCCGATTTCATGTCGGTGTACCGGGAGGCGTACGATCTCGGGCTCAAGGGTTGCACGACGTACCGGCCAAATGCGGTGACGGGTGCGGTGTTGTCGCCGGTCGAGGCTCCGGCTCCGGCGGTGGAAGAGGAACCGGTGCGGATGGATGAGCGACCGGTTACTCCGCTCGCGGTGGCGTCAGCACCGGCGACGCGGGGGGTGGGCGGTGACATCGTCTATCTGTCCAAGCCGCTGGAGCGCTCGCCGGTTTTGTCGGGCGCGACCTATAAGCTGCGTTGGCCGGATAGCGATCATGCGCTCTACATCACGATCAACGATATCGAGATGGAGGGGGGCGATCCTGGCAGTCCACCGCGCAAGCGGCCGTTCGAGATTTTCATCAACACGCGCAATCTTGAGCATTACGCTTGGACGGTGGCGTTGACGCGGATGATCAGCGCAGTGTTCCGGCGGGGCGGCGATGTTTCGTTTGTCGCCGAGGAATTGAAGGCGGTGTTCGATCCGCAGGGTGGGCGGTTCATCGGCGGGCGTTATGTGCCGAGCTTGCTGGCGGCGATCGGCGATGTGATCGAGACGCACTTGAGAGCGATTGGCTTTCTGGCACCTTTGGACAGCGCGGTTGATGCTGGGGCGGCCGCGGAGCGTGCGCCGGATTCAGTCCGAAAAGTGGCAGGCGGACGGGTCTGTCAGCGCTGCGGGCAGGCGACGCTCACCCGCCGCGAGGGCTGCTGGGTCTGCGCGACGTGCGGATTTTCTCGCTGCGGCTGAGGGTTAACGTCGCGGGGATGGTTCGGGCAGTCGTGCGATCCACCTACGGAACAGTCGCTAACCACCTCTTCACCCTGCCACAAAATCTCAATGGTGGAGCCACACTTCATCCAGACTTTTCGTGGATGGTGATGCTCAACGATTTGTAGCGTTACAGGCCGGTCAACGGCCGGGTTCGGATAGCGGCAGGGCAGCATGGCAGCAGAGATCATTTCTCTCGCAGAGTACAAGACGAGCCGCGGTATCGGCCCCGTTGCGATGCGTGGCGAGCCCGCGCTGCTCGACGGCGCGCCCGACCTTGCCGGCCGCTTCCATTTCTGGAGCGGGGCATCCGGCCGGCGCTACGTTCATACGATCTACAATCTGATCGAGTGCCCGGCTATTCCAGCGGGCAACTACGTCCTTGTGCATCGTGATGGCGAGGGTCGGCGTTTGGTCCTTGCCGTCGGCCGTGTCGGACACGCTGCCGCGTCCTTAAACTTGGCCGAGATCCGCCGTCGCGGGGCAGAGTTGGGCGCCAACGAAGTTCATGTGCATTTGCTCGCAGCCAACGCCAAGCAGGGCCGCCTTATCGAGACCGATTTGCGGGCTGGCCAGTGTGCCGGGATCATCTCTAGCGTCGCTGCCGGGATGTAATCTCCGGTCGCTTTTGCAACCCTTCAAACGGCGGCCTTCACGGGCCGCCGTTTTTGTTTGGTCAGGCGGGGAGGCGGCGGCGATAGGAGAAGGCGTGACGGCGGTCGTTGCGAACGGCGCTTGGCTTGCAGTTTCTTGTTCTGGCGAATACTCGGCTGCGGCCGTCGAACACGCCAGTGTCTGACGTTTCCGCAAACGGGCCGGCGACACCGGCGCACACGGCCAGCCGTTCCAGGTCGGCTTGGCGGATGCCGAGGTCTTGCAACTTGCGCAGGGTCGCTGCGAAGTAGGCCAGGTTGCTGCCGGCCTTGCCGCGCGCTGCACGGATGATGGCCGCGCGGCGGGCCAAGGGCAGGTGGCCGGCGAAACTGGGGTGGCCGGTTTCGGCGATGTACGTGAGGACGTTGACCGTTTCAGGATCGCCGGGACCGATGAGACCCGCCGGCAGCATCGCTTCGCGATAGACGCCGTAGATCAGTTCGCGTGCATGCAGGTAAGCGCGAACTCTTGCGGCGTCCTCGGCCGCGACCCTGAAGGCGATGCCGTCGCAGGTGCCGCCGCGGGCGAGGCCTAAGACGAGGCCGGGTCGCAGTTGGGTGCCGCGATAGTGGAGCGAATAAATGCAGAATGCGCGTGAGTAGCCTTCAAGACGGGCGTGGCGGGCTTCGACATAAGGAAATCCCGGCTGCCACATGAGAGAACCATAACCGAAGACCCACAGGGTCCGCGTGTCCGGCTTTTGGTTCACGCTTTTCCGTCTCCGCTTTTCGATGCCGGCGGTGCCGGTGTGCGGCCAAAGTTCGGCGCTGGCGTATCTTGGCCGGCCTGGATGACGCCGCGGCGGATTGAGCGGGCGTCGGAGAAGAGTGTGTGCAGTGTCTCGCCGTCGCCAAAGCGGATGGCGCGCTGGAGTGTCGCCAAGTCTTCCGAGAAGCGGCCCAACATTTCGAGAACGGCGTCTTTGTTGTTGAGGAAGACGTCGCGCCACATGACAGGATCGGAGGCGGCGATGCGGGTGAAGTCGCGGAAGCCGCCGGCGGAAAATTTAATGACTTCGCTGTCGGTCACGCGCTCCAGGTGGGCGGCTGTGTTCACGATGTTGAAGGCGATGAGATGCGGGAGATGCGATGTGATCGCGAGGACAAGATCGTGATGGTCGGGCGACATGATCTCGACGTTGGAGCCGAGTTTTTGCCAGAACACTTTCAGCTTCTCGACGGCTGCAGTGTCGGTGCCTGCTTCTGGGGTGAGAATGCACCAACGGCCATCGAACAGTTCAGCGAAACCTGATTCCGGGCCGGATTGTTCGGTTCCGGCGATGGGATGACCGGCCACGAAATGGACGCACGCCGGGACGTGGGGGGCGACGTCGCGGACGATGGAGCCTTTGACCGATCCGACATCGGTGAGGATCGCGCCTGGCTTCAAGACCGGGGCTATTTCTTTGGCGATGGGTCCGCACAGGCCCACCGGCACGCAGAGGATGACCAGATCGGCGCCGTCGGCTGCTTCGCGTGCCGATGCGTAGCCGTGGTCGATGATGCCGAGTTTGAGGGCCGTTTCGACGGTTTGCGGTGTGCGTGCCGAACCGACGATCGATTGGGCGAGGCCGGCGCGGCGGGCGGCGTGGCTGATCGAGGAGCCGATGAGGCCGATGCCAATCAGTGCCACGCGTTGGAACATGGGCTTTGCTTCAGCGGTCATCACGCGGCCTTGTGTTGGAAGGCTGACAGCGCGGCGATGACGGCGCGGTTCTCGTCTGCGGTTCCAATCGTCAGGCGTAGACAATCGGGCAGGCCGTAGCTGACGACCCGGCGGAGGATGATTCCTTTCGATTTCAGGAATTCATCGCAGGCGGCGGCGCCTTTGGCGGGATCGGCTGGAAAGTGGATCAGCAGGAAGTTGGCTACACTTGGCGTGACGTTGAGGCCCAGCTTTTTGATTTCGGTGTGCAGCCATCCCAGCCATTCGTCGTTGTGGGCGACGGCTAATTCCGTGTGGGCGTGATCGTCCATCGCGGCGGCACCGGCGAGGATTGATGGCGTCGACATATTGAAGGGCCCGCGGATCCGGTTCAACGCATCGGCGATTTCGGCAGGGCAGTATCCCCAGCCGATGCGCAAGGCGGCCAATCCGAAGATCTTGGAGAACGTGCGCGTCATCACGGTGTTGTTTGTGGTGGCGACGAGTTCGATGCCGGCTTCGTAATCGTTGCGGCGGACGTATTCGGCGTAGGCGCCATCGAGGACGAGCACGACGTTGCCGGGAAGGGCTGACCGCAAGCGGCGCACTTCGCCAATGGGCAGATAGGTGCCGGTCGGGTTGTTCGGGTTAGCGAGGAAGACCATGCGCGTCTTGGCCGTCACCTTGGCCAGGATTTTGTCGACATCGGCGGTGAGATTGGTTTCGCAGGCGATCACGGGTGTGGCCCCGCAGGCGAGGATCGCGATGCGGTACACGAGGAAGCCATGCTGGGTGTAGATCGCTTCATCGCCGGGGCCGAGGTAGGCGTGCGCCAACATGGTGAGAATTTCGTCGGAGCCAGCGCCGCAGACGATGCGTGACGGGTCGAGGCCGTAGCGCTTGCCGATCGCTTGACGCAGGACGGTTGCTTGGCCGTCCGGGTAGCGCTCCAGATCGATGCCTGCTGCCTTGTAGGCTGCAATGGCCGCCGGGCTTGCGCCCAGCGGGGTCTCGTTGGACGAAAGTTTGATCGGCTTCAAGCCGCCGGGCACCTTGCTCTCGCCAGGCACGTAAGCCTCGATGGCGAGCACGCCGGGGCGGGGAGTGGGAGCAGCTGTGGACATTCGGGTCTATCAGTCTTTCAGGATGTTGGCCGTCTTTCAGGACGAACGCCGTGGCTGCTTGGTATACGACCGGACCCTGGCGGAAAAGGCGTGAAATCGTCTTTTTAGAGGGTGCCTTTATGGGGCCCCTGTTTGGCCGCGTCCACCCTGCGGCCTTGCGCGGGGCACCGCCATTGGCTATTTAACACCTGATCGTCGTGGTGATTTGGCCGGCCGGCTTGCAGCCACGTTAAATAACTTGCTAAAGGGCCGCGCGCTCCCGGTTCACGGATGGGCCCGGCCATAAGGCAGGGCAGTTCGACCGGGATTTTTCGTTTTTGGTCTCCGGCGTGTCCGTCGGCCAAAACTTGGAAGACGCGCAGACATGGCCGCCAGTGACACCCGCAACGATGGAGCAGCCCGCCAGCAGGCGCAGGCGGACGCGGCGCTGCGTCAAGTCACCGAGCCCGAAAGCCAGGTGGTGCGTTTTCCAGACAATGAACCCCTCCAGCTGGATAGCGGGCGTGACATCGCTCCGTTGACCATCGCGTATCAGACCTACGGCACACTCAATGCCGACAAGTCGAACGCCATTCTGATTTGCCATGCGTTGACCGGCGACCAGCATGTTGCCAACACGCACCCCGTTACGGGCAAAGGCGGCTGGTGGGCCACCCTCGTCGGTCCTGGCAAGCCGGTCGATACGGACCGGTTCTTTGTTATCTGCGCCAACATTCTTGGCGGTTGCATGGGGTCCACGGGGCCGGCCTCTGTTAACCCGGCGACGGATAAGCCTTACGGCGTGGACTTTCCCGTTATCACGATCGGCGACATGGTGAAGGCGCAGGCGCGTCTTGTTGATTATCTTGGCATCGACCAGCTGTTCTCGGTCATCGGTGGATCGATGGGCGGCATGCAGGCGCTGCAGTGGTGCGCGCGGTATAAAGAGCGCGTGTTTACGGCGATGCCGATCGCGACCGCGCCGTGGCATACCGCACAGAATATCGCTTTTCACGAGGTGGGACGTCAGGCGGTGATGGCCGACCCCGATTGGCAGGGTGGCGCGTATTACAATACGAAAGCACGTCCGGCGCGCGGGTTGGCGGTGGCGCGGATGGCTGCGCATATCACGTATCTGTCGGAGAAGGCATTGCAGGACAAGTTCGGGCGCGGGTTGCAGAACCGTGATGCGCATTCGTTCTCGTTCGACGCCGATTTCAAGATCGAGAGCTATCTGCGCCATCAGGGATCGACGTTCGTCGACCGGTTCGATGCCAACAGCTATCTCTATATTACGCGGGCCATGGACTACTTCGATCTGGAAGCGGAGTATGGAAAGCTCGCGGCTGCGTTCAATGGGACCAAGACGCAGTTCTGTGTCGTGTCGTTCACGAGCGATTGGCTTTATCCGACGCGGGATAACAAGGAGATTGTGAAAGCGTTGAACGGCGTGGCGGCGAACGTCTCGTTTGTGGAGATCGAGAGCGACAAGGGGCATGATGCCTTTTTGCTCGAAGAAGAGGTGTTTTTTGCAACCGTGCGCGGGTTTCTCAATGCCGCTGCCAAGAAGCGTGGCATCGCGTGACAGGGATCTCCGGAATGAGCACGCAAGATCACATCGCAGACCGTCCTGTTCGCGCCGACCATCGCCTCATTGCGGAAATGGTAGCGCCCGGGTCGCGCGTTCTCGATGTCGGATGCGGGGACGGCGCGCTTTTGGAATTGCTGATTTCCGAGAAGGCTGTCGATGGACGCGGGGTCGAGATTTCGCGCGACAACGTGAATGCGTGCGTGGCGCGCGGGCTGTCGGTGATTCAGGGTGACGCGGATCAGGACTTGTCAGGGTATCCGGATAAGGCGTTCGACTATGTTGTGCTGTCGCTGACCATTCAGGCGACGCGGCAACCGAAGGCCGTCTTGGAAAACTTGCTGCGGATCGGGCGGCGGGCGATCGTGTCGTTTCCGAATTTCGGGCACTGGAAGATCCGTACCGCGCTGCTGCTGACTGGTCGTATGCCGCGCACGCCGAACCTGCCGGAAACGTGGTTCGACAGTCAGGATTCGCATCTGTGTACGATCAAGGATTTTTCGGATCTCGTGACGATTTTGAATGCGGAGGTTGAAGACGCGGTGGCGTTCAACAGCCGCGGACAGAGGTTGGCGATCAAGAATTCGCTGTCGTTACAGAATTTGCTCGGGGAGAAGGCAGTGTTTTTGTTAGCGCCGCAGGTGCCGCGGTCGTCAGGGTAATTGAGGTTTGCTGGGTGCGGGGTCTTTGCGGATCGCCACGAGTTCGCGAAGGGCGCGAACGGCTGCGCGTTTGCCGCCGATGGGGGCCATCACTTCCTTGCGTGCTTCAACGAGCAGAACGCCGCCGAAGCCCGGCCAGAGCTTTTGGCCAACATGTTCCCAAACGGCGGACGATCTGAGAATTGCGCGGTTGTTTACAGGCGGCATATGCAGGGCCGTTCCCCACGATACCGGCGTGAAGAGGTTTTCGAGCAATAGACGTTCGAGCTGTGAGCGGCTGTAGGGGCGGCCGTGTCCGAAAGGGGTGGCATCGATGCGGGCCCAGACGCTGCGCCGATTGGGTGCGACGATCAACAGGCGGCCCTCGGGGACGAGTACGCGCCAGACTTCGCGAAGCAGCGTTGCCGGGCGGTCGGTGGCTTCTAGACTGTGGACGAGTAGTAGGCGGTCGACGGAGTTGTCGGGCAGCGGCAGCTGGCGATCTTCGACCAGAACGCTGAGCAACGGACCGGCGGAGGGCCACATGAGGGCGCCTTGCGTGTCGGGCATCAGGGCCGCTATGCGCGTGGCATCCTGACGGAACGGGCCGACATAGGGGACACCGTAGCCAAGCCCCACGAGCATGCCGCCTCGGACGCCGCGCCAGCGCGCCCGTACCTCGCCGCCCACGATCCGCCGGACCGTGAGGCCGAGCGGGGTTTGGTAGAAGTCCCTAAGGTCGACGACGTCGAGATCCATGGCCATCCAGCGGCAGGCTACGACCGGGGTTGGTCGCGGGCTGATAGTATAGCGTTATTCGTGGCGTGATCCGTGCTTTCGCGTTTCCGCGCGGGCCCTCGTTGAACTTGGCAGTTGCGGCAGCTACTCTCTCACTCCCGCTTCAATGACCATCCGACGTCCAATCCGGTAGATTCGCAGCATGTCCGCACTGGAAATTCACGTTTTTCTTTGCCGCAAAGATAACATCGGCGTGCTGGTGCATGCTGAAGACGGCACCACGGCCGCCATCGATGCTCCCGATGCCGACGCGGTTCTGGCCGCGCTCGATGTGACCGGGTGGTCGCTGACGCACATTCTCGTCACGCACCATCATGGTGACCACACGGCGGGCAATCTTGAACTGAAAGACAAGACCGGTTGCCGGATCATCGGGCCGCGCGGGGAGGCGGCGCGCATTCCCGGCATTGATGTGGACGTGGATGATGGCGACAGTTTCGTGCTCGGCGGGCATCGCGTCGAGGTCATCGGGACGCCGGGGCATACGATGGGGCATGTGACCTATTTCATGCCGGACGATAGGGCTGCGTTCGTGGGCGACACTTTGTTTGTGATGGGCTGCGGGCGTGTGCTGGAGGGCAATTACGAGATGATGTGGCATTCGCTTTGCCGCATCGCGTCGCTGCCACGGGATACGCGGATTTACTGCGGGCACGACTATACGATTGCGAACGCGCGTTTCGGGTTGTCCATTGAGCCTGACAATGCGCTGTTGCGGCACCGGCTAGAAGACGCAGAGCAAAGAACCGCGGACGGCCGGATCACCGTGCCAACGGTGCTCGAACAGGAATTGCAAACAAACGTTTTTCTGCGTCCGCACAATTTTGGAACGCGAACTCGTTTGGGGATGGGTGCAGTGGCGGATTGGCGCGTGTTCGGCGAAATGCGCGACCGGAAAAACAAGTCATGATAGGGGCTAGCGCTGTTCCGCCCGACGCCCAGCGGCTCATTGATATGCTGGAGCTGTCGCCGAATCCGGAAGGTGGGTTTTTCAGGGAGACGTTCCGCGATCCGGCTACCGATGATGCCGGGCGGGCGCGGTCGACGGCGATTTATTTTCTGCTGCTCGCGGGCCAAGTGTCGCGGTGGCACACGGTCGATGCGGTTGAGATGTGGCATTGGCATGCGGGCGCGCCGCTCGAGTTGGGGCTTGCCGAACCGGGCCACCCCGAGACGCGCGTCATTTTGGGGTTCGATCTTGCGGCAGGGATGTTGCCACAGGCTGTCGTGCCGACGGGGTGGTGGCAGCAAGCGCGCAGCACGGGCGCGTGGACGCTCGTTGGCTGCACGGTCGTCCCGGGCTTCACGTTCGACGGTTTTGTTTTGGCCCCCGACGGCTGTGAACCGCCGCTTCCCTGAGCCGGCCGCGTGCTTTCGTCCGACGGCGGACCGCTTGGCGGCGCCAATTGTGGCGGGAAGACTTTTCCACCACTAAATGGATTGAGGATCGCAGCTTAAGCTATTGATCTGCATAAGCGTTTTTAGCGCCCCGGGATGTGGGGCCTCAGCATCCTTGCCGCTCCAATCCGACTCATCAAGAGTGGGACGTAACGCATTGATTCGCCTAACGGGGGTTGCAAATATGAAGGCCCAGTCACCTGGACCGCTGTTGAGCACGATCTTCATCGACTATGACAACATCTACTTGTCCCTGAAGAGAAAAAGCGATGAAGCGGCCAAGCGTTTCGCGAAGGATGCAGGCATTTGGTTGCGCGAAATCGAGAGTGGACGGCTGATCACGCCGACGAATGGGCTGGCCGCTGACGCGCCGCGCCGGATTGTGATGAACCGATGCTACGGCAATCCGGTGCCGCGCAGGAATTCGTCCGACAATGCCACCGACATGAATTCGTTTCCGTTTGTGCGTCACCACTTTCTGCGCGCAGGGATGGAGGCGGTCGATTGTCCGCCGCTGACGTCGCAGCTGAAGAATTCGGCTGATATTCGCATGGTGATGGATGTCCGTGACCTTCTTGGGCACGACACGTATTTCGACGAGTTTATCATCCTCTCTGGCGATGCTGACTTCACGCCGCTACTGCATCGTTTGCGCGCGCATGCGCGGCGCACGGTGGTGTTTGCCAACGACCATACCGCTGCTCCGTATACCGCGATCGCGGACGGGGAAATTCGCGAGTCGACGTTGATCAGTCTGTTGCTCGAAGGGACGGCGGCGGGGTCGGGCGCCGAACAGCCCCCGGCTGCTGCGACGGCGGCGGCTCCGTCACTTGATGCCGTGCGACGGGATATTCTGGCGGAAGTCGTGGGTTGGGTGAAGAGCGCAGGGCAGCCTGTGCCGCTGGAAGCTCTTGCTGACCGGGCTGTGCGCACGCTCGGCCATGATCGCACCGTGGGCACCGGTTGGGCGGGTGCTGGCAGCTTTTCGAATCTGTTGACCAAGGGATTGCCGGCGGACATTCGGCTTTCAGATCAAGCGCCGTACTACGTGTTTGATGCCAGCCGTCAGCTTGCGGCGGCGGGCGAGCCGCGCCGTGCGCCGGTTGTGCGCGAGCCAGGGCGCGAAACCATTCGCAACGATGTTCGTCAGGAGCCGTCGCTGCCGCTCCCATCGCGGGAGTCGCGCTTTGATGCGCGCCCCCTGGCAACGCCGGCTCAGTCACCTTTGTCCCCGCAGCGCGAAGCGTACGCGCGGCAGGAGCCGATTGCGCCGTCGCGGCCTGCTGCGGCTCCCACACAGCCTGCGCCGCAGCCGGCTGCCCGGGCACCTGCTCCGGCGCCCGCGCCGCGCGCCGATGCGCCGACCATCCAGCAGTCGATCACTCGGATCCATGACGCTTGTCAGGCCCCGCCGTTGGCGCCGCCAGAGTATCGCGCGCTTTTTGAGGTGATGGCGCAGGAGATCAATGCCAATGGTCTGACGGGGGCGCAGACGCTTACCAACATTACGCACCGTGCGGCCGATCTGGGTGTGACGATCAAGCGTGACGATGTGCGGTTTGTTCTGGAAGTTGTTAGCGAGACGGATCCTTGGTTCGAGCAGGGCGCGTCGGCGAACCTCTTCGCCAGCCGTTTCCGCAACTTTGTCATCGCCCGTTGCCGTAGCCAGGGCTTGCAACTTTCGGCGGAAGAGCTCGATCTCATTGATGCGTGGTTTGGTGGCTCGCCGGTGGCGCAGCGCGCGCCTGTGGCTGCCCCGCAAAGCCGCGCTGCCGCTGAGACCGCATATGGTGTCCCGGCGCAGTCCCGATCGTCTGCATCGCCGCCGTCTTACGCGCCGGAGCCGGCGGACCGCTGGTGGAGTGCGGAGGAGGGTCGTCAAGCGGGCGCTCAAGATGCCGGGCTTGATGATCAAATGCCGCTGATCGTGCGCAATCGCCTGCGCGGTTAACGCTGT
>JALHQM010000031.1 GCA_022841965.1 Hyphomicrobium sp. | reverse complement strand
GATTTTGAGAGACCCCAGATGCCCTATCCTTTGTGTATCCGGGGGTATCCGTTTTCCCGATAACCGACTGTCAGCACTAGCTTTTTTCGGATATCGAGTCACCCATACCTAACCGGATGTACGCCACGGTTGGCTTTCTAGGTGCACCTATGTTGCACCTGAAATCCGACCTCATCGGAGGTTAGGAATGCCCAAAATCAAACTCACCAAGACCGCTGTAGACGCCGCAACCCCGCAGGAGCGCGATTACGAACTCCGGGATACGACGATACCCGGCTTCCTTGTCAAGGTCACCCCGGCCGGTCGCAAGATTTTCATGGTGGCCTATGTCGCCCATAACGGGCAGCGCCGAAAGCCCGCTATTGGCCGCTACGGCGAGATCACCGTCGAGCAGGCCCGCGGGATCGCTCAGGACTGGCTGGCCGAGGTTCGCCGCGGCCTCGATCCCAGCGCCGAGCGGGCCACAGCTCGGCAGGCACCCACGGTCAAAGAACTCTTCGACCGCTTCATCACCGACTACTCGGAGAGCCGCAACAAGCCGTCCACCGTTCATTCGAACCGCGGCTACGGCAAGCGCTACATTATCCCGGTGCTCGGCCAACTGAAGGTGCCCGACGTCACCCGCGCCGACATCTCGAATCTGATGAAGAAGATGTCGCACAAGCCCACGAACGCGAACCGCGTCCTGGCGGCCGTGCGGAAGATGTTCAACATGGCCGAGGTCTGGGGCATGCGCGCCGACGGGTCGAACCCATGCCGCCACGTCCCGAAGTACCCGGAACGGGGAAAGACCCGGCTGATCACCGACAGCGAGATGAAGAAGCTCTTCGCCTACCTTGCGCGCGCCGAGGCGGAGGGCCTTGAGCATCCCTTCATCCTCCTCGCGATCCGGCTCCAGTTCGAATTCGCGGCGCGCATGTCGGAGATCATCCAGCTCGAATGGTCGTGGGTCGATTACGACAACCGGCGCGTCGTCTGGCCCGACAGCAAGACCGGCGGCATGTCCAAACCCATGAGTGCCGAAGCGCAGCGGCTGTTCGAGACCGCTCCTCTCCTTGAGGAATCGCCTTTCGTCTGCCCGTCCGTCTTCGACCCCGACCTGCCGATGTCGAAGCACACCTATTATCAGGGCTGGCGACGCATCCTTGAGCGTGCAGGCCTCCCGCATATCGGAACTCACGGCATCCGGCATCGCTCGGCGACCGACATTGCAAACTCCGGCATCCCGGTGAAAGTCGGCATGGCGCTCACCGCCCACAAGACGGTGACTATGTTCATGAAGTACGTCCACACCGAGGACGACCCGGTGCGAGCCGCAGCGGAGGCGGTGAACCAGCGACGGCAGGCTCTGCTTGGCGGTCACTCGGCGAGCCCGCCTCCCACACCTACGCGGGCGCCGGTTGTGGAAGTGCCTTCGGTTGCGCCCGAAGTCGAGGTTATCGAGCCGGTGTTGACCGCGACCGGCAAACCCCTCGGCTACGAGGACGGCCAGTATGGTTCGCGCACCAAGCTCGGAAACTATCGGCCGTTCCGTCATCGCTCCGGCGACAATCGCGCCGTTCCGCCCGGCACCAAGCACGACGAGCCAAAGGAGGCGAGCCATGCGTAAGGACGCCAACCAGCGGCGCCGGTGGCCTACGGCGGACATCCTGCGTCGCGCGAGGTTTGTCGATGACGCAGGCCCGATCCGCTTCGTCGATACCGAGGCGGCCGCCCGCTACCTCGCCCTCGAAGGGCATACGCTGGAATGCTACCGCTCGCTGGGTGGCGGACCCGTATTTCACAAGTTTGGAAAATGGGTCCGCTACGCGGTCGATGATCTCGATGTTTGGGCCGAAAGTTGCCGTCGCGTGACCACGGCGTCGCCGGCCGCTCCGCGCATCCTTCCCATTGACCCGACATAGCCCGGAGGCTATATGAAGTGGGAAGTCCAAATCCACCCGGCCTTTGAGGGCGAGGTTTTGGCCTTTGAGCGCGATGTCCGCGAGGCGTTGCTCGCGGTTGCCAAGCTGCTGTCGGATTACGGCCCGCAGCTTGGTCGGCCCCATGCCGATACGCTCAAGGGGTCTAGCCATGCCAATATGAAGGAGCTGCGGTTCGAAGTGGCCGACGGCGAATGGCGCGCAGCCTTCGCCTTCGATCCAGAACGAAGAGCAATCCTGCTGGTAGCAGGAGACAAGTCGGGCGGAAGCCAGAAACGCTTCTATAGGAAGCTGATAGCAAAAGCGGATTTCCGGTTTTCCGAGCATCTGGAAAGCCTGAAAGCCGTAAAGAAGGGAAAGTGAGATGGGCCGGAACCTGAACGACTTCATCGCAACGCTGCCTCCGGGGGAGCAGGTCGCGATCGATACGCGCTATCAGGAGCTCAAGCAGGAGGTCGAAGGCCTGCGCGAGTTGCGCCAGATAGCGGGTAAGGCCCAGGCCGATATCGCCTCCGCGCTCAATATCAAGCAGCCTTCGGTCTCTAAAATTGAGAAGCAGACCGACATGTATCTCTCGACGCTTCGCAGCTATGTCGAGGCGGTGGGGGGTAAGCTCGAATTGACCGTCAAACTGCCGGAGCGTCCTGCTCTGCGAATTCACCATCTCGGCGATGACGGTGCCGCACCGCAGAAATCGGCTCGTCGGCCGCGCATCGGCGCGCAGATCGGCGGTGCCCGTGGGCGCTAGTTACCCGGATCGAGGATCCTTGTGAGCGATTTGGCATGAGAAAGAACTTTGACTGACGATCTGCGTCAGCGGCCTGGGGGCAGGAATGCGCATCGTCTATCTGGAGGTCCAGAACTTCCGTGGAATCAAATCTCTGGTTTGGGCACCTGCGGCGGGCATGAACTGCCTGATCGGCCCCGGCGACTCCACAAAAACGACCATCCTCGATGCCATCGAGCTGTGTCTAAATCCCCGCTCGTATAGCTTCGCCGATGATTGCGACTTCTTCGACCTCGATATCGAGAAGCCGTTGCGGATCACTGTAACGTTGGCCGGGCTACCCGGCGACTTCAAAGCCGAGGACCGATACGGTTTACACCTTCGGGGCTGGAACCAGGCAGCTACGAAAATCGAGGACGAGTCCGGCGCGGGTTTGGAAGACGCGCTATCCATCACCGTAGTTATCGATCAATCGCTAGAGGCGCGATGGTCGATCCACAATGATCGTATCGATGCCATCGACAAGGACCCACCGACCGTACGTTACAAAGACGCCAAGCGGATGGGCACCAATCGCTTGGGACCGTATGCCGAACGACATCTCGGCTGGGGCCGAACCTCCGTCCTGACACGCATCGGCGAGGCTGGTGAGGGATATAGCCTTCAACTGGCGGAAGCCGGCCGGGCGGCCCGCACAGCCTTCAAGGCCGGCGATCAAGGTATCTTCAAAAAAGCCGTCGACCGGGCAGAGGAGCTGAGCAAGCTATTCGCCGTGCCCGTCCGAGGGAAATTCACAGCCGAACTGGACGTTCAAGGGGTCAGCATCACCTCTGGCGGGATTGCATTGCATGACGGCAACCTTCCACTCCGCCGACTTGGAACTGGGTCCTCTCGCCTTCTCGTGTCCGCGCTTCAGCACGACGCCGGCCCGCCTCATATCGCTATCGTCGACGAAATCGAACATGGTCTGGAACCGCATCGCGTCGCCCGGCTGCTCAAGTATCTGAAAACGCCCAAGGGCGGGGAAGGTGCCGTCCAGCCGCAGATGTTCGTGACGACACACTCGCCAGTCGTCATCCGCGAGCTAACCGCCTCGGATATTTTTGCCGTTCGATCGTCAGCGGGTGTGACGACCGTGGCGTCAGTTTCGGGACTGGCCAGAGACCTCGACACGGCGCAGCGTCACCTTCGCGGAACGCCTGAGGCCTTCCTCGCGCGCAAGGTTCTTGTTGGCGAGGGGCGAACGGAACAGGGCCTTATGCGCGGGCTAGATGGATGGTGGCATACTAGCGGCCGAGATTCGTTCGCATTGCAGGGAGCGGTCCCGATCGATGGCGGGGGCAAGGATAAGGCCCCACTTATCGCCGAGCATCTTCGCGATCTTGGATACGAGGTCTGGCTTCTTCTGGACTCCGACCAGCCGCCAAACGCGGAGGCCTTGCGCAGAGCGACCGACAAAGGCGCGGCCTTCTGGCAATGGCCTGACAACTGCTCGACCGAGCAACGGCTGTTTCTCGACCTACCCTGGGCCGGAGTACGCGCACTGATTGCCCTCGCAATCGAGTGCGTCGGACAGGACAGCGTCATCGCCGTCCTCGACAATGCCTTGAACGCCGCCGGCCTTCCGACCGTTTCCGCCGCCAAGCTGGGACCGGAGCGCGACACCGTGGATTTGCGTCGGCTGATTGGTAAGGTCGCGAACGACAAGAGTTGGTTCAAGGACATTTCACGCGGCGAAGGGTTGGCATCAGTTGTCGGCCCCCATTTGGCCAACGTGGCTGCAACTCCACTCGCCCAAGGGCTCGATGCCATGCGGACATGGATCGATGGCTCCTGAGGTAGACGCAGATATTGCGCGATTGGCGGCCGGCGTTCGACGGGGGAGCATCATTGCGGCCGCTGGCTGCGGGAAAACCGAGCAAATTGCCCGTGCGGTGGGCGTGTCCGAACATCGCCGGCTCATTCTTACGCACACGCATGCCGGCGTCGACGCGCTCACGCGACGCCTCAAGAAACTTCAAATTCCTAGCGGTAAGTATCGCATCGACACGATCGCCGGCTGGTGCCTCCGGTTTGCGGCTTCCTTTCCTCGGCGCTCCGGCATCCTTTCGACCGCCCCCAACTCCACGGCGGAGTGGGACGCAGTTTATGCCGCCGGAGCCTGCCTACTCGATAGTGGCGCCGTGGATGGGGTGATCAATTCTTCATATGGTGGCTGCTTCGTTGACGAGTACCAAGATTGCACCCTGCAGCAGCACGATGTGATCCGACGGCTCGCCAATCATTTGCCGACGTGCGTTTTTGGCGACCCGCTTCAGGCCATCTTCGACTTCCGGGGCCAAACGCCGGTTAGCTGGGAGAAGGATGTCTTTCCAAACTTTGGACAAGCAGCCGAACTGGCAACTCCATGGCGATGGAAGAACGCCGGGAACGAGGATCTCGCCGAATGGCTTCGAGCCGTGCGGCTGGCGCTTCAGAAGGGCGAAATTCTTGATCTCAGCAATCGTCCAAGTTGCGTAACCTGGACCGCCTTGCCCGCCGATCCGCGCCATCAGCAGGCTACAGTAGTCCGGCAATGCCTCGAATCGATGCGCGATGACCTGCTTGGAAACCTCATAGTCATCGGCGACAGCACTAGCGAAAACCGTCGATCGGCGCTGGCGCAGAAGCTCGCACAGCAAGGGTTCGTCAATATCGAGGCGGTCGGCTGCAAGACGCTTTTCGCCACGGCCAGAGCCATTGATGGGTCGGTCGGACAAGCGCGTTTCAAGATGCTCCTGGCTTTCGCCGCCAAATGTATGATCGGGGCCGACAAGGCAGAACTCCAGCGCGCCGTTGACGCCCGCCAACAGGGCCGCCGCTTGGGCCAGGCTAAATTCGGCGATCTTTTGCAGCTCACCGATGCGATCATCCAGGACGGTGGCGATGACTCGATGCTCGCCTTCCTCCAGGCGCTGCGAGATCGGCCGGGCGTCCGCATCTACCGCCGCGAAATGTACT
Source organism: Hyphomicrobium sp. (assembly GCA_022841965.1). GTDB lineage: Bacteria > Pseudomonadota > Alphaproteobacteria > Rhizobiales > Hyphomicrobiaceae > JAGVSR01. The sequence continues at coordinate 21,024 of JALHQM010000031.1, read as the reverse complement.
TTGCGATGCAATCGGCCCTCCAGACCACGACGAAGACCCAACCCCCGAGCCTCCACGCGTCGATCTGGGAGGTTCAAAATCGAAGTCGTCACGCCGGTCGCCGATTGGGAATCCGCAGTATTGGAAGCACGCTCTTGGTGAAAGGTTTGGAGTTCGACCGAGCCATCGTGACATCAACCGACGCAATGAGCGGCAAGGATTTGTATGTAGCGCTCACGCGCGCGACGAAAACTATAAGAATTATATCGCCGAGCGTCCGCTTCACGCCTGCGGCGTAGAGCGCGCTTCTCACTCAGAACAACAACTCGGTGGAAGCATTGCGCCAAGACAAATGGCAACACGTCCAACGAACATAGAAGGTCATTCTAGGAGGATTTATGGCAACCACTGCTTACTCGCAACACTACGCTCGCGAGATCGACGTCGAGCAACTCGCATGGTTGCTGAGCGGAAGGCAGCCCATTGCCGCCGAGCAGGTTCCCGAAATAGATCCCAAATGGAGCGACTGGATTCGCTCGGACGTTCGATGTTCGTCGTGCGGCAGCACCGGCGCTCATGTCGTGCGTTCGGCTCGCGCCCGCGCAACGCAAAAGCTGATCAGGCAATCTCACTTCCGGTTCGTCGGGCAGGACGGCAACGACGCGCATCATCCTTTCTGTGAATTCTATGGCGAAGACGATGGCGTGCTCACCCAACCTGACGGGCTCGTGAATCTCGGGTCTGAGAAATCTGCAGAAACACGACTGATCAGAGAGCTTGTGTGCAAAGGTATCGAGCAGAAGCTATTCGATCAGTCGACGATCCGCGCCATGCGCCAATGGTTTTTCGAACTGAAAGCCTCTAGCCGCGTCCGGGTGACGGTCACACCTGAGCAAATTGAATGGACCCGATGCCTACGGCGCCACTCGCATTATCAACGCTGGACCTTCCATCCTGCCCAAGCAGAAATGCCAGGCTTCGATTGGGCAGCCGCGGCAAAGTACCAATTCACAGAAGAGCACCTTGCCCTGTTTGAACTTCTCAGGGAGACGCCGGTCGAGCCGCCGCATTGGCGTCGGGCCCAGGAACTGGCCACGAAGCACAAGGATCAGGAGGTTTTCGACGTCAGTGCCTTGCGGCCGCACTACGACGCAGCGCTCACGCTCTGTGGTTTTGTCGCGAAGAACGCTGGCATCAAGTTCAGTCCGATCAATCCTGATTCCTACAGGTGGAAGGGACCGCCGATTCCACTCCTTGCCCTCTGCGCACTGTCGTTGTTTGTCTGCCGGTGGGATATGAACGCGGCAATCGCAACGTTTGCGAAGCTCTTGACGGCGCCGGCGCCGGCTGACCTGTCTCTTGGCAATGTCATCGGTCTAAACCCATTTCACGAATACACACCTTGGCGCCTAGTCCAGTTGTCAACCGATATTGCAGCGCGTGGCTTCGAAGGATACCACTATCCCGCCCAACTGATGGCGATAGAAGCGAAGCTGCGCGAGCAATACCGCCTATGGAAACTGCAGAATCCATAGGCACCCAGCCTGGCCCTACGATCGCCTACTGCAGAAGATTCAGATCGAGCAGCGATTTCGCAAACCGCTCGATGAAGCGCCTTGCGTGGCGCATTCCATCGTCCAGTTCGGCCTCACTGATTTCGTGTGCTCGATGGATGATCCCGTCGCGTCGCCCGATTAGCAAACTCAGATTGTCCCGATGCGGCAATCTTTGAGGTGCCGTCAGGACGCCGATGCGCCGCGGCGCAGACTGGAGAGCGCCGAGCGCCTCGCGAGGGCCAAGCGTTTCGGTCCCGTTTTCCCGAAAAGCAGACAGCGCTAAATCGTCCCGAACCGGCGCATCATACTGTCAGCCGGCATGTTCGCCGTGCGCGGCCGCATCCAGCGCGAGGGCGAAGTCGTGCATCTCGTCGCCCAGCGCCTGACTGATCTCTCGGCGGACCTCGCCAGTGTCGGCGATCGCGACGCCGCATTCCCGCTGCCGCATGGACGCGGTGACGAATTCCACCATGGCTCGCCGACCCCCGATCCGCGCGGTCTGGCACCGAAGGGGCTGCGCACACGCGACATCTACGTCCGCGATCTGCACATCGACTCGATCAAGGTGAAGACGCGGGATTTTCGATGATTTTTAACGATCGGCCTTGAAAGCGGCAAGCGACCCCCTTAGGTTTCTCGTTAGTCAGATCTAATGAGAAGAGCTATGGCGACGCTTATTGCAGAGATACCAGATCACAGTCTGAAGGGCGCGCTTGAGGCCTTGTCTCCGTACGTTAAGCCCGAAAATCTCAAGCTTTTCAGCCCGATTGCGGTCCCAAAGGACCAAGGTGACGACGAACTGGCGAAACTTGCACAAAAGGTCGTAGACGCAGTTCGTCCCAAACCCAGCCAGCCCCTGCGGAGAGAAGCGCTCCAAAAGCTTCTCAGTGGCCACGACACCTTCAGCAACCAAACCGGCCAAGCCGATCCCGCCCTCAGAAACGCCATGGGGGCGATTTCTAAAGCACTGAAAACCGTCTTCGCCCACGACCAAGCAGTCCGCCGCCTCGCAATCCCCAAGAAGACACACTTCCCCGATGGCGCTTATCGCGGAACCGTCTACATCCTCACGCCGCTCGGCGCCCGTGTTCGGGATCTGCTGAAGGCCGAGAACGCAATCTGAGGGACTGCAAAAGTGACAGCGTCCGATCTCAGAAGCAAAATTGCCGAAAACGGTTACTCCTTCATTCCACGGCATCGCTTGGGCATCGGTACTGTCGAAGTCGCCAGCGATTTTGGCGATCCGTTGACGCCCTGGGAAGGAGGCCTTGTTCAAACCCTGGTGCCTCGCGAGGACGCTGCTCCAAATACCTATAGCGGGAACTTCGGCTTGGGCAGCTTTCCGTTCCATACCGATCTTGCACACTGGCGCCGGCCCCCGCGCTATCTGTTGCTGCGATGCCAAGTGGGATATGACGACGTCCCCACGCTGCTGTTTGACGGTCGCGCGCTCATCGATGCCGTTTCCCGCGACACTCTCACACGGGCAATCTTCAAACCGCGGCGTCCACGCGACGGCACCCTTGCGCTGCTTCACCTTTTCGAATCTGCGGATGGCGCCGACCTATTACGGTGGGATGAAATATTCCTTCGGCCAGCAAGCAGAATTGGCGACGCGGCCGACACGCAGATCCGCGATTGGCTCGCTAAGAGCGTCCCATTGTCGATCGCGCTCGCCCATCCTGGCGATACTCTGATCATCGACAACTGGCGCATGTTGCACGCTCGGTCTCCGATCCCACCCGGGCGCGAGGATCGTTCAATACAAAGGGTATATTTGGGGGCACTTAAATGAAGAAGACTATCGAGCCGGGCGCAACACCGGCAACATATCATCCAGAAGCGCTATACGCGAAGGCCGAGCGCTACATTCAAAACATGGATGACTATGACAGCGATGAATGGGAATACGCGCTCTGGTCTAGCTTCTCCCTGGAATTCCTCGCTCGCGCAGCTTTGGCGAATGTCAGCCCAGCGCTGCTAGCTGAGGCCGATAAAAACGGATCAAATCTCCTGTTCGCGTTGGGGTTCGCTCCCTTCGAAGAGAGGTTCTCACCAAGATCCATTCCAATCAGTGAGGTGTTCAAGCGCCTTTCAGGCATCCTGCCGGAATTTACCAAGGAGCATGAGAGCTTCGGGGTCGTACATACCGGCAAGCGCAATGCCGAACTCCACTCCGGCGAACTGGCATTCGACGGCGTCAAGGGGTCGACTTGGCAGCCACGTTTTTATCAGACTTGTGCGATCCTCCTGACATCAATGGGAGTGACGCTCCCAGAGTTCGTAGGTGAAGACGAAGCGGAGGTTGCAAAAAAGCTTATCGACGCAGCCGACGACGAAAGCGCGAAGGCCGTAAAGGGCGATGTAGAGGCGCACAAAAAGGTCTGGAACGCCAAGCTCGATGACGACCGCTCGACGCTACAAACCCAGGCCGCAGTGTGGGCCACCCGTCAGAACGGCCACCGAGTCGACTGCCCATCGTGCGGCTCGGCGGCTCTTGTCCTGGGGGAGCCAGTTTCTGCTCCAACACAGAAGCTCGACGACGACGAAATCATCGAAACCCAAGAGTATCTTCCGACCCACTTCGAATGCGTCGCATGCGGTCTCAAGATCGCCGGTCTCTCAAGACTCGCTGTCGTGGGTCTCAGCGATCGCTACAAGAAAACCCAGACCTACGACGCGGCAGAATATTATGCGCCTGCCGACGATTGGTCCAACTATGAAGACGACAATAACGAACGCTGATCGACAGCATCGCAAACACGTCCACGCGCGGCCATCGGCCGGGAAGCGATCGCAGCCGTCACCCGGTTCCTGTTCCTAACGAAACGAGGCTTTGACCTGCACCTGCCGCCAGGTCTTCGCCTGTAAACTGCCTCCGCACGTCCGCGACTTCGTCGGTTACACCTTTGATCCCGAAATCCTCGACCTGTCTCGTCCCGATCCCGACTACGCGCTGTTCGTCAACTCTCCCAAAATTCCTTGAGCGCTGCCGTGAAGTCATCGAAGCTAGCCGTCGACCAGCAGACCGAGGAACCATCCCTTACGAGCCAATGGAGTTGGCTCGCGGTCGTCAACTTCGTCCGATCCGCGTTCACGACCCAATTGAAGCACTCGACGAACATATCCTGATAGCTGCCCACGAATTTGTCGTTCGGCACATTCGAAAGCATCCCCTCGATGAAGTATGAGGGCGCGATCTTGTCGGCGAGCAACCCCTTGCCGATCATCGTGTTGCGCATGTTCTTGAAGATCCGGACCACACGCTTGAAGTTCTGGTTCGTGGCCTGATGCTTTGCGGTGCAGTTGTCCGAGTGTTGCTTCGGAAAATTCTCGATCCGTGATCCGTTCACGTAAAACGCTACCCCGGAATGGTAGCCGTGAACGCCGGATTGATAGGAATAGTAACGCCGGAATTGCTGGCAGATGAGTATGTCCGCGTTGCGGCGACCATTATTTCCCGGAACATGCAGCGCCTTTCCGCCCGCAACGACACCGTTGTACAGTTGATTGATGTACCTCTCGGCATCGCCTTTGAACTCGTTATAACCGTATGCGGCATTTGCTGAAAAGACGCCCTTGAAGGCATCCTGTTCGGCTTGGCTCATCGCGGAAATATCGTAGTAGAACGCGCCATTGTGGCAGAGGACGACGTCCACGTCGCTGTCCGCCCACACGTTCGTATCGTTGCCGTAAGAGCCCTGCAGGTGAACTTCTATGTCCTTCACCGGATAGAAGGCCGACCCGTCGAGAAGATTCCCCCTAATTGAATTATAGGTGTCCGTGAACTGGCCCGTCTTGCCTTGCTGAGACCACGTCTCGAGTTGCGCTTCCGCGATCGCCATAATTCCCCCCGTTTAAGCCAAATACGACTTCAGTTCCTCCTCCGCCTCGCGCGCGCAATCGCGCCCGCGCTGCCACAGCAAGCCAAGCTTTTCCAAATCGACTTCCAACATGTCCGTCGCCATCTCTGGCTGGGTATATCGGGCGTGAACCCGAACCGTCGCAACATCTCGAAACATCACGCGCCGCAACTGATCCATCGACTGGGCGCTGATCTCCATCGTCTTTTGAAGGAAGACCATCGTCGGCAGCTTGCTTGCCCATTTTCGAACGCTCCAGGTCGGAAGCTTCGGTGACGGATATTCGCCAACGCCGATGCTCACCACGCGAACATCGCTCCTCGCGATCCCCAACGATTCAATCGCGTCAACGATTGCGTAGAGCGTAGGATTGTTCGCGACAAAACCGCCGTCCCGGACCTCGATCCTCTCACCTGCGGAGGTAGTTACAAATTTCTTCTCGAAGAATGGATACGCCGAGCACGACCCGATCACCGCGTCGGCGATCGTACAACCAAAGCCGGGCTCAAACGTCGCCTTGCCACGAAAAGCCTGACGCCGGTTCGTCTTGAAGATGATGGGACGCTCCTCCTTCCATCTCGTGCCAACAATGCCGATGTCCGTCTTGAAGGCGTCGAAACGCAGCTCCCGGAAAACATCTGCTGCGAGCGCATCGAGTGCCGCGGTCTTTTGGCTCGGGCGCCAAGCCGACATGACGGTCACCACATGCTTGCGGTAGAGCGCCTCAATTTCGTCCACCGATTTCCCAAGGCCTAGTAGCGCGGCGATGATGGAGCCAGTCGAAGTCCCGTAGATCAGGTCGAATTTCTCGCACAATCTACAACCCGCGAGCGCTTCAATCTCCTTCAGCGCGCCCAGTGTGTAGAAGCCCTTTGCGCCTCCGCCATCTAAGCTGAGCACCCGGAAAGTTTCTTTCTCGGTTGAAACGTCGCCCACCTGTTTTCCTTTGCGATCGCACTAACTCTTCCAATACACGATTCTTCACTATCCGACTTGCTCGACATGAAACGTGCCCAGAGTAGGCATCTCTACTCCGGACTAGACCTTGAGGGGAAAGCCTTCCCCTGCGCCCGAGCCCGCTGGTCTCGACCGACCCCTTCTGCGGGGCGGCTGCCCCGCAACGCCCTGCTGAGAGTGAGAGAGTGGACTGATTTCCGTGACGGGTTGAGGACTGGAGAAGAGGTCTCCGGCGCCCGTCATGGAGATTGTTCCCATGTCCCAAGATTCAGTCCTCGACGCCCGCCGCGACACAAACGGCGGTTACAAGGTCGATGTCAGCCGGGGGGAGTGGATCGGCCGCGTCTCGTCGGAATGGTTCTCGCGTCCGGCCGACGAGCGCTATCTCTCCCTGTCGGAACTGGCCCACACGGTTCGCGACCGCACCGAACGAAGCCGGACGCGGGTGGTGGAAAGCGCGCTCATCCACGTCGAGGCGAACCGCAACGATTCGGAGCGGCTGGCGCTGATCCTGCCAGGCACCGATGCGTCAATCGCGCCGACGCACTGGTCCTTCGGCCAGCTCGCCAGCCTGGTCGGCGCACCAGCCGCCTATTTGCGACAGCTCCCGGCCGCGCTCGCCGCCATCAACCTGCAATACGGCCTGACCTCCAGTCGGGCCGAGCAGATCAAGACGCTGGAAACCGATACTGGCCGCGTCGAACTGCGCGCCGTCACCGGCCCGGATTACGGCCGGATCTTCGACCACGAACTGGTCGAGGCGGTGCAGCGTATCGCGGGCAATGGCACGGGCGACACCCGCTGGAAGGTGCCGGGCGTGCTCGATTGGTCGACCGGCATCTACAATCCGCGGGTCGACATCACCAAGGATACGACCACGCTCTATGCCTCCGACCGCGACGTCTTCCTGTTCCTGGTCGACGACCTGAATCCGATCGAAGCTGGCCGCCTGCCTGACGGCTCGCCGGATCTCTATTTCCGCGGATTCTATTGTTGGAATTCCGAGGTTGGCGCCAAGACGCTCGGCATGGCGAGCTTCTATCTCCGGGCGGTCTGCCAGAATCGCAATTTGTGGGGCGTGGAGGATTTCGAGGAAATCACCATCCGCCACTCCAAATATGCCGCCAACCGCTTCGCGCACGAGGCGGCCCCGGCGCTGCTGAACTTCGCGAATTCCTCACCCCTGCCGTTCGTCAACGGCATCAGGGCCGCCCGCGAGCGGATCGTCGCCAGGACCGACGAAGACCGCACCGACTTCCTGCGTCGGCGCGGCTTCTCCAAGGCCGAGACTGGCAAGATCATCGACAGAGTGCTGGCCGAGGAAGGCCGCCCTCCGGAGTCCATCTTCGATTTCGTGCAGGGCATCACCGCCGTCGCGCGCGACAAGCCCCATCAGGACGCCCGCCTCGACATGGAGGGCAAGGCGAAGAAGCTGCTCGATCGAGCCGCCTGATTTCCGCGAAGCCGGGGATGCGGTTTTCCGTATCTCCGGCTTTGCGCTTCCGTGCCTTTCTGGTTCGCCGGTCCGTTGCGCTGCCCCCTTTAGAGGAAGAGGGCGGCGCTTCGCTTCGTGACGGGTTGGAGGTTGAGAGAGAGTCTCTCGGCCGCCCGTCGCGGAGTAAATCCCGATGGCTACTGCCGTTCAGAAGATCATCCTGTCGTCCTCGCGCGACATCCCCTTCAACAAGCTGGTGCTCAGCCAGTCCAACGTCCGGCGCGTGAAGGCCGGCGTCTCGATCGAGGACCTTGCGGCCTCGATCGCTCGTCGCGGCCTGATCCAGAGTCTCAGCGTCTTTCCCGTCGTTGACGCCGAGGGCGTGGAGACCGGCATGTTCGAGGTGCCCGCCGGCGGTCGCCGCTTCCGGGCGCTCGAACTGCTGGTGAAGCAGAAGCGTCTCGCCAAGATCGCTCCAGTGCCCTGCGTGGTCCGTGATCGCGATGGCGCCATCCTCCCCGAAGAGGTGTCGCTGGCCGAGAATATCGAGCGCGCGCCGCTCCATCCGCTCGATCAGTTCCGCGCCTTCCACGACATGCTGACCAAAGGCATGACCGAGGAGGAGATCGCTGCGGCTTTCTTCGTCCCCGTCAACGTGGTCAAGCAGCGGCTGCGCCTCGCAGCCGTCTCGCCCGTCCTCCACGAGGTCTATGCCGACGACGGCATGACGCTGGAGCAGCTCATGGCCTTCACCGTCTCCGAAGACCACGAGCGTCAGACCCAGGTCTGGGACGCGATCAAGGACGCCTGGTCGAAGGAGCCCTATCAGATCCGGCGCATGCTGACCGAGACCACGGTGCGCGCCTCCGACAAGCGTGCCGTCTTCCTCGGCCTCGAAGCCTATGAGGCGGCTGGCGGCATCGTCATGCGCGACCTGTTCCAGGCCGACGATGGCGGCTGGCTGCAGGACGTCGGGCTTCTCGATCGCCTCGTCGCCGAGAAGCTGAAGGCCGAGGCTGAGGTGATCGCCGCCGAGGGTTGGAAGTGGATCGAGGTCGCGGTCAGTTTCCCCTACGACGCCGTGCGCGGTCTGCAGGAAATCTCCGGCACGCCGATCGATCTATCGGCGGAGGAACAGGCGACCATCGAGGCGCTCACCGCCGAGCAGGCCAGGCTCGAAGCGGAATATCAGGACGCCGACGAACTGCCCGATGAGGTCGACGAGCGCATGGGCGAGATCGAGACGGCTCTGGCCGCGTTCGACGATCGCCCCGAGCACTTCGATCCGGCCGACATCGCCATCGCCGGCGTCTTTGTCAGCATCGACGCCGACGGATCGCTTTCGGTCGATCGCGGCTTCGTCCGGCCCGAGGATGTGCCTCAGGTCCGGACCGATGGTGAGGAAGGATCGGAGACCGATACCGAATCCGCCGGCACCGCGAGCCCCTCGGTGCAACGCGCTGTCATCACTATCGGCGGCCGGCCTGTCGAACCGGAGGAGGACGATGATGACGACAGCATCAAACCGTTGCCCGAACGCCTCGTCGTCGAGCTGACCGCCTACCGCACCCTCGCGCTGCGCAACGCGGTGGCTGAAAACCCGCACATCGCCATGACGGCGCTTCTCCACAAACTCGTCTCGGACAACTTCATGACCCGCATGTACACGGGCGCTATGGAGGCCGGGGTGAAGCACATCTTCTTCCCCGTTCAGGACGAGGCGCTGAAGGACAGCCCCTCCGCGCGGGCCGTGCAGGAGCGTCACGACGCCTGGGCCACTGACATCCCGAAGGACGACGACGCCCTGTGGGATTGGCTCGCCGGTCTCGACGATGCCAGCCGTATGGCGCTGCTGGCACATTGCGTCAGCTATGGGGTCAACGCGCTCTATGAGCGGCCGAACCCGCACAGCGCTGGCGGCGTGTCGCAGCACACGCTCGACATGAGGCTCGCGCAGGCCGACCGGCTGACGCGGACGACCGGGCTCGACATAGTGGAGGCTGGTTGGCGCCCGACCTTCGGCAACTACCTCAACCGTGTCACCAAGCCGCGCATCCTCCAAGCCGTCCGCGAAGGCGCCGGCGAGCGAGCGGCCGAGCTTATCGGTCATCTGAAAAAGGGCGACATGGCCAAGGAGGCCGAGCGTCTCCTGGCCGATAGCGGTTGGCTGCCTGAGCCGCTTCGGCTTGCTGGCGTTGACGGCGATTCTGCAGCGGGCGCGGACGGCGGCAGCGAAGCCGAGGGGGCCGAGCTGCCCGACTTCCTCAGCGCCGACGACGACTCGGAATCGCCGGCCGATGGCGAGGATGACGACCGTCACCTCGTAGCCGCCGAATGAGTGGCTCGCGGGGCGGCTTCGGCCGCTCCGCACCTCTCCCCCAATCGAAGGAGCGTTCACATGGTGCAATTCAGCCCCGCGCCGATCCGGCGTGTCGTCTTCCAGTATTTCGTGCCGGTCCACGTCGAGGTCGAGGATGGCCTCGTTTCCCGCGTGACCGTCATCGACGAGACGCCTGTCCGCAACCCCACCGTGGCCGACCGCGATCCCGAATACCTCACCCAGGCCGCGGCGGCTGCCGACGACGGCCAATCGTGGCCGTCATGGCAATTCGGCTACTAGCCCCTCTCAACCACGATCCCGATCCACCCGAGCCCGGCCCAGCGTCGGGCTCTTTTCGTTTCAGGAGCCCGACATGCCCGATTTTCTCACCCGCTTCTCCTGCCTGCTCGACGTCGGCTCAGTCGCCAATGTCGCGCGGGCCTTCGACATCTACACCGCGCTGATGGCCGAGAACGGTCGCGAGGATCCGCCCGCCGAGCCGTTCCTGCTCTCGCTGACGCCCGAGCATGGCGCCACGCGACTTTGGCTTCGCGACCCCGGGACCGCCGATCCGCAGTTGCTGATCACCTTCGTCACCCGCTGCGCGGAGACGTTCGGGCTCACCGGCACCTGGGGCTTTCAGTGGGCCGGCGTCGCCTCGGAACCTGTCGTCGACGGTTTCTCCGGCGGCGCCCATCTGCTCGATCTCTCCACAGGCCACACGATCGAATGGATGAGCACGGGCCGCTGGCTCGCCGAAAGAGGTGCGCGATGATCCCCGACCATGCGCGAGCCAATTTCCAAACCCTGCTGCGCGCCGCGGAAAGCGGCGATCTGGCGCTGATGGAATGCACGGACGCCGCGACCGGCGAGCCGCGCTATGTCATCTGTGCGGTCGGCCGTGACGGTGGCGACTATATGTTCACGCCGTTCGGCCATCTGGCAGATGGCAATCCTTACGACGCCTACCTTCCGCCCAATACGGGTGGCGAAATAGCTGCCTGAATTCTACCAGACGGCCACTTCCCATTGACCGTTGACGCGCGCGAAGCCGACCGGTCGGTTCTGGGGCGTGGCGTTCGCCCGGGTCACATCCATCGTGAGCTGCGTCATGCACGTCACGCCGGGTCCAACACCGCCCGGCGAGCAATCACCGAGCTTGAGTGTCGCATTTGCGAGCGACGTCCCCGTGAAGGGGCGATGGCGGCGGACGGCTGCGATGGCCTCTTCTTCCGTCGGCTGAGCCACGCCCGCGACCGCAGCGGCCGATGCGTCGCCCGGTGCGATCACCGGGCGGAGCGCAAAGCCCGCCCCGAAGCCCACAACGAGGCAGCCCGCGGCACGATGCCGATCACACTTCCCTTCATCACCGTCTCCTTCCGGAACCTCACTTGGTCGGGCGGACATGCGTCCCCGATCGCCAGGGTCGCCGTCCGCCATGTGTTAGATGAAGGAGTGTAGTGGCGCGCGGCCCGCTTCGGAAGGCCGCGCGATCAGGCGTTCATGCGGCGCGTCAGAGCGAGAGGTTTGCCGGGACGGGTTCGAGCCGGCCCGGTCGAGAGAGAGCGCCGCCGGTTCGTCCCGATCCGCTCTCCGGAGAACCCCCATGCCCGACACCAACCCCAGCACTGACGATTCCGCGGCGCGCGCCGTGGCAATCGTACCGGAGGGTCGCCGGATGGGCTTCCTGCCGCTGCTCTTCGGCCGTGAGCACGTCCTGGTGGCGGAGATGACCGTCTATCACCTGATGGGACGCCTGAGCCCGCTCGATTATCGTGGCGGTCTCTGGGACTTCTATGAGCGCGGCGGGAGGCCGCTCTACCTCGCGCCGACCTCTAAGCCCCGCTTTCAGATCGTCTGCGACACTAACGGCTATGAGGGCGAGGTATCGGCCGACGCCGCGGGCATCATCGCGACGCTGTTCGCCTTCTCCCATCTCTCCTTCAAATATCCGATCGACGCGATGTCGGAAGGATATGGCCGCCTCTACGACTACGCCGCGGACCATCTGGAAGCCGCCGAGATCTTCCAGGCGATCGACTGAAATTTGCCCTCTCCCTCAGCGCCCGGCCTCACGGTCGGGCGTTTTTTTATGTCGGCTGATCAGAGGAAGAGGACGGCCGGGACGGGTCGAGTCCGGGCGGTTGAGAGAGAGCGCCGTCCGGGTTTGTCCCTTCCGCTCTCCCGAGGTTCCTCCATGAACATTCTGTCTCCCGTGGCCCTTCCGGCCGCGCCCGTCACCCCCGCGTCCTCGATCCTCAACGTAGCGCTACAGCTTCTCGATCATCTAGAGCGCGGCCAGCGTATCGACGCCGCGATCCTCCGTGCAGCGATGGAAGAAGCCTTCGGCGCATCCGACACCAGCGGCGCCTGGAACTGGAAGGCCGCCTATGAGGCGTGCGAGGTCGCGACAGTCCTCTTCCTGCGCAAATACGGAAAGGCGCTTTTCCGTAAGGCCGCGTCTCCGGCTTCACGGCTTTCCGCTCTCGCGAAGATCGCCGAACTCCTGCCGACGCATACGCGGCGCTCGGAAGAATCGCAGGCGCTCCAGCAGTTCTCGACGCCGGCGCCGCTCGGTCTCGCCGCCGTGGCGGCCGCCTCCATTGCTGCTGGCGACATCGTGCTGGAGCCGTCTGCTGGCACGGGTCTTCTCGCCATCCTGGCCGAGATATCAGGCGGAACGCTCCTCCTCAACGAGCTGGCCGAGACCCGAGCTGATCTGCTCGCTGCGCTGTTTCCGGCTGTCGCCGTCATGCGCTTCGACGCTGCCCAGATCAATGATCATCTCGCGACTGGATCCGTCCCCTCCGTCGTGCTGATGAATCCGCCATTCTCTGCCATGGCAAACGTCACCGGCCGCGTGGCCGATACAGTCTATCGCCATGTCGCTTCCGCGCTGGCCCGGCTCTCCGATGGCGGGCGGCTGGTGGCGATCACTGGTGCCAACTTCAGCCCCGACCATCCGGCTTGGGCTGCGGCCTTCATCCGGCTTCAGGAGCGTGGCCGCGTCGTCTTCACAGCGGCTGTGGACGGCTCGGTCTATGCCAAGCACGGCACGACCATCGACACCCGGCTGACAGTCATCGACAAGCTGCCGGCCGACGATCAGGCTACGTTTCCCCCTTCGCCAGGCACCGCGCCCGACGTCGCCACGCTGCTCGGCTGGATCGAGGCGCAAGTTCCACCGCGCCAGACTGCGGCCCTCCCGCCAGCGGCGGCCCTGGCACCCGCCGCGACGCCCCGGACCGTTCGCGGATATCTCGCGCGCACCACTGCTGCACGTCCCGCCACGCCCGCGTCCATCGAGCCCGAAGGCGTCGAACTCGCCTATGAAACCGTGGACTGGACGCCCGCCGAAGACGGCCGGATCACCGATGCAATTTATGAAGAATACCGATTGCAGGCGATCCTTATTCCCGGGGCGCAGGCCCATCCGACCAAGCTGGTGCAATCCGTGGCGATGGCCTCGGTCGCGCCGCCGAAGCCCAGCTATCGGCCCCGGCTGCCCGCCAACATCGTCCCAGATGGTCTTCTTTCCGATGCTCAGCTCGAAACCGTCATCTACGCCGGCGAGGCGCATTCCGACTTCCTCGCGGGATCATGGACGCTCGATGAGGCCTTCGACGTCGTCTCGGCCGCGCCCGACGATGCGCCGAACGCCGTGCGCTTCCGCCGGGGCTTCATGCTTGGCGACGGCACCGGCGCTGGCAAGGGTCGCCAGTCGGCTGGCATCATCCTCGACAACTGGATGCAGGGCCGCCACAAGGCGGTGTGGATCTCCAAATCCGACAAGCTGCTGGAGGATGCCCAGCGCGACTGGTCCGCCCTCGGCATGGAGCGGCTGCTGGTCACGCCGCTGTCGCGCTTCCCGCAGGGCAAGGACATCACGCTCTCGGAAGCCGTCCTATTTACCACCTATGCCACGCTACGGTCCGACGATCGCGGCGAGAAGCTTTCCCGCGTCAAGCAGATCGTCGAATGGTTGGGCTCCGACTTCGATGGAGTGATCATTTTCGACGAGAGCCACGCCATGCAGAACGCCGCTGGTGGAAAGGGCGAACGCGGCGACGTCGCCGCCTCGCAGCAGGGCCGTGCGGGCCTCCGGCTCCAGCACGCCCTGCCGAACGCGCGTGTCGTCTATGTCTCAGCGACCGGCGCGACCACCGTCCACAATCTCGCCTACGCCCAGCGCCTCGGTCTCTGGGGCGGCGAGGACTTCCCGTTTTCGACCCGCGCCGAATTCGTCGAGGCGATCGAGGACGGCGGCGTGGCGGCGATGGAGGTGCTGGCCCGCGACCTGCGCTCGCTCGGGCTCTACACGGCCCGGTCGCTCTCCTACGACGGCGTCGAATACGAACTGGTCGAGCACCAGCTCACCCCCGAGCAGACCGGCATCTACGACGCCTATGCCGGCGCCTTCGCTGTCATCCATAACAATCTCGACGCGGCGATGCAGGCCGCCAACATCACCGGCGACGGCGGCACGCTGAACCGCCAGGCCAAGTCCGCGGCGCGCTCAGCCTTCGAATCCGCCAAGCAGCGGTTCTTCGGCCATCTGCTGACCTCGATGAAGACGCCAACCCTGATCCGCTCGATCGAGCAGGACCTGATCGACGGCCATGCCGCCGTGATCCAGATCGTGTCGACCGGCGAAGCCCTGATGGAGCGCCGCCTGGCGGAAATCCCCACCGAGGAATGGAACGACGTCCGGGTGGACATCACTCCGCGCGAATACGTTCTGGATTACCTCGCCCATTCCTTTCCGGTGCAGCTCTACGAGCCGTTCACCGACAGCGAGGGCAATCTGTCGTCGCGACCGGTGTTTCGCGACGGCCAGCCGGTCGAGAGCCGTGACGCTGTTGCCCGTCGAGACCGTTTGATCGAGAGGCTCGCTTCGCTGCCACCGGTCCCCGGCGCGCTCGACCAGATTGTCCAGCGCTTCGGAACCGATGTCGTAGCGGAGGTGACGGGACGTTCGCGGCGCATTGTTCGCAAGACCAGTCCCGGCGGCATTGACCGCCTCGCCGTGGAGAACCGTGCCGTCTCGGCCAATCTGGCCGAGACCCAAGCGTTCATGGACGATCAAAAACGCATCCTGATCTTCTCCGACGCCGGCGGCACCGGGCGCAGCTACCATGCTGACCTGTCGGCGCGGAACCAGCGACTGCGCGTCCACTACCTGCTGGAGCCGGGGTGGAAGGCCGACGCCGCCATTCAGGGCCTGGGCCGCACCAACCGGACTAACCAGGCGCAGCCGCCGCTGTTCCGGCCAATCTCGACCGACGTGAAGGCGGAAAAGCGCTTCCTCTCGACCATCGCCCGCCGCCTCGACACCCTGGGCGCGATCACGCGCGGCCAGCGCCAGACCGGCGGCCAGGGCTTGTTCCGGCCCGAAGACAATCTGGAAAGCCACTACGCCCGCGACGCCCTGCGGCAACTCTACCTGCTGCTGGTGCGCGGCAAGGTCGACGGCTGCTCGCTCCAGATGTTCGAGGATGCCACCGGCCTCTCGCTGATGGATTCCACCGGCATCAAGGACGAACTGCCGCCGATCACCACCTTTCTCAACCGGCTGCTTGCGCTGACCATCGAACTTCAGGGCGTCCTGTTCACGGCGTTCGAGCGGCTGCTGAACGCCAAGATCGAAGGCGCTATCGCTTCCGGCAGCTACGACGTCGGGCTGGAGACGCTGCAGGCCGAGAGCTTCATCGTCACCGACCGCCGAACGATCCACGTTCATCCTGGCACCGGGGCCGAGGCCCGGCTGCTGACCATCAACCAGCGCCAGCGCAACCGTCCCGTGACGCTGGCCGAGGCGCTCGACCATCTCGATGACGCAGGCGCGAAGCTGCTGGTCAACGAGCGTTCGGGCCGCGCCGCCGTGCAGATACCAACCACCAGCATCATGCTGGACGATGGCGAGATCGAACGGCGCGTGCGGCTGATCCGGCCCATGGAGGCGCACAACATCCCCATCAAGATGATGGACGAGACCCATTGGGTCGACGCGGATCGGGCTGGCTTCACAGCGGCCTGGAATGCCGAGGCCGCCGAGGTGCCGGAATATGCCGATAGCACCATCCATGTCGTCAGCGGGCTCTTGCTGCCGATCTGGAAGCGGCTGCCGAACGAGTCGACGCGGGTCTATCGACTCCAGACAGATGACGGCGAGCGCATCGTTGGCCGCCGCGTCTCCCCGGCATGGGTGGCCGGCGCGCTCGCGGCTGGCACGTCAACCCTGACGCCCGACTACGCGTTCATGGCGCTGATGGACGGCAAGACCATCCTCGATCTGACCGAGGGTCTCCAGCTTCGCCGCGTCCGGGTCATGGGCGCCAACCGCATCGAACTGTCGGGCTTCACCGACGCCATGCGCGATCGCCTGCGGGCATATGGCCTATTCCACGAAATCATCTCGTGGAAGCTGCGAATGTTTGTGCCGACCGATACGACCGGGGCGACCATCCTCGCCAAGGTGCTGGAGCGCTATCCCGTCGAGCGTATCGGCGAGCGGGAGGCGGCGTGATGGCACGGCAGGACGCCTCCGAACTGGCAATCCGTCTCGGCCGGCAGGCCGAGGCGGTGTGCCGCCACTACCTCTCTGCCGGTCATCGGGAGGGCCGCTATTGGCTGGTCGGCGATGTGCGCAACACGCCCGGCCGCTCGATGTTCGTGCGGCTAAAGGGCGGCGAAACCGGCAAGGGCACCGCCGGCAAATGGACCGACGCCGCCACCGGCGAGCATGGCGATCTCCTCGACGTCATCCGCGAGAGCTGCGGCCTGGTCGACTTCAAGGACGTCGCCGATGAGGCGCGCGCCTTCCTGTCGATGCCGCATCCCGAGCCGGACCGCCGGCATGATGGCGAACGCAAAGCACCAGCGCCGATCGGATCGCCGGAAGCAGCGCGGCGGCTCGTCGGGATGTCGCAGCCGATTTTGGGCACTGTCGTGGAAACGTATCTACGGAACCGTGCGATTACGGCTTTGCACGGAACCGGAAGCCTGCGTTTTCATCCCAGGTGCTATTATCGGCCCGACGAGTATTCCCCGACGGAGACCTGGCCGGCGATGATCGCATCGGTCACCGATCTCGCCGAGCATCAGACCGGCGCGCATCGCACCTGGCTCGCCCCTGACGGCTCGGACAAGGCCCCGATCGACACACCGAGACGGGCGATGGGCGACCTCCTGGGACACGCCGTTCGCTTCGGTGTGGCGGGCGAAGTGATGGCGGCGGGCGAAGGCATAGAGACGATGCTGTCGCTCAGAATGGCGCTGCCCACTATGCCGATGGCGGCGGCGCTCTCGGCGGCGCATCTCTCGGCCATCCTGTTCCCCGACACGCTGCGCCGGCTCTACATCGCCCGCGACAATGATCCGGCCGGCGACGGTGCGATGACGACCTTGATCGAACGGGCGAACGCCGCCGGGATCGAGGCGGTCGTGGTGTCTCCGCGCCTGGGCGACTTCAACGAGGATCTCCGCCTGGCTGGTCTGGACAGCCTCCGGGCAGCGGCCCGGGTGCAGATCGCGCCCCAGGACGTCGCACGCTTCATGGCGCTGGCGGCATAGGCCGACAGGAGAATGCAGACGGCGGGAGCGCCGTCGTCGGCGTCGCTCGGATGATCTTGATGTCGGAGAGAACCGCGCCCCGGCCTTCGAGAGGGCGATCGGCCAGCAAACGGCCTGGACCCGCAATGCCTGCGGCGGACTATTTTCCGGCGGCCCTGCGGGCCTTTCCATCGCGAGGCAAAATAGCCCGCCTTCGTCATCCTCCGCTGTGCTCCGGCCCTCCGCCTCGCTGCGGGTGCAGGTCCGGCCCGCCCGCCGGCTTTCGTCGCCATGAAGGCCGCGAGGGTCGCGGTCGAACCGACGGAGCATCCCGATGAGCGAGCACGACGACTACGAACCGCACCACGCCTCTTCACCCACCGACCATGTCCTCAGCGAACTCCAGCTTTACGGCTACCGTCCCTTCACGGATGAACCCGATCCCCGACCGCTTCCGGAAGGCGACCATGTCGCCGGCGCCATCGCCGACATCTTTGACGCCCTGATCGTCACCCTTGAGGACACCCGCCTCGAGCCCGACCTCGACGATCTCCTCTGGTCGACGGTCAACGTCTTCCACCGAGCCACCGACCGGATCGAGCGCGAGCTGGACGACAACGAGCAGGCGCAGCGCCGCGGCCAGCGCGAACAGGACGGCAGCGAAGTGAAGGCCGTCGAGCTGGAACGCCTGACGGCCGAGGGCCAGACCATGATCGAACGCCGCAACGCCTTCGAGCTGATGCGCGACCAGGCCGCCGAGCACTACGAGCGCCACACCGGATCGAACTGGCGACCGCGCAGCGGATCGATGGTCAACCACCGCAACCTGACCTCGGCGATGATCGACAGCCGCGACTTCCTCGCCGCCAAGAAGCGCGCCGACAATCAGGTGCTACTACCTGCCGGTGCAAAGATCGCCTTTACCGGTGGGCTCGACTTCAACGATCACCACCTGATCTGGGCCAAGCTCGATCAGGTCCACGCCAAGCACCCCGACATGGTGCTGCTGCACGGCAAGTCGCCGAAGGGCGCCGAGAAGATCGCGGCCAAATGGGCCGACGCCCGCAAGGTGCCGCAGGTCGGCTTCGCCCCCGACTGGACGAAACACGCCAAGGCCGCACCGTTCAAGCGCAACGATCAGATGCTGGACGTCCTGCCGATCGGGGTCATCGTCTTCCCTGGCACCGGCATTCAGGACAATCTCGCCGACAAGGCGAGGAAGCTCGGCATCCCGCTGTTCGACTTCCGCCCGAAGGGAGGTGGCGCGTGAGCGCTGCCTCTCACAGCATCTCGGGTCGAAACAGCGATCTGCGGCTGATGACCTTGCCGGACACCACGAACACGCCATCGCCGGTGTAATGCAGCGTCTCGGGATGCTTTGGCGACGTGGCGACATGCACCTTCACCACCTCGAAGATGAAGAAATTGTACTTGTCGACCAGCGCGTCGTCGTGAAGGCGGCATTCGAAGCTGGCATGGCATTCGCCGATCAACGGCGCATCGACCTTGCTCGCCTCTTGCCGCGTGAGATTGAACTTGGCGAACTTGTCGATCTCGGCCCCCGACGTGTTGCCGATCCCCACCACGGTATCGGTCAGCGCCGTCGTCGGCAGGTTCACCACGCATTCCCGGCTTTCGCGGATCATGTGGTGGCTGTGATTGCCGCCGGAGATCATCAGGCCGACCAGAGACGGCGAGAATTCCAGGATCGTGTGCCAACCGAGCGTCATGATGTTGGTCGCGCCCTGCCACTTTGATGACACCAGCACGATCGGACCGGGCTCCAGATAGCGCCGCACCTGGCTGACGGGGAAGTCGGTCTTCTCAGGCACCTTCGGCATGGGCATTCTCTTCGACAACTGCGCTTTGCATGATCATACCCGGCCATGTCGGCAGCATCACGACCGGCAGCATGGCGGCGATGCTTTGGCGCGAAAGCATTGAACGGGCGTTTCCATGGTGGCCCCGGTCATGGCGGAAAACCATCCCCCGCTTCCAATGCGCTGATCCTTGGTCCAGCCGCTGGCCTGACGCCATCAACCCGTAAAGGGTCGGACTACGCAAAGCGTGCCGCCGCTCCGGCTTCGCCTGCGCGGTGATCGCGGCCATCGGCCGGACACATCGGGCGCCTGTCGCGCGGGAGATGGTCTCCCGCCTCCAAGACAGGAGCCGGTCAGATGTCCCTCAATCAAGCTCACGCCTTCGCCTTCAGCCTCGCTACCAGCCTCATGGTCACCATCGTCATCTTCCAGGCCGGCGACGGCACCATGGGCGTCATGCCGGCCGGCGAATATGACGGCGAACTCGCCGCCATCGTTCACGAGATCGATCCCTTCGCCCGCTGACCGCGGGCAAGGCGTCGCGACTGCAAGCGGGAATCCTACGGGATTTCCGCTCCCGTCCCGCCTTCTCTTCGGCTATACTGGCAACGCGCCGTGGTGGTGGTGGAGGCGCGACCGTCAGACCTCTATCTCACGGAGAACACCACCATGGTTTTCATCGGCATCCTCTCCAGCATCGTGGCGATCGGCGCCCTGTGCTGGCTTCTATTCACACTGGCTGTCTTCGCGCTTCCGTTCTTCGCGGGCGTCAGTGCCGGGACTTGGGCCTTCCAGACCGGCGCCGGTTGGCTCGGGGCAATCCTCGTCGGCCTCGCCGCCGCCGCACTGACGCTCGGCCTCGGGCAGTTCCTGCTCGCCTTCATCCGTCCGCTCTGGATACGGCTCGCGATCGCACTCGCCTTCGTCGCGCCTGCGGCGCTCGCCGGCTACCATGCGACACATGGCATCGTGAAACACACCATGCCCTCCGACACCTGGCAGATCATCTTCTCCGTCATCGGCGCAGTCGCCGTTGGTGTCACGGCGCTGATTCGGGTGACAGCAATGGCCGCGCCCGGGCCAACCGGGCAGAACGTCGCGCGCGCCTGACATCGTTGCCGGCGGCGGCAGGACGGTGGGTTGATGTCTTACGTGTCGCGCTCTTCGTCGGCAGGGTCGTTCGCAATCGCGTTGATCGGATCAACGGCTAACCCAACTGACGCGCCATGCCCTCGGTGACGGTGGTGGGGGCAATGCCCTGACGGCGCGCCCAACGACGGTGCGAGTGCTGAGAGGGGGCGATCGCGTGGGCGACGGGCAGGAGCCGGCGGAACGGAGCGTCCGCCGGAGCTGGTTTGAACCGCGGTGTCAGGCGTCGTCACGGTCCATCGGTCCGGGGCGGTCGCCGCGTTCTCCTGTGATGCCGTCTCTGTCAGGTCGACCGCTCCAAAACGGCCTCTTCAATGGGCTGATCTGGCCGAAGGTCGGCTGCGCCTCGATCGCCTATGCCGCAACAGCGGCGTCGAAACTTTCTTCCCCTGCC
>JALHQM010000030.1 GCA_022841965.1 Hyphomicrobium sp. | reverse complement strand
TCGGCGCGCGATGCAGCGGCCATGCGCGAGATCGATGGGGCGGTGGCGTGAGGGGCTACTGGAGTCAGACCCCTAAGGAGGGGTCTGACTCCGTAATTTAAGCGAAGCCGGACCACCAAGAGAGGAGGGTGTCGGCGGCGAGGCCTAAGAAGAGGGCGAAGCCGACGTCGCGGTTGGAGCGGAAGCGGCGGAGGCAGTTGGCGCTGTCGGTGATGTCGAGGGTGGAGACCTGCCAGGAGAGCTGGAGGCCGACGAGGGCCAGCGCTAAGAAAAAGATCAGGTGCGCGCCGCCGAGGAAACCGGCGATGGTCCAAAGGACAATAGCGACACCGTAGAACGCGCCGACCCAGGTGGGGCTATCATCGCCGAACCGGAGTGCTGTGGATTTGAGGCCGAGCATCAGGTCGTCTTCGGTGTCTTGATGGGCGTAGATCGTGTCGTAGCCGATGGTCCAGGCGACGGCGCCGATATAGAGCGCGATGGGCGCCCAATCGAGAGAGCCTTCATCTGCGGCCCAGCCGACGAGCGCACCCCAATTAAAGGCGAGGCCGAGGACGACCTGGGGCCAATAGGTGAAGCGCTTCATGAACGGGTAGATGAGGACGAGCAGCAGCGAGGACGCGCCGAGGAAGACCGTGAACCAGTTGAACTGGAGGAGGACTGCGAGGCCGATGAAGCCCAATACGCCGACGAGGACGAGAGCGTCTTCGGGCGTCACTTGGCCTGAAGGAATGGGGCGCGACGCGGTGCGGGCGACCTGGGCGTCGAAGTCGCGATCGACGTAGTCGTTATAGGCGCAACCGGCGCCGCGCATGACGAGCGCGCCGATGGCGAAGAGCAGCATGTACCAGAGGGATGGATAGGGCAGGCCTTCGTCGATCTCGGCGAGCGCCAGCGACCACCAGCACGGGAAGAGCAGCAGCCACGTGCCGATGGGGCGGTCGAGGCGCATGAGGCGCAGGTAAGGGCGCACGCTCTCGGGGGCAAAGCGGTCGACCCAATTGTCGCGCGGGGCGTCGGCGACCGGCGGTATGACGGTGGAGGGGTTGGGCGTGGTCGTGTCGCTCATGACGTGCCGGCTTTTTGCTGTGGCTTGGGTTGGGCGCACCGTAGCCGCCCGCCTCAGGCGGTGCAACGGCAGCAGACGGGACCCAGACCCGCGTTGCGAGCGCTGCCGTTTCGGGTCATGACTGCGGGCCTCACTATGGGGTGCGTGGGGGAGCCATGGCCATTCACGATTTCGCATCGCAACGTGTGTTTGTTGATGCGCCGCTTAGCGCAGGGGTGGGCATTGCTTGTTCGCCGGAGCAGGTCAATTATCTCGTTAACGTTCTTCGGATGAGCACGGGGGCGGCGTTGCTCGTTTTCAACGGGCGGGACGGCGAGTGGCGGGCCGTTCTGGAGCCGGTGAGTAAAAAGTCGGTCGTGCTGAGGGTCGAGGCGCAAACGCGGGCGCAGAGCGATGGTCCCGATGTCGACTATCTCTTCGCGCCGTTGAAGCACGCGCGCCTGGACTACATGGTGCAAAAGGCGACCGAGATGGGCGTGAAGCGGTTGCGGCCGGTGATCACGCGGCGGACGATTGCAGAGCGGGTCAATCTCGACCGGATGCGGGCGAACGTGATCGAGGCAGCGGAGCAATGTGGGATTTTGCGCGTGCCGGAGGTGGCCGAACCGCAAAAACTCGGCGCTGTTCTGGAGGGGTGGGACGCGGCGCGGACGCTCATCTTCTGCGATGAAGGTGCTGACATTCTCAATCCGGTGGAGGGATTGCGGGATGTGCCGCCGGGGCCGGTCGGGGTGCTGATCGGGCCGGAGGGTGGATTTGCGGAGGAGGAACGCAAGCTTATCCGGGGGCGGCCGTTCGTGCGCACGATTTCGCTGGGGCCGCGGATCCTGCGGGCCGACACGGCTGCGGTCGCGGCGTTGGCGGTCGTGAATGCAACGCTTGGGGATTGGCATTGAACTGGTGCTGTAGAAAGGCATCCATCCGCCGCTAGGCAGCGTTTAACGGACGGGTTGTCTGGGCACTTGTACGTAGCAGGTCTCACCGTCATAAGCATTTGAACGGCGTGGGCGATGCCTCCGTCGCTACCGCTTTGCCGTTTTTCAAGGATCTCGATGTCCACCCGCCAATCCGGTCAAGCAAGCCCGATCGTGACGTCGCGGGCCGATCTCGTCGGCTGGATTGCGGCCGGCGAGAAGCCGAAGGCGCAATGGCGCATCGGCACCGAACACGAAAAGTTCGTTTTTTACACCTGCTGTCTGACGCCGGTGCCTTACGGGGGTCCCGATGGCATCCGTGCGCTCATGGAGGCGCTGATCCGGCGGTATGGGTGGGAGCCGATCATGGAAGGCGCCAACATTATTGCGCTGAAGCGGCCCGATAGCGAGACGCAAGGCGGGATCGGCGGGACAATCAGTCTGGAGCCCGGCGGGCAATTCGAGCTTTCGGGCGCGCCGCTTGAAAATCTCCATCAGACGGCGGCGGAAACGCAGGAACACTTACGCGAAGTGATCGATGTGGGTGAAAAGCTGGGGATCGGGTTTTTCGGTCTGGGATTTTCGCCGAAATGGGCGCTCGAAGAGACGCCGCAGATGCCCAAAGAGCGCTACGGCGTGATGACGCGCTACATGCCGCAAGTCGGCAAGCGCGGTCTCGACATGATGTACCGGACGGCGACGATCCAAGTGAACCTCGATTTCGCCAACGAAGCTGACATGGTGAAAAAGCTGCGCGTGTCGCTGGCACTGCAGCCGATCGCCACCGCGCTGTTTGCATCCTCGCCGTTCACGGAAGGCAAGCCGAACGGATTTAAATCGCTCCGAAGCGAAGTGTGGCGCGATACCGATCCGAACCGGACGGGGATGCTGCCGTTCGTGTTCGAAGAGGGTATGGGATACGAGCGGTACGTCGACTATGCGCTCGATGTGCCGATGTATTTTGTCTATCGCGATGGCCAATACATCGATGTCGCTGGCGCCTCGTTCCGGACGTTCATGGCCGGCAAGCTCGACGCGCTGCCGGGGATGCTGCCGACGCTGGACGATTGGTCGGATCATCTGACGACGCTGTTCCCAGAAGTGCGGTTGAAGCGGTTCTTGGAAATGCGCGGGGCGGATGGCGGCCGGTGGCGGCGGATTTGCGCTTTGCCGGCGTTCTGGGTTGGCTTGCTCTATGACGAGCAGGCGCTGGAGGATGCGTGGCAGTACGTGAAGGGCTGGTCGGCGGAGGAGCGGCAGGGGCTGCGCAACGAGGTTCCGCGATTGGCATTCGAGACGCCATTCCGCGATACAACCGTGTGGCAAATGTCGCTGGATGTGCTGCACATTGCGCGCGGCGGTTTGCGCCGGCGGGCGCAGGTGAACCCCTTCGGCCAGGACGAAACCATTTACCTTGAGCCGTTGTTCGAACTTGTTCACGACCGGAAAACCGTGGCGGATGATCTGCTCGAGCGGTATCACGGGCGGTGGAATGGGTCGGTTGATCCGATTTTTGTGGAGCTGGCGTTTTAGCGGCGCGTTTAGGGGGCAGTCGAATGGGGTCAGACCCCTGAGAATGGGTCAGACCCCGGTCTTGCCGGTGTGGGGCTTGATCCCGGTTCAGGTCGCGTTCATTCTCGAACGGGTAGAACTGGCATAACGAGGCGGGAAGCTTCGGATGCAAGCTGGTTTGAAGCCCGAATGGGCGCGGAGGATGACTGTGACATTCAAGACCTGGACCTTTGCCCTCGTGGCGACGGGGATCGCCTATGTGGCGCTGGCCGCTGGCGGCCATCTGACGGGCGCCGGTACGGCGTTCGCCAATCAGTGCGCGGCGCAGTGCTATGCGCAGGAAAATGCGTGCCGGAAAGCCAAGGCTGGCGATCCGAGCTGCGATGCGGACCTGACCAAGTGTTTGCAGAGCTGCCGGGGCAAGTAACGCTCGGCTGATGGACTGATCCATGGAGGGTGCCGGTGACGGCACCCTTTTCTTTTTTTTGCGCCGATGCTGCCCCTCTCCCCGGTGCGCTTTCGCGCTGCGGGGAGAGGGGGCAGTCGGCGGTCAGATGATGAAAACGAAAAGCTGGCGCGGTCCGTGGGCACCTTGGACGATGCGGCCGCCTATGTCGCCGGTACGGGAGGCGCCGGAGATGATGTTGATCGCACGCGGGAGGTTATCGGCGTAGCGCGTGTGGAGGATGGCGAGCGCGTCCTCGAAGGTGCCGACGATGTTGGATCGCGCGATAGCGACGAGGTGCGTTTCAGGCAGAAAGGCGAGGGCACAAGGATTGTCCGGGCCTGACCCCAGAACAAGCGATCCTGTCTCGGCGACGGCTGCCAACGCACTGGATAGCGTCAGCGTGTCGAGCGGGTCCGCAGCGCCGCGCGCGATCGCGAGGGATGCGTCGTGCCATGGTAGTTCGCAGAGCTTGGGATCGTTGACGCGAATGGTATCGGCGCGGAGGTTTGTGGCTGTGAGCGTGCGCGCGACGGCAAGGGGGAGAGCTGCGGGTTTATCGACGTCGACGACGGTGACGCCTTTGGCTACGGCGGTGGTGCGGAAGCGGCCGATCGCGCCGGCGCCGGACGAGTTGAGGCTTGCTGGTGCGGCGTGTGGTTTGAGTGGCGGTTGCGCGGGCGCCGTGTTGGCGGCGCGGATGCGGGTGAGGATGGACTCGCGGCTCATCGAGGAACCCCGCGTTCGGTTTCTTTCCAGAGTTGCTGGAACGTGCGGCCTTGCGGGGCGGGGAGATCGCGGTGTTTCAGCCAGCCGCGGGGAAAGGGAAGCGTGCGAAAGTGGCCCTTGCGGCGGCCAAACGCGCTGGCGATGGCGATGCCGAAACGGGCGAGCAGATGGTAGAGCGCGGGGCGCGTGGCGGCATAGGCCCACGTGCCGGACCAAAGGCGCGCGGTCCGTGTGCGCGGACCTTGGTCGTGCGCGCGGTCGCGCCAGGAGCGCATGAGGGAGACAAGCGGGATTTTGACGGGGCAAACGGTTTCGCAGCTGCCGCAGAAGGTTGAGGCGTTCGGCAGGTGACTCGTCTCTGTGATTCCGAGAAGGGCGGGTGTGAGGACGGCACCGATGGGTCCAGGGTAGACCCAGCCATACGCATGGCCGCCGATGGCGTTGTAGACCGGGCAGTGGTTCATGCACGCGCCGCAGCGGATGCAGCGCAGGGCCTCGCGCATCCCGGAGCTAAGCATCTCCGTGCGGCCGTTATCGATGAGGACGATGTGGCATTCGGAGGGGCCGTCGAGATCGTCCGCCCGGCGCGGGCCAGTGGCGATCGTGGTGTAGGCTGTCATGTCCTGGCCGGTGGCTGAACGGGCGAGGACGCGCAGGAGCGTGATCGCTTGGTCAAGCGTGGGGACGACCTTGTCGATCGTGGCGACAACGATGTGGACGCGAGGCAAGATTTGCGTGAGGTCGCCGTTGCCTTCGTTGGTGACGATGATGGAGGAGCCGGTTTCAGAGATCAGGAAGTTGGCGCCGGTGATGCCGACGTCGGCTGTGAGGAATTTTTGGCGCAGGACGGCGCGGGCTTCGGCGACGAGACTTTCAGGGGTGCCGAGTGTGCGGTCGGGATTGAGGTGCGTGTGGTAGGAGCGGAAGTCGGCTTCGACGTCGGCTTCGGTGAGGTGGATGGCGGGGGCGATAATGTGGCTTGGGGCCTCGCCGCGCTTCTGGATGATGTATTCGCCCAAATCGCTTTCGACGACGTCGATGCCGTTGCCCTCAAGATGGGCGTTGAGGCCGATTTCTTCCGTCACCATCGACTTGCCCTTGATGACAAGGCGGGCGTTGGCGCTGCGGCAAACATCAGAGATTTTGAGGCGTGCTTCGGCTGCGTCGACCGCCCAATGGACGTGCGATCCCATCGCGGTGGCTTTAGCTTCGAAGGCTTCGAGGTGGTTTGCCAGGTCGCTCAGCGTGGCGTCACGGATGGCGCGCGCTTCCTCGCGCAAGGCTTCAAATTCGGGCACGGCTGCGACGGCTGCGCGGCGCTGCGCGACGAGGCCGCCGGGCAGTTTGGCGAGGGCGGATTGCAGGCGGGGGTTGGCGAGAGCCGCCGCCGCATTGGCAGGAAAGTGGGCGGTGTCCAGTTTCACGGGGTTGCCACCGTGGCGTGGCCGATGGGTGGGTCGGTGAGTTCGCCGGCCAGGATTTCGGCGACGTGGCGGCAGGCGAGCGGGTGCCCGTTACGGGTCAGTTTGCCGGCCATGTTCATGAGGCAGCCGAGATCACCGGCGAGAATGAGATCTGCGTCAACGGTAGCCGCGTTGTCGGTCTTTCGCGTCAGAATCGCGTTCGAGATGTTGGCGTACTTTTCGGCGAAGAGACCGCCGAAGCCGCAGCATGCTTCGGCTTCCGGCATCTCGGTGAGTTGGAGGCCATCGACGGTGGAAAGCAGACGGCGGGGTGCGGATTTGATGCCGAGTTCGCGAAGTCCTGAGCAGCTGTCGTGATAGGTGACGCGACCACTGTAGCGGCCGGGGACTTTGCCGATGGGGCAAATGTTGGTGAGGAAGGTGCAGAGTTCGTGGACTTTGGCGGCGAAGGCGCGGGCTTCGGTTTCAAGGTCCGGTTCGCTTGCAAAGAGGTGAGGAAAGTGGACCTTCAGCATCGCGGCGCAGGAGCCTGAGGGGACGACGACATAGTCGCAATCGGTGAAGGCGCGGATGGTTTGGAGGGCGAGTGTTTTTGTGGTGGCGCGGTCGCCGGAATTGTAGGCGGGTTGTCCGCAACAGGTTTGCCGATCGGGGACGACGACGGTGCAGCCCGCCGCTTCGATCAGACGTGCGGCGGCAAAGCCGACCGACGGCCGCATGAGATCGACGAGGCAGGTCACGAAGAGACCGGCGCGGGGTGACGGCACGAGAGATATCCCCTCAGAGCGACATGGGTCTCAAGGGATAGGCGAGTGGGATGAGGATGGCAACGGACGCCGGGTGAGAGCGGTTAGACCGCTCCACCGACTCGCTTGGCGGGCGCTTTCGCGGATCGCGCGGGGGCTTTGGCAACCGTGGCGGGTTTGGCGCCGAGATCCAGGCTCTTGTCCCAATAGGGATCGGGGCCGAAGTGCTGGCCTAAGAAGTCGAGGAAGACATCGACTTTTGCCGGCATGAAGTCGCGCGAGGGATAGACGGCAAAGACGGCCATCTTCGACGAGCCGCGGTATTGCGGGAGGATGATTTTCAGTTTGCCACTGTGGATGTCGGGGCCAATCTCCCATGTGCCGCGCAGGCCGATGCCAAGCCCGCCGATCAGCGCTTCACGAATGAGATCGGCCGAGTTTGAGCGGATGTTGCCCTTGACGCGCACTTCTTGCAGGCCGCCGGGTCCATCGAGCGCCCATGCATCCTGAGCGCCAGCGCTCAGGCAATTGTGGTTCTCGAGATCCTTCAACGATTTTGGCGTGCCGTTTTTGTCGAGATACGCGGGCGAGGCTACGATGACGCGCGTGTCGGGGGAGAGTTTGCGGGCGACGAGTGAGGAATCCTGGAGTTCGCCGATGCGGATGGCGAGGTCGAAGCCGTCGCGGATGATGTCGACGTAGTTGTCGGTGAGGTGAAGGTCGAGGTGGATCTCAGGGTAGGCTTCGAGAAACTTCGACAGGTAGGGAGCCAGGTGGTAGCGGCTGAAGGTGGTGGGTGCGGTGACCTTCAGCTGGCCCCGGGGACTGGTGTTGCGGCGACTTACGAAGTCTTCTGCTTCAGCGATGAGGCTCAGGATGTCGACGACGCGGCGGAAGTAGCCTTCGCCGGTCTCGGTGAGCGTGAGTTGGCGGGTTGTGCGCTGGAACAGGCGGGCACCGAGGCGTTCTTCCAGCAAGCTCACGCGCTTCGACACAACGGCCGGGGACAGGCCCATTTCGCGGCCTGCTGCGGACATGTTGCCGGTGCGGGCGACGCGTGCGAAAATGTCAAAATCACTGATTGCCGTCACGGTAGGAGCCTCGTTCAAAAATTCGACGCGGAATTGCCTTAGGACTTTCAACGTGGCGTTGATTGTCAGTTTGGGCGTGTTGGGATTGTGACGTAGCGGCCTTTAGGACGTGAATCACCTATTCTAGAACGTTGAAAATAGGTCTCGGAGCACCGGTTTTGCCTAATCGCTTGGCAGATCAGCCGGTTAACCATAAGCTCGAATGGCGCGGGGCGTTCTCGCCGGCCCCCTGAAAAGAACCCAATGACCGCGATCCGTCTGCCCGAGCCCGAATCTGCCGTCGTCGCGCGCCGCGACGTGATCGTGAAGGATCTCGTTGCGATGCTGGGTGCGACCTCGGTCATCGCCGATGAGGACGGTCGGCGGGCTTACGAAACGGATGCCTTTACCGCCTATCGGTGTATGCCGCTGGCGGTCGTTCTGCCGGACACGACGGATGGCGTGGCGCAGGTGATGGCGTATTGCCATCGCAATGGCATCAAGGTCATTCCGCGCGGCGCGGGCACGTCTCTTTGTGGCGGCGCGTTACCGGCGGAGGATGCGATCGTCATCGGTGTGTCGCGGATGAACAAGGTGCTTGAGATCGATACGCCGGCGCGGTTCGCGCGGGTGGAGACGGGGATCACCAATCTCGCTATTTCGGCTGCCGCCGGTCCGTTGGGTTTTTTCTATGCGCCCGATCCGTCGAGCCAGTTGGCGTGCACGCTGGCTGGAAACATCGCCATGAATTCCGGCGGCGCGCATTGCCTGAAATATGGTGTGACGACGAACAACGTGCTTGGCGTCAAGATGGTGATGATCGACGGAACGGTGGTTGAGGTCGGGGGCGCGCATCTGGATGCCGATGGATACGATCTGCTCGCTTTGATCATCGGGTCGGAGGGCCAGTTGGGCATCGTGACGGAGGCCACAGTGCGCATTTTGCCGATGGCTGAGGGCGCGCGGCCGATGCTGATCGGGTTCGAATCGACTGCTAAGGCCAGCATTTGCGTGTCGCGGATCATCGCATCGGGCATTGTGCCGGTGGCGATCGAGTTCATGGACCGGCCGGCAATCGAGGTGTGCGAGGCGTTTGCCAAAGCCGGCTATCCGCTGGATGTGGATGCGCTGCTGATTGTGGAAGTGGAGGGATCGGAGGAAGAGATCGCCGACCGTCTCGGGTATATTGCCGGCATTGCGCAGGAGTTGGGGCCGTCGTCATTGATCATCAGTGCGGACGATGCTCAGAGCGCGAAAATCTGGAAAGGCCGCAAGAGCGCATTCGGTGCGATCGGGCGCAAGGCTGACTATTTGTGCATGGATGGTACTATCCCGCTGTCGCAATTGACCTATGTGCTCGAAGAGATCTCTAACATTTGCAAGCGGTATGGTTTGGGTGTTGCGAACGTGTTTCATGCGGGCGATGGCAATTTGCATCCGCTCATCATGTATGATGCCAACAATGCGCGGCAGGCTGAACGGGCGGAACAGGCTGGTGCCGATATACTGAAGCTGTGCGTCGCGGCGGGCGGGTGCCTGACGGGGGAACATGGCGTTGGTATTGAGAAGCGTGATCTGATGCGGGTGCAATTTTCCGATGTGGACTTAGCTCAGCAGATGCGGATCAAGTCGCTATTCGATCCACAGTGGCTTTTGAATCCGGCCAAGGTTTTTCCGCTTGATGGACGTCCCGAATTGACGGCGGGTGTCGCCGATCCTGCCGTAGCGGCCGAGTGAGGCTGGCGCACCGTGAGCGAACTCCTGAGACCCGCCGCCGACTGGGAATTGAAAAGCATGCTGGCGCAGTTCGGCGCGCAGAATCTGGCTGTCGAGATTGTCGGTGCGGGATCGAAGCGTGCGATCGGTCATCCGGTGCAGGCGGCAGCCCTTCTCACCACGGCCAGTTTGCGTGGCATTACGCTTTATGAGCCAACCGAACTCGTGATGTCGGCGCGGGCGGGCACGCCCGTTTCACAGATCGAGGTGGAGTTGGCATCGCGCGGGCAGATGCTGCCGTTCGAGCCGTTGGACTTTGGCGCGGCACTCGCGGCGCCGGTGGGGTTGCAGACCATCGGTGCTGTCTTCGCCACGAACAATTCGGGCGCGCGGCGGATTAGCGTGGGGTCGGCGCGGGACCACCTGATTGGGTTGCGCGGTGTGAACGGGCGGGCGGAGATTTTCAAATCCGGTGGACGTGTGATGAAGAACGTCACCGGGTATGATGTGGCGCGCGCGTTGACGGGAAGCTGGGGAACGCTGGCTGTGATGACGGAAGTGACCTTCAAGGTCGCACCGCTACCGGACGATATCGCGACGCTTGTTTATACCGGGCTTCCGGAAGATCTCGCGGTGGAGATGATGTCGCTCGCGATGGGTACGCCGTTTGAAATTTCTGGCACTGTTCACTTGACGCCGAAGCACGCAGCACGGATCGCAACGGCCCCAGTTGGGGGACGGGCAACCTCAATCACGGCCCTGCGTATTGAGAACTTCATGAAGTCGGTCCGCTATCGCAAGGGACGCATCATGGAGGCGTTGAAAGCCTACGGTCAGCCGATGGAACTTGATCTGGAGGCGTCCTTGGGGTTCTGGGCCGAGATGCGGCGTCTGGTGCCGGTGAGGTTCTCGGATGACATTCTCTGGCGGGTTTCCACGTCGCCGCGCAAGGCGGCCGATCTGGTCGCGACGCTCAGGCGGCATATGCCGGTCGAGGCGACGTATGATTGGTCGGGCGGGTTGGTGTGGATCGAGATTCCCGATTGTGCCGATGCGGGCGCGGCCGATATCCGCCGTGCGGTGGCGATTGCGGGCGGGCATGCGACGCTGATCCGGGCGCGTGAGGCGGTGCGGCGCGAGGTTGAAGTGTTTCAGCCGCAGGCGCCTGCGTTGGAGAAGCTGTCGCGTGGATTGAAGGATGTCTTCGATCCGCAAGGACTTCTCAATCCCGGCCGGATGTATCAGACGATGTGAGGGCCGCGTTCGCGCGCGGTCGCAGCAGGAGACGGCATGCAGACGAATTTCACGGCCGAGCAGCTTGCCGATCCGCGGTTGGCGGAGGCGGATCGCATTTTGCGCCGGTGCGTGCATTGCGGGCTGTGTACGGCTGTGTGCTCGACCTACGTGGTGCTGGGGGATGAGCGCGACAGCCCGCGTGGGCGCATCTACTTGATGAAGGATATGTTCGAGGGCGGGCGCGATCCGAGTGTGGAGGTGCGCCGGCATATCGATCGGTGCCTGTCGTGTTTGTCATGCATGACGACGTGCCCCTCGGGCGTCGACTACATGCATCTTGTCGATCATGCGCGGGCGTATATCGAAGAGAAGGCGCCGCGACCTGCGAAGGCGCGGTTCATGCGTGAATTGCTGGCGCGGATCGTTCCCTATCCGCGCCGGTTCCGGTGGGCGCTGAGGGCGGCACCGTTGGCGCGGCCGTTTCGCGGAATTATGCGGCGGATCGGTTTCAAAGAGCTGGCGACCATGATCGACATGGCGCCGGCCGTTTTGCCAAAGGCTGCGCATTATTCCGGTCCGGGCACGGCGGCCACAAAGGCAGAGCGGCGGGCGCGGGTGATTTTGTTAGCTGGTTGCGCTCAGCAGGTGCTGCGGCCGGCGATCAACGATGCGACGATCCGGTTGCTGGCGCGGCGCGGGATCGATGTCGTGGTGGCACCTGGGGCTGGCTGCTGCGGGGCGCTCGTGCACCATTTGGGACGCGAAGCGGACGCGAAGGAGCAGGCGCGGCGGAATATCGACTCGTGGATGAAGGAGATCGGCAAGGGGCCGGTCGATGCGGTGATCGTGAATGCTTCGGGTTGCGGAACCATGGTGAAAGACTACGGGCATCTCTTGGCGGATGATCCCGCGTATGCCGGCAAGGCCACGCAGATCGCGGACATGGCGCGCGACGTGAGCGAGTTTGTGGCCGGCGTTGGGATCGGTGCGCCGGTCCGGTGGTCATCCATTAAGGTGGCCTATCACTCGGCGTGTTCACTGCAGCACGGACAAGGCATTACGGATGAGCCGAAGGCGCTGCTCATGCAGGCGGGGTTCAGCGTGGTGGATGTGCCCGAGGGGCACATCTGCTGCGGGTCGGCCGGGACGTACAATATCTTGCAGCCGGAGATCGCGACGCAGTTGCGCGACCGCAAAGTGCAGAACATCAAGACGACGCGGCCGGATGTGGTGGCGGCCGGCAATATTGGCTGCATCACCCAGCTGGCCGGGGGCATGAAAATTCCCGTCGTGCATACGGTCGAGCTTCTGGATTGGGCCTACGGCGGGCCGGTGCCGGGCGGGTTGGAAGCGCTCGAAACGTTCATCACGGATGTGCCGAAGCCGAGGCGCGTGGACGACTATATCGACGCTTGAGCCGGGCTGCGATCAGCGGAAGGCTTTGCCGATATTTTTGGCTGTGGAGAGACCTTTGACGAACTCGAGACCGCGGGCGCCGACGAGATTGGCACCATCAAGATCGGCTTCTGTGAAATCGGCACCGGAAAGATCGGCGCCCTGGAAATCGACCTTGGAGAGATCGGCATGCGCGAAATTGGCGTCTCGGAGATCGGCGCCGGTCATGCGCGAAAACGTGAGAACGGATTCGGAGAAGTCGGCGCGCAGAAGCGTGGCGCCGGAGAAGTCGCAGGACTTAACGACGTTCTTGCGCAGCGTGGTCAGCGTGCCCTCGCCGGCCCGTTGTTCGAGGGGATGGAAGTCGGCGTCGGTCAGATCGGCGCCACGAAAATCGGCGCCGGAGAGTTCGGCTTGCACCTTGATGCCGCGCAGGTTGGCGCCAGAAAAGCGGGGTGCGTCGGCCAAGTGGTTGTTCATGTCGGAGTAGATCGTTGGGCGGAGGATGGTGGCACCAGCGAGGTTGGCTCCGGACAAGTCCGCGCGGATGAGAACGGCGCGGTCGAGTCGGGTGGATGAGAGATCCGCGCCTTTGAGGTTGGCGCCGGTGAAGTCAGCGCCGTAAAGGTCGGTGCGGGCGAGGCTGGCGCCTTTGAAGTCGATGGTGGCGAGGTCGAGATAGGTGAGGTCGCGGCCGGAGAAGTCGATACGCTCGCCGGCTTTCGCTTTGTAGAGTCGCTCGGTGATGTCGCGGGCCGTCATGTCGGCTTCGGGTGTGACGAGCGTGAAGACGAATGGTTCGATGACATCGCCAAGTTTCTGGGCGACGGCGGGCGTGGCCAGGATCGTGGCGAGAACGAACGTGGCTGCTGCCCTTAGCATCCGTTGGGCTCCATCGACACGGCATCCGATAAAATGCGACGCGTGGGATTTGTTCCCGATCATGCCCGATTCTAGACGCGCGGCAAGCGGCGGGGACGAGCCGCAGCATTTTCTGCCGTCAAGGGCCGTCGCGATGTGATGGGATAACATTGCGTGGTGATCAGGGAGCGCCGAAGCCGCCGCCGGTCGGGGTTTCGATGATGAGGACATCGCCGGGCGCGAGATCGGCTTCGCCGCAACCGCCCATGTCGTCGATGGTTCCGTTGGTGCGATGGACAATGTTGCGGCCGCGTTCGCCGGGCGCCCCACCGTCGAGACCGGAGGGTGGCAATGTGCGGTAACCAGACAGTATGGAGACGTGCACCGGAGCGCGGAAGCGGAGTGCGCGCCGGGTGCCGTCGCCGCTGGTGTGACGTCCTCTGCCACCTGAACCGCGGCGGATTGAGAAGTCTTCGACCACGACGGGGTAGCGCTGTTCGAGGATTTCGGCGTCGGTCATGCGCGTGTTGGTCATGTGCGCGTGGACGCCTGCGGTGCCATCGAACGTGGGACCAGCGGGGGAGCCCGAGGCGATGGTTTCGTAATACTGCACGCGCGCATCGCCGAAGGTGAGGTTGTTCATCGTGCCTTGCGTGGGTGCCAGTTGGCCAAGTGCTGCGAAGAGCGCGTTGGTGACGATCTGGCTTGTCTCGGTGTTGCCGGCGACGACGGCGGCGGGATAGCGGGGGCTCAGCATTGAGGCATCGGGGATGCGGATTTCAATAGGGCGCAGGCAGCCGGCGTTGAGCGGGATGGGTACCCCGCAGAGTACGCGGACAGCATAGAGGACAGCGGCGCGGGTGATGGGGGCGGGGGCGTTGAAGCTGGTGGGTTGTTGCGGTGATGTGCCTGTGAAGTCGATGACGGCTGAGCGGGCCGCGTTGTCGATGGTGATGGTGACTTCGACGGCGGTGCCTTGATCGGTTTCGATGCGGGCGTGGCCGCCTTTGAGGGTTGCGAGAAGGTTGCGGATGGCTGTTTCGCCGTTGTCGAGGACGTGGGCCATGTAGCGGGTCACTGTGGCAGCGCCGAATTCGCCGGCGAGCTTTGTGAGTTCGGTCGCGCCGCGTGTGTTGGCGGCGAGTTGGGCTTTCAGGTCGGCGATGTTTTCATCAGGGTTGCGGGCGGGGTGGCGTGCGGTGGTGAGAAGGGCGCGGGTTTCTTGTTCGAGGAAGCGGCTGGCGGTGACAAGGTGGGTGGGTTCGATGAGGACACCTTCTTCGTCCACCGTGGTTGCGCGGGGGCTCATGGAGCCGGGGGAGAGGCCGCCGATGTCGGCGTGGTGGCCGCGGCTGGCGACGAAAAAGGCGGGCGATCTTTCGGCGTCGATGTAGACGGGCGTGACCACGGTGATGTCGGGGAGGTGGGTGCCGCCGGTGTAGGGGGCGTTGAGCATGAAGGAGTCGCCGGGGCGCATCGTGTCATGGAAGGCCTCGCGCGCGGCTGAGACCGCGCTGTCCATACTGCCGAGATGGACGGGGACGTGAGGCGCGTTGGCGACGAGTTCGCCGTTGGCAGTGAATAGCGCGCAGGAGAAGTCGAGGCGTTGCTTGATGTTGACGGAGCGGGCGGTGGCGCGGAGGGCTTCGCCCATGTCTTCGGCAATGGACTTGAAGCGGTTGGCGAAGACTTCGAGGAGAATGGGATCGGGCGTGGCGGATGAGGCTGATGGGCGGTCGGTGGCGCGCGGGGTGGTGCGGGTGAGGATCAGGTCGGCGCGTTGGTTGAGGGTTGCGGTCCAGCCGGGTTCAACGACGACGGATTGGTGCGGCTCCAAGATGATGGCGGGGCCGTGGATGAGTTGGCCGGGTTCGAGATTGGCGCGGGCGTAGACGATGGCGTCGTGCCACTGGCCGGCGGAAAAGACGCGGCGCGTTGACGATAGGTGCGGGGCTGGTTCGGCGGCGATGGTTGCGCTGGGCGGGGCGGCGGTGCTGATGGCTTCGACTTCGATGGTTGCGATGCGGAGCGGCTTGTCCGATGCGGTGAAGCCGAAGCGGCGCTGGTGGGCGGCTTCGAAGTCGGCGCGCATGATGGCTGGTTCGGAGAGGTCGACGGGGATGGCGGTGTCGGTGCCGGCGTAGGCGAGGTGCAGGCGCGTTGTGAGCGCGATGTCGTCGAGGTCGATGTTCTGATCGAGAAGTGTTTCGGTCGCGTCGTTGCCCAGGTCCCAGGCGGTTTCTTCGATGGCGCGGAGAGCGGCCTCGTCGAAGGGGAGTTCGAGGGAGCGTTCGCGGCTGGCGCGGGCGGGGGCGAGCGCCATGCCCCAGGCGGAGAGGACGCCGGAGAGTGGGTGGACGAGGATCGTTTCCATGCCGAGGGCGTCGGCGATGAGGCAGGCATGCTGGCCGCCAGCGGAGCCGAAGCATTGTAGCGCGTAAGCCGTCACGTCGTAGCCACGTTCGATGGAGATACGGCGAATGGCGGCGGCCATGCTTTCGATGCCAACGCGAATCGCGCCGTCGGCTGCATCGTGGGGGGAGAGGTTGCCGCCCATGTGTTGTGCGAGATCAGCAAAGGCCACTTCGACGGCGGCGCGGTCGGGTGGGAGATTGCCATTTGGGCCAAAGATGTGGGGGAAACTCGCGGGATCGAGTTTGCCGAGCATCATGTTGGCGTCGGTCAGTGTGAGCGGTCCGCCGTTGCGGTAGCAGAGGGGGCCCGGTGATGAGCCGGCGCTTTCGGGGCCGACGCGGAGGCGATGGTCCGCGAAGCTGATGATGGAGCCACCGCCGGCTGCGACCGTGTGGATGTCGAGCATGGGGACGCGCAGGCGAACTCCGGCGACTTCGGTTTCGAAGGTGCGTTCGAAGGTGCCGGCGAAGTGGGAGACGTCGGTGGAGGTGCCGCCCATATCGAAGCCAATGACGCAGTCGAAGCCGGCGAGGCGCGCGGTTTCCGCCATGGCGACGATGCCGCCAGCGGGGCCGGAAAGGATCGCGTCACGGGCGCGGAATTGATCCGCTTGGGTGAGGCCGCCGGAGGAGGTCATGAACATGAGGGGCGGGGATTTGCCGTCATCGTTTGCAATGTTGGATGCGACGGAGGCGACGTAGCGGTCGAGTACGGGGGAGAGATAGGCGTCAGCGACGGTGGTGTCGCCGCGGCCGACGAGTTTGATCAGGGGGGAGATTTCGTGGCTGACCGAGACGTGGCCGAAGCCGAGGCCGCGGGCGATTTCGGCGGCGCGGATTTCGTGATCGGGGAAAGCCCAGGCGTGGACGAAGACGATGGCGACGGAGGCGATGCCGTTTGATTTGGCTTCTTGAAGCGCGGTGGTGAGGGCGTCTTCGTCGAGGGGCGTGTCGATTGTTCCGTCGGCCAGTATGCGTTCATCGGCTTCGATGACGTGCGTGTAGAGCATTTGCGGTTTGACGATGCGTTTGGCGAAGATGTCGGGGCGGGCCTGGGTGCCAATTTCGAGGGCGTCGGCGAAGCCGCGCGTGATGACGAGGGCGGTGGGGACGCCTTTGCGTTCGAGGAGTGCGTTGGTGGCGACCGTGGTGCCCATCTTGATGGCGCTGACGCGAGATGCGGGGATGGGGGGGCCGGCCGGGAGATTAAGGAACTGGCGGATGGCGTGGAGGGCCGCATCGTCATAGGCGCCTGGATTGACGGACAGGACTTTGCGGACGAGCAATTGGCCGGCTGGATCGCGGGCGACGACATCGGTGAAGGTGCCGCCGCGGTCGATGAAGAATTGCCATTTTTGATGGTCCGCTAAGGCGGGTGGCATGACGGGTGCCTGCCGTTGATCGTTGCGTGGCGAGGGTTCTAGGGTGAGCTAATCGACGAACGAGAATTGCTTCATAACCGCGCCCGAAGCGTCCGTCATAACGTCGGTTGAGCCGAGAAGGTCTACATGCCAATACCGCGTCACAAATCAACGTAAGACAATTTTGAGATGCCTAATAGGGATCGAATTAGTTCCTAGGGGGTGATTTTCCAGATGGCTCCCTCCCCACAATTCACACATCAAGTGAATGTGTTCAGTCTCACAATCCTTCAAAAAGCTGAGTTGCGCTAGGAATGTCTCAAGCCCTTTTTGATCGAGATAAATCTCCACTTCATCAAGCTCGAGGCCAGGGTCCGGTCGCTTTAATTCTACGCTGATCATGGTCCGCTGCTCATGGGATGGGTCGGCGAGGGTGGAGGCATTGGGTGGTTCTGCTTGTTTTTGGCGGAGGCAATAGCGTCAGCTAGCGGACAGCAGGGTGGGGATGCAAGCCGCAGCTACCAAGGGAACGTCGATTGGTCCCCTCTCCCCGCAAGCGGGGAGAGGGTTAGGGTGAGGGGCAGCATCCGCACGGAGCATCGTGGCCCCTTCAAAAAGTTCACTGCCTGGCGGAAAGTAAGTTTGTCGACCAACTCATAAGCGGCTGCCCCTCACCCCGACATTTAAATTGCCCCACACTCGGCAGGCCGGTGTGGCCTCTCCCCATCGAAGGCGATGGGGAGAGGGGGAAATCCCGTGATGGCTGCCCTTCTGTTGCCGCGGAAAAGCGGTTAGTGCTGAGGTATGACTGAGCAGACTGTTCTCGATACGCTGCAGCGTCCCCGGATGGGGCTTCTGGCCCGCATAGTGCGGCGCTTGAAAGCGTATGGAATTTTGCGGCGGCGGCGGTGGGTGCAGTCGACGGGATTTACGTCGGCTTTCGTCGTGCTGGCGGCGAAGATGGCGGCGGCGGATGGTGTTGCGGTCTCATCGGAGGCGATGATTTTTGAACAGTTCCTGGATGTGCCGCCGGGCGAGATGGCGCGCTTTCAGAGTGTGTATGAGCAGGCGGCGGCCGACGTGACGGGGTTTGAAATTTATGCCGACCGGGTTGGCGAGATGCTCAAGCGCGATCCGGAGACCAAGCGACGGGTGTTTGAGTGTTTGATGTATATTGCTTGCGCGGATGGCATTCTACATCCGGCGGAGGATCATTTTCTCAAGACCGTGGCCTGCCGCTTTGGGTACGCGGACACAGAGTTTCGCACAATCCGCGACCAGTTCGTGCGTGATCCGGATAGCCCATATGCCATTCTTGATATCATGCCAGACGCGACGGAAAAACAAATCAAAGCGCGCTATCGCAAGTTGGTGCAGGAGACGCATCCTGACCGGATGATGGCGGAGGGGGCGCCGCCGGGCATTGTCAAAACAGCCACTGCGAAACTTGCGCATATCAATGCGGCCTACGACGAGATTGCGCGGGAGCGTGGGTTTGGTGGGGTACGGATATGAGTGCGCTGCCGCTCATCCGTGCGCCGGATAGTCCTTTGGTTGCCGATCTTTTTCCCTCGCCCAATATCGAGCCGAGGCTGCGCGGGCTGACGCCGTCGATCTTGATCTTGCACTACACAGGTTTGGAAAACATCGAACGGTCGCTTGATGTTTTATCGCGGCCGGATTGCAAGGTGTCGTGCCACTACGTCGTGGATGTGGATGGGCGTGTGGTGCAGATGGTGGCGGAGGAGATGCGCGCGTGGCATGCGGGCGTGTCGTCGTGGCAGGGTGAGACAGATATCAATTCGGCGTCGATCGGGATCGAGATCCAAAATCCGGGACATGCGCTGGGATACCCCGAATTTCCCGACGCACAGATGCGGGCGGTGATTGCGCTCGGCCAGGACATCTGCGGGCGGCACGGAATCGTGCCGGAGCGGGTGCTGGCGCATTCGGATATCGCGCCGTCGCGCAAGATCGATCCGGGTGAGAAATTCGATTGGTCCCGGCTGGCGGCGGAAGGCGTCGGCTTCTGGTTGCCGCCGGAGCCGATCGCTGCGGACGATGCTGGGCAAGGGCCGGATGCGGATGGGCCGGAGGTGGCGGAGGCGCGGCGGCTTCTGGCGCGCTATGGCTATGGCGTGGCGGTCGACGGGCCGCTCGATACAGATCTCGGTTTTGTGCTCCGGGCGTTTCAATTGCATTTTCGGCCGGCGCGGGTGGATAGCCGGCTCGATCGGTCGACACTGAATAGTTTACGTCGACTGGTCGAGTCGCTGCCGGATGTGCCTGTTGCATAACGGGCATCAAAACGTTGTCGCAAGGTCTTGGCATAGCGCACCATTGAAGGTGACACTGGCGTAGGTGACACTGGATTCATAGCGCGGCCCATTCCGGTTCGCGTTTCTCGTCCGACAACCGGAGCTAGCCCCATGGGGGACCTCGATCTCTTCGAGCCGGGAACCCAGATCTTTACCGGCACGGTGCGCTCATGGAGCGGATCGTTCGGTGAGCTCGTGACCGATAGCGGGTTGGCAGTGATTTTCGTGCTGCAGGGGCAGCCGCAGCCGCAGATTGGCGAGCGCATCACCATCAGCGCGCGGCGGTTCCGGCCGGTCTATCAGGCTGGGACTGTGACGAAGGCTTGAGGATGCTTGCGGGTTTGCTTGACGGCGGGGTCGGGCGGGGCCACTTATGAACGGTGTCAGTTGGCTGGACGGTCGCTGCCGGACGGGGCGTTATGGCCCATGTACAACGTGCTGGTGGAGGAAAGTCCGGGCTCCATGGAAACAGGATGGCGGCTAACGGCCGCCGGGGGCGACCCCAGGGAAAGTGCCACAGAAAACAGACCGCCCGACGGCTCCGGCCGGAGGGTAAGGGTGAAACGGTGCGGTAAGAGCGCACCGCGGCTCCGGTAACGGCGCTGGCAGGGCAAACCCCATCCGGTGCAAGACCAAATAGGGATGGCCGGCAGGTGGAGAAATCCAGCCTGCAAGCCCGTTTCCAGGCCCGCCATCCGGGTTGGTTGCTTGAGGCGTCCAGCAATGGGCGTCCCAGATGAATGGCCGTCGCGGAGGCAACTCCAGACAGAACCCGGCTTACAGGCCAACTGACACTTTATCGATTTTACGTTCAGCTCTGCATTTATTGCGCGGACAAGATGTGTCCGGTGGTGTGCTGCGGCCAACAGGCCTGCCAGAACCATTCCCTGCCGTCAGCAACTGGCTGCCCTGTTTCATGGCGGTGTGTGTGGGATCAAAAATCTTTGCCAATTCCAGTCTTTCGGCGAAAAGTGTCAACTCGGGTGTTCACCTGCGGCGCCACTTCTCTTAGACTTGGCCTCAATTAAATGCCGCCGGCCAGTCAAGACCGGTGGCGGGAGGGGCACGCCCTGATGCCCGGGAGGAGAAGTAACGGATGTTTGAGGGAATTAGTAAAAGTGCGTTCGCGATTGTTTCGCTGGCGTGTCTCGGTGTTGCCGGGTGGATGATGGCGAGCCGCAACGACGCGGTTCGGCAGATCGAAGCCGTTCAATTGGCGCGCGATGCGGCCACGCTGCAGGTCAAGGAGCTGACCGCAAAAGTCTCCGAACTCGAAGGCAAGGTTGCCGGTTCGGTCGTGGCCGAAGAAGCATTCACGAAGATCGAGGAAATCATCGCTGCTGAGCGTGCGAAGCTGACGGGTGCCACTCCCGCTGCCGTCGCACCGAGTGCGGAAACTCCTGCACCGACGAGCGAAACGGCACCCGTGGCGACAGATGCTCCGGCGGCTGCGACCGCAGCACAGCCCGAGGAGGCTAAGACGGAAACACCGGCGGCTGCAACGGATGCGAAGCCGGATGAGGCGAAGTCCGACGAGGTGAAAACAGATCCGGCCAAGACGGACGAGGTGAAGCCGGAAGACAAGCCCGCCGAGGCTGCGGTTGATGCAGCCAAGCCGGAAGACAAGTCAGCCGGTGGGCCAGCCGGTGGCCCGGCTGATGCGGTGTCGGGTGAAGCTAAGCCGTCCGACTCGCCGGTGGACGGATCGGCTTCGACGTCCGGTAGCAGCGCGGCCTCGTCGCCCGACGGTGCTGCGGCGCCTTCGACCAGCGACCCGTCGGCCTCGTCGACAACGCCCAGCGGGTCATCGTCATCATCGTCGTCCTCGTCCTCATCATCGACATCGACGGCGACGCCACCGGCCTCATCGCCCGACAGCTCCAGCGTGACCGCGCCGGAGAGCAGCAGCGGGCTTGGCAGCAGCAGCAACAGTTCGGGCGCTTCGTCCTCCGATCCTTCGGCTGCGCCGAGCCCCTCGACCGACAGTCCGGGGTCATCGCCCTCGACCAGCGGTTCGACGTCGAGCGGGTCTTCGACCAATGGGGCGTCGTCCTATGGTTCGTCGCCGAGTGGCCCTTCGACCAATGGCTCGGGCACGCCGCCAGCTTTGGAGCCCACCGCTCCGACGCCGTAAGCCTTCATCTCTCGTCTTCAATTCAATGGAGAAGGCCCGGTTTTGCCGGGCCTTTTCTTTTGCAGACGGGCTTGCGAAGCGTGCTGCGGATCGGATGTTTTGGCGGGTTATCCCATGGCAAATGATTAACAATCCATTGACGCCCATAAAATTCCATGCGATCCCATGTTTGCCCGACCGCACCGGGTAGGGAACCGTGGCGTGGCGCTGATCTGGAGAGAGGGCCCAGATCTTGGCGACTGCCACGGCCCCGCCGGCGCGGTTAGGGCGTGAGTTTCGGGACGGTTCGAGGGAGCCAACCGGAAAATAAGTTGGCGTCGCAGACGAGGTTCGAAAACGGGGGATGGACCGCTTTGTCTCGACATTCACAAACAAGATCGACGCCAAGGGGCGGGTGTCGGTCCCTGCACCCTTCCGCGCCGTGCTCGAGCGCGATGGCTACGCCGGTGGCATCTATTGCTACCCTTCGCTCGATGCTCCAGCACTCGATGCAGGCGGCGAGAGACTTGCGCAGAAGATCGATGGGCTTCTCGCGGGCCTGCCGGACTATTCGGATGAGCGTGACGAACTGTCTGTCGCGCTCTACGGTGACGTGCAGGTCATCGCGATCGATGGGGACGGGCGCATCGTCCTTCCTCAGTCGCTCCGCGGCCACGCCGGTCTTCAGTCCGAAGTCACTTTCGTTGGGCTCGGCGACAAATTCCAGATGTGGGCTCCTGAGCGGTTCGACGAACGCCGCCGGGTCGCCCGCGAAAAAGTCCAGGAGCATCGCAAGCTTCTTGGACGGCAACCGCCGCGATCAGACGGCGGCGACGGAGAGAGTGAATGAGCGTGGTGGGGGGCGGTTCGACAGCGGATACGCCCCGGCACATACCGGTGATGCTGCCGGATGTTCTGGACGCGCTGGGGCCGAAGGCCGGCGAAACCTTCATTGATGGGACGTTTGGCGCTGGTGGATATACGCGCGCCATTCTTCAGTCGAGTGCTTCGCATGTGATTGCGTTCGATCGCGATCCGACGGCGATTGCGGGGGGAGCGGAGCTTGTGGCTCAGTTCGCGCCGCGGTTGACGCTGCTGCATCGTCCGTTCGGGGGCTTGGCGGAAGCGGTCGAAGAGTTGGGCATTGCGGCCGTGGATGGCGTGGTGCTCGATATCGGCGTGTCGTCGATGCAGATCGATCAGGCGGAGCGCGGGTTTTCATTCCAGAGCGACGGACCGATCGATATGCGCATGTCGCGCGAGGGGCCGAGTGCGGCCGATGTCGTCAACGGTTTCGACGAAGAGCAGATCGCCGACATCATCTACGAATACGGAGACGAGCGGCGGTCGCGGGCGGTTGCACGGGCGATCGTCAAGGCGCGGGCCGTGGCGCCGTTGACGCGGACAAAGGAATTGGCCGATCTCGTGCTGCGCGTGTTCCACGGCCGCAGGGAAGACGGGCGGCATCCCGCGACGCGGACGTTTCAAGGCTTGCGCATTTTCGTCAACGACGAACTTGGCGAGTTGGAGCGGGGATTGCGGGGTGCTGAAAAAATTCTGCGTCCCGGGGGGCGGCTCGTGGTCGTGACGTTCCACAGCTTGGAAGATCGAATTGTGAAGCGATTCATTGCTGAACGGGCGGGGAAGTCAGACCAAGGATCGCGTTATCTGCCGCAAAAGAACTTACAAGTTTCGCCGCCTAGTTTCCGGATTGTTAACTCGCGTCCGTTAACACCTCAGAAAGGTGAATTGGATGTGAACCCGCGTGCCCGCTCGGCACGGCTCAGGGCCGCCATCCGGACGGACGCTCCTTTCTGGACCGCCGCCGGCCGCTCCTGAACCGTTGGACGAGCGATCGCGGTTGCACCGAGACGCGGGATCGAACCGGAGTGGGCCATGCGTGTTCTCAATATCGTTGCCATCTTTTTGGGGCTGGCGAGCGCGTTTCTACTTTATGGGCTGAACTACGATACGCGCATGATTGAGGGCCGGCTGCAAACGCGCGAGCGGGAAGCCGAGCGGGCGCGGGCGGACATCGCGGTTTTGCGCGCTGAGCGGGCGCATCTGGCGCGGCCGGAACGGATCGAGCCGATTGCACGGGGGATGGGGCTCGAACCGTTAGCGGCGCGGCATCTGTTACCGGGACCCACTGTTGCCGCAAGCGATATCACCACCAGTTCGACGGGACCTTGAGTCGATCATGCGGGCTCACATCAGCATGACTGCGACTGATGCACGTGGCGAACGGTCTGCCGCGCCGCGCTCGCGTTCGCGCGCACTCGCGCTCGGTGTGGCC
This sequence comes from Hyphomicrobium sp., assembly GCA_022841965.1. Lineage (GTDB taxonomy): Bacteria > Pseudomonadota > Alphaproteobacteria > Rhizobiales > Hyphomicrobiaceae > JAGVSR01. The sequence goes on along the minus strand of JALHQM010000030.1, from coordinate 3,351 downwards.
TTTGCGTTCGCAGCTGTTGGCGGGCAACTTGTCCGTCTGGCGATTCAGCATGAAGGATCGGGTGGGATTCGGGTGTCGATGATGTCGTCGTCGTCGTCGACATTGGCGCGGCCGGATATTGTCGATCGCAACGGGCGGTTGCTGGCTACGGACGTGCAGATGCCGTCGCTTTATGCCGATCCGACGCTGATCCAGGATGCGGACGAGGCGGCGGAACGGCTGACGCGGCTGTTTCCAGGGACGGACGTGCGCGCATTGCGCCGAAGCTTGACTGATAAGACGAAGCGGTTTGTGTGGATCCGGCGCGGATTGAGCCCGGGTATGGCGCAGCGGGTGCATAATCTTGGCGTTCCGGGGCTGATGTTTGTCGATGAAATCCGGCGGACGTATCCGGGGGGACGCCTTGGCGGGCACATTCTCGGCCGCGTTGATATCGACAATCGCGGCACGTCGGGTATCGAACGGCACATTGATGAGACGGGCGCGTCCGAGCCCGCGCACGGTGCGCGGCTGTCGGCGCGGGCGCCGGTGCGGTTGTCGCTCGATCTCAGCGTGATGCATGCGCTCGACGATGAACTGAAGCGCGCGATGGATCGCTATGAGGCGCCGGGTGCGGCTGCTCTGGTGATGGATGTGCGGACGGGCGAGGTCGTAGCTGCTGTTTCGCGTCCCGGTGCTGATCCGGCCGCGGCGGAGGAGGCGCTCGATCCGCAGCGCATCGACAAGGTGGCTGCAGGCACTTACGAACTCGGCTCCATCGTCAAGCTCGTCACGGTCGCGTTGGCGCTTGAGACGGGCAAGACGCTTGACAGTCTGGTCGACACAACGGAGCCGTTAAAGGCGGGGCGGTTCACGATCGAGGATCTGCATCCGCTTGGGCGGCCGATGTCGGTTGCGGAGGTTTTTCTGCACTCGTCCAACGTGGGCGCGGGCCAGCTGGCGTTGTCGGCAGGTCCTGAGGCGCAAACGGCGTTGTTTGAAAAGCTTGGGCTGTGGTCGCCGGTCAAGACGGAAGTTTCGCCGGGGCCTGCGCCTTTGAAGCCGGCTCAAATCGGACGCATCGAACAGATCACACTGGCGTTCGGGCATGGGTTGGCGGTGACGCCGTTGCAGTTTGCGGCAGCGTCGGCGGCGTTGGTGAACGGTGGAACGGCCGTTGTACCGACCTTCCTGGTGCGCGATGGGGAGGCTGGTGCTGGTCCCGGTCCGCGCGTGGTGTCGGCCCGGACCAGTGCGCTGCTGCGCGAGGTGATGCGCCGGAATGTGACCGATGCATCGGGAACGGGGCGGCGGGCCGACGTCGCGGGCTTTGAGGTTGGCGGCAAGACGGGCACCGCGGAAATGGCTGTGCAGGGCGGGTATCGCAAAAAGGCTGTTATCGCGTCGTTCGTTGGGACTTTTCCAGCCTCCGATCCGCGCTACGTGACGCTTGTGGTGCTGTTCGAGCCCAAGGGCCAGGAGAGCACCGGCGGGGAGATCACGGCGGGGCGGAATGCGGCGCCAACCACGGCGCGGATCATTGAGCGGATCGCGCCGTTGTTGGGTGTGGTGGCGAAGGCGTCGTCCTGACCGGACCGTTTGGGGCGGTGCGCGATCCTTTCTTGATCGGCGACCGTAGACACGGCAGAACACTGTTAACAATGCCCGGAGGGTCGTTCATGCGTGTCGCATCCATTTGCTTTGCTATTGTCTTGGCGGCGCTTTTTGCACCCGCGCCGGCTCGCGCGACGGCGCCGGGCGCGGAGAATTGGAACGCGCCGGCCATTACCTGGCACAGCCTGAAAACGGGGATTCCGGAAGCAACGCGAACGGGGAAGACGGTGGTGATGGTATTTCATGCGCCGTGGTGTACGGCATGCGCGAAGTACCGTGCCGTTTTCAAGGATGAGCGCGTGGTCTCTGCGGCCAAAGACGTTGTGATGATCTTGGTCGATGCGGATGCGGACAAGACGGCGAACGGCGCGTTTGCGCCGGATGGGACTTATGTGCCGCGCACGATTTTCATGACGCCGGATGGCGAAGTGCGCACCGATCTGACCGGTAAATCCGATCCCAAGCATCCCCACACGCTCGATATTGATCGCGCGGACGAGCTGCTGGCGCTGATGCAGAAGGCGGGCACCGGCGGTGGCGCGCCTTCATCCCCGCCGGATAACCGGGCATCGAACTGAGTCTGCAATCAGCGCGAGCGTTCGCGCTGATCTTCCCAGAAATCGACAGTCGTTCTGCGGAGTGTATCGTCACAGGTGACGCCGCAGTGAATTTCCGTGCCTCCTTTCAAGCGCATTTTCCAACCGACGGGTGAGCGTATGAGCTTTGCGGTGTAACACTCCGAGCCGTATTTGCTGCAGACCGAGACTTTGCCTTCGCGCTTTTCGCGCGGAGTGACGGCTTCCGCTAGACAGTTGGTTGCGGACAGGGTGATTGCTATGCCGGCCATGGCCACGATGCGCGTGATCATTCGACAACTCCTCACGTTGAAATCTGGTGGTATGAGCGTGTCAGCTTAGGCTTGTCGGGGTGTCATATTCTAGGCGCCCGGACGCCCGATCGTTCAATCCTTCGCGAGCGAGGATTCGCCAATGTCGTGGTCGACCAAGATCTTTGCCTACTGTGAGCGGGCGGGTGATCCGGCGTTCTGGGCTGAGCCTTTTAATGCGATTTCGAACGTTGCGTTTTTGACGGCGGCGTTGGTTGCCGCGATCCAGTTGGCGTGGAGCGGGACTGGGTCGCGGCGGATCATGGAATGGCTGCTCATTGCGCTCGTTTTCGTCATCGGCGTCGGCAGTTTTTTGTTTCATACCTATGCGACGCGCTGGGCGTCGGTGGCCGATACGGCGCCGATTGGCATTTTCATGATCGGGTATCTCGGTTATGCGATGCGCCGCTATCTCGGGGCGCCCTATCTCGCTGTGATCGCGGGGCTCGGCGTTTTCCTTCTGGCGATGCGGGCGGCCGAGGGCATCCCCTGCCAGCCGGGATTGCTGCCGATCACGCTGGCTGCCGGGCGGCCGTGTTTTAACGGGTCGCTGGGTTATGTGCCGGCGCTGGCGGCGTTGCTTTTGATTGGCGCGGCCCTCGTTGTCCGGGGGCATGGTGCCGGTTGGCCGGTGCTCATCGCGGGGGGTGTGTTTGCCATCTCCCTAACACTTCGGACTGTCGATTTCGAAGTGTGTGGTGCGTCGTCGTTCCTTGGCCGGGCGCGGGGGACGCATGCTGCATGGCACGTCATGAATGCCTTGCTGCTTTACATCCTCCTGGTCGCGGCTATTCGGCATGGGCGGCGTGAGCCTGCTCTCCAGCCGTAACGATTGCACGGGCGGCGGCGGCATCGCATAAAGGCGCCGTTCC
>JALHQM010000029.1:13683-27182 GCA_022841965.1 Hyphomicrobium sp. | reverse complement strand
GTAGAGCGCGAGTTTTCCGGATGCTCCGGGCAGGAGGCTGTCGCGCATACGGGCGAACTCATCGGCGGTGGCGGCGGTGAAGCTCTCGCCTTTGGCATTGACGAAGCGCCAGTGGCCTTCATGGCCGGCTTCGGCGGCGAGCGCGTGAACGCCGGGGCGCTCAGGCAACGTTTTGATGTGGGAGAGCGCATGGCCGAGATCGGCCTCGATACCGTGGAGGCCGCGCGACGCGCCTTTGCCGGCATCGCTCGCGTGATCGAGGGCTTTGGTCAGCCAATTGGCGGAGACAGGCGCGGTTGCCGGCAGCGCAAGGGCCAATAGGAGAATAGGGAGGCGGGCCCTTTTCATGTGCGGGCCTTGTCTGGCCGCGCGCGGGCGAAGAAGGCTTCGAAGGCTGAGCGGGCTTCGGGGGAGGTGAGGCAGCGGGCGAATTCAGCGGCTTCCTCGCGCGTGCGGTCGAGGACGGCGGCGCTGTCCGCGCGCAGAAGGCGCTTGGCTGTGAGGAGGGCGAGCGGTGGCTTTTTGGCGAGACGGGCGGCGATTGACAGGACGTGGATTTCGAGCGCGTCAGGGTCGACGAGCGTGTTGACGAGACCGGCATCGCAGGCGCGACCTGCGGAGAAGGTTTCGCCGAGGACCAGCATTTCGAAGGCGCGCGGGTAGCCCATGAGGCGCGGCATCAGCAGGCTGGAGGCGGCTTCGGGAACGAGGCCAAGATCCAAGAAGGGCGTTGCGAAGGTGGCGCGCGGCGTGGCGTAAACGAGGTCGCAGTGGAGGAGCAGCGTGGTACCGATGCCAATGGCTTGGCCGTCGACGCCGGCGATGAGCGGCTTTTTGAGGAGCGGCAGGATTTCGATGAAGCGGAGGACCTCGCGCGGGGTGCTCTGATCGCCTTTAGCGGTTGAGAGGAAGTCGGCGATGTCGTTGCCACTGGAAAAGTGGCCGCCGCTGCCGAGGATGACGCGGACGCGGATGGTGTCGTCTGTTTCGCCCGCTTCAAGAGCGTCGGACAGCGCGCGATACATCTCTTGCGTCAGCGCATTTCGTTTTTCGGGGCGCGCGAGGCGCAGTATCTGCACGCCTTCAGTGACGGATATCTCGACGCTCATCGGATAGCTCCCAGGTCGGCATCAAGGACGACGGAGTGGCCGGCCATGATTGATGCGGCGAGGCCCCACGCCGTGACCGAGCGGTTTTCGGCGAAGAACCGTAGGTGTGCAATGGGCGCGGGATCGTTTCCGGCTTGGAGCGCTGAGCGGGCGAGCGCATCGCCGGCTGCAACGAGTGAAAAGAGATGCAGATAGGGCGTGGCGCCTGCGAGGGCGATGCCGGGCGTTGATTGCGATTGGCGACCCATCCAGTCGGTGGCGGTGGCGAGCGCTTCCAGGGCGCGGCCCATCTGCTCGATGGCGAAGTCGAACCCGGTGAGATTCGCCGCGCGCAGGGCTTTGAGTGTCGTGATGACATCGGCAAAGTAGGAGGTGACGGCGTTCCCGCCGCTGAGTGGCAATTTGCGGGTCACGAGATCGATGGCTTGGATGCCGTTGGTGCCTTCGTAGATCGGCAGAATGCGGGCGTCGCGGAGATACTGCGCGGCGCCGGCTTCCTCGATGAACCCCATGCCACCGTGGATCTGGATGCCGAGGGATGCTACCTCGACGGCCACGTCGGTGGAAAAGGCTTTGGCGATGGGTGTTAGAAGGGCGACGCGGTCGGCGGCGCGGGCGCGGGTCTCGGAGTCGTCGGCATTGTGGGAGAGATCGGTGGCCGCAGCGGTGGTCATGCAAATGCCGCGGGCGGCTTGGGTTAGCGTGCGCATGGTGAGGAGCATACGGCGCACGTCGGGGTGAGCGATGATGGGGGCCATATCCTTCGAGCCTGCGGCGCGTCCCTGGCGGCGCTCGCGGGCAAAATGAAGCGCTTTTTGTGTTGCGCGTTCGGCGATGGCGACGCCTTGAACACCGACCGCGAGGCGGGCGGCATTCATCATCACGAACATAACATTGAGGCCGCGGTTCTCCTCACCAACGAGGTAGCCGATGGCGCCATCGCCTTCGCCGAATTTCATCACGCACGTGGGGCTGGCGACGATGCCGAGTTTATGTTCGAGACCGGCGCAGACGACATCGTTGCGCGCACCTAATGAGCCGTCGTCGTTGACGGAAAATTTTGGCACGAGGAAGAGCGAGATGCCGCGCGTGCCGGGTGGTGCATTGGGCAGGCGGGCGAGGACGAGGTGGATGATGTTTTCGGTCAGGTCGTGGTCGCCGTAGCTGATGTAGATCTTGGTGCCGGTGAGGCGGTAGGTGCCATCGCCGGCTGCGACGGCGCGGGTGGCGACGGCGTTGAGGTCGGAGCCAGCTTGAGGTTCGGTGAGGTTCATGGTTCCGGTCCAACGACCGGAGATCATGGGCGGCAGGTAGCGCGCTTTGAGCTCGTCCGAGCCGCCGATGTGGAGCGCATCAATGGCGCCGTTGGTGAGCAATGGGCACATGCCGAAGGCCAAGTTGGCGGCGTTCCAGATTTCGCACACCCCCATTGCGACGGCCGAGGGTAGACCTTGACCACCATATTCGGCGGGACAGGGAAGGGCCGGCCAGCCGGCTGCAGCGAATTGGCTGTAGGCATCGGCCCAGCCGGGTGGTGTCAGAACGAGCCCATCTTCAAGGTGGGAGCCGGTCTTGTCGCCGACGCGGTTCAGGGGGTCGAGGACGTCGGCGCCGAATTTGCCGGCCTCCTCCAAGATGGCGCGCACTGTCTCTTCGTCGAGGTCCGCATTCATCATGCCGGGATCGAAGGCGCCGGCGGCCTTGAGTGCGGCGAGGATGTCGTCTACGGGAGCCTGATAGGTCATGGCCGTCTTTCAAATCAGCGGAAGGCGGCAAGATTAGGCGCGGACGCCGCGAAGTGAAAGCGTCCCTACGGGATTGTCCATGCCTCTGGTTGCAGCTTCCGAGACGAGCATTGATGACGCCGCGCGGGTGATCCGCGGGGGCGGCCTGGTCGCGTTTCCGACCGAGACGGTCTACGGGCTCGGCGCGGATGCGACCAACGGCGAGGCGGTGGCAGCGATCTTTGCGGCGAAGGGGCGGCCAAGTTTTAATCCCCTGATCGTGCATGTGCCAGATCTGGCGGCAGCGGAGACACTCGGCGTTTTTACGGACGCGGCGCGCGCGCTCGCGGCGGCGTTCTGGCCGGGACCGTTGACGCTCGTGGTCAAGAAGACGCCAAGGTGTCCGGTGGCGGATCTGGCGACGGCAGGACTCGATACATTGGCACTGCGCGTGCCGGATCATCCGGCTGCGCAGCAGTTGTTGCGCGCGGCGGGGCGGCCGCTGGCGGCGCCTTCGGCGAACAGGTCGGGGCATGTGAGCCCGACACTCGCGCGGCATGTGGACGAGGATCTGGGGCATCGTGTTGCTATGATTCTTGATGGCGGTGCGACCGTGCATGGCTTGGAGTCGACCGTGGTCGATGCATCGAGCGGCGGTGTGGTGCTGCTGCGCCCGGGTGCGGTGACGGCGGAAGAGATCGCGCGGGTCTTGGGGCACCCGGTTGCGCGCGGCGCAGCGATCGCCGATGCGCCGGTGTCTCCGGGGCAGTTGGCCAGCCACTACGCGCCGAATGCGCGCTTGCGGCTCAACGCGGATGCTGCGCACGAGGGTGAGGCGTTGCTGGCGTTCGGATGGGCGGCGCGATCGACGGGGTTCGTGATCAATCTCAGTCCATCGGGTGATTTGGCCGAGGCGGCGGCGAATTTGTTTTCGTCGTTGCGGGCCTTCGATGCGGCGGGGTCGGCGGCGGTGGCGGTGATGCCTATTCCGGAGACGGGGCTCGGCGTTGCCATTAATGACCGGTTGCGCCGCGCGGCGGCTCCGCGTCCGTGATAGAAAGCGGCTGATGGTTCAAACGTCCCTTAATGCTCCAACACCTGCTCTGCTCGATGCGCTGACGCGCGTCGTGGGGCCGGCGCATGCGCTGCGCGCGGGCGATCCGGCGCAGGGTCAATATTTGCGCGAGTGGCGGGACCGTTATGTGGGCGTGTCGCCACTCGTGGTGCGGCCGGGGACGACGGCGGAGGTCGCAGAGATTTTGCGGCTGTGCAACGCCGCGCGAACGGGCGTGGTGCCGCAGTCGGGGAACACTGGCTTGGTCGGCGGGCAAATTCCGTTTGAAGGCGGGACGGAGATTGTGCTTTCGCTCGACCGGATGCGGGCGATCCGCGCGGTAGATGCGGATGGGTTTGCGCTCACGGCAGAAGCGGGCGTGACATTGGCGGCCGTGCAGGAGGAGGCGCGGGCGGCGGGATTGATGTTTGCCCTGTCGATGGCGTCGGAAGGGAGCGCGTGTCTCGGCGGAGCGCTGGCGACGAATGCGGGCGGACTTGCCGCCTTGGCGCATGGCACGGCGCGGGCGCAGGTGCTCGGCATCGAGGCGGTGTTGGCGGATGGGCGTGTTCTCTCCGGGCTTTCGAGCCTGAAGAAAGACAATACGGGCTATGATCTGCGCGATCTTCTGATCGGGTCAGAGGGGACGCTCGGGATCATTACAGCGGCAACCGTGCGGCTGGTATCGCCGCCGCGGGATGTCGCTACGGCTTTTGTTGCGCTTCCTTCCATGGATTCGTTGGTCGCGCTGTTTCGCTTGTCGCAGGGGCATGCGGGGCCAGGGCTGACGGCGTTCGAGTTCATGTCGGCGCGGGCGATGGAATTTGTTGGGAAGCATGGGCCGGCTGCGGTGCCGCTTGGCGATGTGTCTGCGCCGTGTTCGGTGCTGATCGAGGTTTCGACGGCGGAAGCGGAACGGGCGCAACCGGTGATCGAGGCGCTGCTGGCGGAGGCGCTGCAGCGGGGGCTTATTTCGGATGCACGGGTGGCGGCGTCAGCGGCGCAGCAGGCGGCAATGTGGCGGCTGCGGGAGCAGATGTCGGACGTGCAGAAGCACGAGGGCGGGTCGATCAAGCACGATGTGTCGTTGCCAATTGCTCGCGTGCCGGAATTTCTGGAACGGGCGGCGGCGATCGTGGAGACGGTGTGCTCCGGCGCGCGACCGGTGCCGTTCGGGCATTTGGGCGACGGCAACGTTCACTACAATGTCTCGCAGCCGGTGGGCGCGGACACGGCGGCGTTTCTGGCGCTTTGGGAGACGATGTCGGAGGCCGTGCATGGGCTTGTGGCCGAGATGGGGGGATCGATCTCGGCGGAGCACGGCATCGGGCGGATGAAGCGGGACGCGTTGCGCCGTTTCAAGGATCCCGTGGCGCTCGACATGATGCGTGCGATCAGACGCGCGTTCGATCCGAACGGCATTCTCAATCCGGGCAAGGTGCTGTGAGCGTCACCAGACGCCGCGCATGATGCCGGTGGCGAGATAGCCCCAGAGGGTCGGCGGGAAATACTGCCGCGAGGGAAGATCAACGGCGCGTGGGGAAAGGCGTCCGGCTTTGGCGTCTTCGATGGCGCGGGCGAAGAGCGGCAGTGCGTGGGCGGCCTGCACGTGTTGATAGCTCGCAATCGTGTCTTCGGGGTCGAAGGTGACGCGGGTTTGATAGAGGACTGAACCGGTGTCGACGCCTTCATCAACGAGGTGGATGGTGACGCCGGCATGTTCGGCATCCCCTTCAGCGAGCGCCCAGTAGCCTGGATGCTGGCCACGATACTTCGGGTTGATGCCGGCGTGGTAGTTGATCAACGGCGCGGCGACCGTGTGGATGGTTGCAGGCTTCAGGATGCGCGTACCGTAGACGGCGACGACGGCGGGGTTGAGGCTGGCCAGGAGCGCGCGGCATTCGGGTGCATTCACAGACGGCACGCGGTGGACGGTCAGGCCGGAGGGCGGGGTGGGATCGAGGCCGTGCTGCTTCCAGATGGCGGCGAGACGCTCGGTGTGGGGCCAGAGGAGACGTTGGGCGAGGCCAAAGCCGACCTGACCCAACGCCGTGATCCAGCCCTGGAGGTGCGCGCGGCGGCGGATGACCTGCCCCTTGGTTTCGGGGCTTTCCTCGATGATCGTCAATGGGCCGAGGCGGGCTGAGAGGCCGTTGACGACGATATTGGAGAGTGCGCCACCGGCGGTCAAAAGGACGATGGGGCGGGTGTCATTGGCAGCAGACATCGTGCACCTTGCGCGTCAGAACGAAACGTCCGGGCATCGACCCGGATAGCTTTTCGTTCTGGCAGCAAGCGGCGTGCCAGCGTTAGCGACGTGCGTTAACGCTGGGGTTCAGCGGCGGCTGGATTTGACGGACCTTAACTCCTCGGCGATCCGATGGGACTGCGACGGCCAGCTGGCGGCGACCCAATCGTCGGTCCCAAAGAGCCAATACCAGAAGCGATTGCGACGGTAGTACCGCTCGATCGTGACGCGATGCATGTTCTCGACAGTACCGTGGAGACCTTCAACGGCGCCGCCGATGCGTTGTGTCTCGCCTTCGATGACCGCGAAGCGTGGGCTCAGCGAGTCGAGACCGCCGGTGAGGCTTGCGGCGGTGACGGTGAAGTTTTCGCGGAATGCGGTCACGTCGTTGTGGAGAGCGGCAAGGGTGTCGCGCGTGTCGTTGCGCGACTGCTCGATGTTACTGGCCAGTGTGTGCTGGTTGGCATTGAGCTTGACGATGGCATCAGAGACTTCCGACAGGTCTTCGCGGGCGGCGGCTTGGCCTTCGATCACCTTCTGCAAGGTGTCGGTGACGAGCCGCTCGACGGTGGCGATGCGATCGGCGAGGACGCCGAGGACTTGACCCGTTTCCGTGTCGCGGCTTTCGACAGACGAGCGGAAGGCAGCGATGCTGTCGTTGAACGGCAGAACAGAATTGAATATTTCGGCACGATGCGCACCAACCGTCTGCGCCAATTGGCCGACTTCGCCGCGCAAGGCCGCACCCGCTTCAGCCGCGCGCGTACGCTCGCCGGCAAGTGTGGTTTCCAGCCGGCCGAAGCGTTCGAAAAGATCGCTGACGGCCTTCTCGCCGTCGCGCGACAAGACCGCCTCTTCAATAATCTCGAGGCGGTTCGTCAGCGGGGTTAGGTCAAACTTGTCCTGCGTGCGCGCGTGGATGTCGTTTTCAATCGAGGCAAGCGCGAGGGAGAATTGTTCGAAGCCCGCCGTGACGGAGCGCTCGATCGTGGCGATGTGATCGGCGATCGGGCCGATGTCGATGGGGGATGCACGCCAGCCGGTGACTTCGCGCTGAAGATCACCAATGAGGCCGGTGAACGTCTTGCGCTCGGTGCCGAGATCGTTGCTCAACGCCCGCATCATCTGCTCAAGGGCATCGAGGCGGGAGTTTTGGACGTTGTCGACGCCGGAGCCGCTGAATTCGGCGCGGGGCGGGCGCGGCGTTTCGCGCGGGGCGTACTGCACCGTCCGAGGGGGCGGCGGCGGTTCGGATTGGGATGTGACGTAGCGGGCATTGTAGCCGCTGCGCTGCGTGCGCGTGTAGTCGCCGCCGCCGTTGGTGGCGGTGAAGCGCTGATCGATGCGCGCGAGGAGACCGAGACCGGGAAGATCGGGTTCGACGTCGAGCATCAAGTGAAGGAGGTCGTCAACGCTGGCCGGCGCATTGCGGCGCGAGGCGATGAGGCTCGCTGCGCGCAGGACGTGCTCTAATTCCTCGGAGTGGCGGGGGCCGGTTTCGCCGGACGATAGACCGACGGGAAGTTCGCTGGCGATGGCCGTCGCACTTTCGCGGCGCAGGGCAGAGACGCGGATGCCGCGAATTTCCAGTACTTCAGTGGCGGTGTCGATGCGCGTGAGAGCATGCAGCAAATGCTCCAACCGAACCTCGGCAGCACGATGGGCGAGCGCCACATCGTAGGCGTGGTTCACGCAGGCGAGCACGACCTCATCGACCCAGATCGGGCCCGGCGTGTAGGCGCTGCTGGGCCGCGTCTGATACACGGGCGCGGGCGCTGGCTCAGGGACCGATGCACTCCACGTGCGCGGGGTGCGCAAATCCAAGTCTCCGCCACGGTACGCCATACTCGTCTCTCCTCGCCGGGACTGATGTTGCCCGCCGTTTACTGGAATGCTCTCTCGGGATGCTGCACTACGATTTTGTCGAGGGCATGCCGATGGCCGCCACCCTAGCCTCGCTCAGCCGACCCCCGAGGTCCGGCATGCTTTGACTGGAGCTGAGGATAGTCGGTTCCCGCAGCAATCGCGAGGGGTGGGGACGGGTTCATCAGTTCTTTGGTGAATGACGCGGCCGTTCGATACTTCAATGGCTTGGGTGAAGGTGTTTATACGTCTAAAGCGGGGCTAGGCCGCCGGTTCAGGCCTCGGGGGCGTGATGGAGCTCCGGGCCCTCGTTGCGCGGATTGTTCAGGCTGCGGCTGACGTCGACCACCTCCAGAAGGCTGGCAGACGGGGGGGCGAGGAGGCTTTCGGCGACCTTGGACGTCCCGGGCGTACAATCCAGCCAGACGTCGAAATCGGCGGGGGCGAGGATGACGGGCATCCGGTCGTGGAACGGTCCCATGGTGGCGTTCGCGGCGGTGGTGAGGATGGCCATGGTTTCCAGTTCACTGCCATCGGCGCCGAGCCAATGTTCGGCAAGGCCGGCGAAGGCCATCAGACCGCCGTCGCGGGGCCGGAACAGATGGGGCTGTTTGGAGCCGGGCTTGCCGGTCCATTCGTAGAAGCCCGTGGCGGGAACGAGGCAGCGGCGATGACGCATAGATCCGCGAAAGGAGGGCTTTTCGGCGGCGGTTTCGGAACGGGCGTTGATGAGCGTGGAGAATTCGCGAGGGTCTTTAACCCAGGACGGAATGAGACCCCAGCGCACGAGGTGCTGCTCACGTTCGCCCGATTGTGAGCGTCTGACGATGAGGACGGGTTGGGTGGGGGCGATATTGTAGCGAGCAGGAAATTCCAGGCCATTCTGCGTGGCGAAGTAGGCGCGAACGGCCTCAGGCGGCGCGGTCAGACTGTAGCGGGAGCACATGTGGCCTCACAAACCGTCTCCGCCCCGTCCGGCGCGGGGTGGGAGCATCACGTGTGGCGGGCGAGAATCGATGCTACAAACGCCACCGCCACGACCGCGCCCGAAAGCGTGGCGATAGCAGGAAGATAGTGGCCGCAAACGGAACGGGCAATGTCTGCATCTCCAGCACGACTGAATAGATCTGCGCGGTTACACGTCGCTGCTGTGGCGGCAGGCGTGGTGAGTTATCTATTGCTGGCCATGCCCTTGGCTCGTGCCCAGGATGCAAAACCCTACGACGAGCAGTTGATGCGCCTGTCTGAGATTTTGGGCGCCGTGCACTACCTGCGCGAATTGTGCTCGGCCAATGACGGGCAGCGATGGCGCGATCATATGCGCACGCTGATCGATGCCGAGACCGCCAGCGCGCAGCGCAAAGCGCGCATCACGCGCAGTTTCAATCAAGGTTATCGCAGCTATAGCCGCACCTACACGACCTGCACGCCCTCGGCGCAGACAGCGATTGAGCGGTTTATGGTGGAGGCTGTCGAACTGACGGACGCCCTCGTCGAGAAGGCGCCGTGAGATTTTTCATCCGCGATTGATTTACCCTGAATTGCTGCTACAGCCCCGGCCTTAACGGGTCCGTGTTAAGCGCAGAGTTCAACGTCGCGATCGGTGCTGGGGGCAGCGCTCGATCGATCAGGGTGGGAGAGGACGCATGAATTCAGAAGCTCGCGAATTGGCCGAGAGCGACGATACCAGCTTCAAGGCGCTTGGATTGATCCTTGCCGCCTGGGACGAAGGTACCGAAAGCGGCGTGACATCGGAGCAAATGGCGTATGCGGCCCTGTTTGCGGCGCTGACTGATCTGGTCTCGCTGTATGGCGAAGACGCCGTGGTTGAATTGGCGCGCGGACTTGAACGCCGCCTGATGCAAGGCGAATTCACTCTTGGCCGGGTCATGCAATAAACCGGCACGCTGGTGAAACCGCGTTAGTGACCGAAGCCCAAGCCGCCTTTGAGCACCATTTCCCCGATGAGCACGGCTCCAAAGATCATGAGCGCGATGCCAGCGTAGCGGTTGATCATTTGAAGGTGGTCGCTATCGACCAAGTGCCGGTAACGGCTAATCAGATTGGAGAGGAAAATCCACCAAGCGAGACTTCCTGCCATGATGGCTGCGACCATCAACAGCGCGTCGACGGTGGTTTGGACTTCAACGAACGTCGAGATACCGCCGAAAATTGCGAATAAGCCGAGGACTGCGCCGGGATTGGTGATGGTGAGAAAGAACGTTTGCGGGATGTCCCAGGCAAAATCGCGCAACGAGGTCATTTCAGCATCGATCTGCGCTTCGGTCTCGATTGGCGGCACGGTTAAGTAGAGCTTGATGCCGAAGGCCGCGAGTGCAAGACCGCCAACGATTTGGATTGCGGTCCGGTGATACTCTATCGCGCCAGAGATCGCGCCGACGCCCAGCGCGGCAAACAGCGCGATGACGCCGTCGCCGAGAACGGCGCCGATGCCGGCCGCGAGACCGCCGAAAAATCCCCGCTCCACCGCACGTTGAATGCATAGAACATTGACTGGCCCGACCGGGGCCGCGACGAGCACGCCGATGACCAAACCGATTGGGATGATAAGGGGATTGGGGATAAAATCCATGCGTGTGAGGCCCGTGCGCTCCTGGCGCTTCGTTCATCCGCCGTGACGGCGTCGATCTAAAAACGCCCCGGACGCGGGCAACGGTGAAGGGATCCATAGGTAGTGAGGCGAACAGCGCTTGTCCATGGTGACGGGACCATCGGGGATTTCCCGGTACGGGGAGGCCAGAGGTCGCGGGTGCTGCCTGAGCGATCGACGCAACCGGTTCAACTCACAGTCAAAAAATGCAGCGATGGCTCGGCTAGATTTCGCACTTGCGGCAAATCGTCAAAAATACCTTGGCGTCTGAGGGTTCCATCATCTGCTTTACTCTGTTAGGGAGCAAAAAGTAGCTTCGGTAGGGCGGCGGCTTTGCTGTCGTCGCTGCGCCGTTTTCCGCGGTGTTTAGGTTTCAAGTTGAAGGGTTCCGTTATGAGAGTTCGTCATCTCGCCGTTGTCGCCGGCCTATTCTTTGCGATGGCATCGCCTGCGTCGGCTGAGATTCCTGGCGCGTATGGAATGTGGGGCGAGATGCCCAGATCGAAGCCCGCATCGGGCGGTGGGTTCGGGATGGTCAAGCCGAAGACGCAAAAGGCGCAGCCGTCGTTGGGCGCATTCGGCCCCGGCACGATGAAGCCGCAGAAGCCGCCGCAGTTTTCCGGTCAACCGAAGGCACTGATGCAGGGTGGCGGGAAGCCGGCGATTTCCGCGCAGTCGCCGCAGGTGGTGTCCTACGGTAAGGGTTATGGCAAAGGCACGGTCATCGTCGATCAGTCGCAGAAGAAGCTCTATTATACGCTTGGCAATGGGCAGGCTTATGCCTACCCGGTCGCGGTGGGCAAGAAGGGCTTCAAGTGGACGGGCACGCAGAAGGTTTCCGGCATCAAGGCATGGCCCGACTGGGTGCCGCCGGCTGAAATGCGCCAGCGCAAGCCACACCTGCCCATGAAGATGACCGGCGGCATAAATAATCCGCTCGGCGCGAAGGCCATCTATCTCGGCAGCTCGCTCTACCGCATCCACGGCACGAACGACTCCGGTTCGATTGGTACAGAAGCATCATCGGGCTGCATCCGTATGCACAACGGCCACGTCGTCCACTTGGCCAAGCTTGTGAAGTCGGGCACGCCGGTCCACGTGGTCAACTGAGACCGGTTGCGATCGACACTCAAAATGAAAAGGCCGCCTGTTGGGCGGCCTTTTTTTATTGGGTTGCCTGTGCAGACCTCAGCGAACGAGGTGGTAGAGAAGATCGTGGAGCGGCGAAGGCCAGGGCAGCACATTGATGCCAGCGGCCGACTTGACGAGATAGAGAGCGGTACCCGCAGCCGCCAGCGACGCCACCGTCAGAAGCGCCGTCAGGAGAGCACGCGCAGACACTCGGACCGCCGAACCGGTCAAAGCGTTTGCGTCATGCTGGGGATCGAACGTGGTCGTGGAAGGCAGCGTGGAGATCATCATGACGAGGTCTTTGCAAAGGCAATGCCAAGCCGACAGACCGTGATGGTTGCAGCCTTAACCCTCCAGGCTGTCACACGTCATAGAAGCGCACAGGTTCGCCAAATCCCGATTTGACCAGTTCGCCCTGCCACATGACGCGGCGGCCGCGGACGAACGTGCCGACGGGCCACCCGATGACGGACTTGCCGTTGTAGGGCGTCCAGCCGACGCGGCTTTCGATCCAGCTGTCCCGGATGGTTTCGCGGCGTTTCAAATCGATGATTGTCAGGTCCGCGTCCCAGCCAACGGCAAGGCGGCCTTTGCCGCGGATGCCAAAGAGGCGTTGCGGGCCGTGGCTGGTCAGGTCAACGAAGCGTTGCAGCGATAGACGGCCGGCGTTGACGTGGTCGAGCATGGTGGGGACGAGGGTTTGGACGCCCGTCATTCCGGAATGCGAGGCGGGATAGGCGTGGTCCTTTTCCTCGCGGGTGTGAGGGGCATGATCTGAGCCCAGCACGTCGACGACGCCGTCGGCCAGCGCCTTCCAGATCCGCTCGCGGTGGCGGGCGTCGCGGACGGGCGGGTTCATCTGAACGTAGGTGCCGAGCTGCTCGTAGCATTCGGGGGCGGCGAGCGTGAGGTGATGGGGTGTCACCTCGACGCTGGCCCACTCCTTGTGGGCTTCGAGGAAGTCCATCTCTTCGGCGGTGGAGATGTGGAGGACATGGACGCGGCGGCGATATTTCTCCGCGAGACCCACGAGGCACTTGGTGGCGATGATGGCTGCTTCCTCGTCGCGCCAGACGGGGTGGGAGGATGGGTCGCCGGGTTCGCGCAGGTGCATGCGCGACTTGAGGCGGTCTTCGTCTTCGGCGTGGAAGGACGCGCGGCGAGAGAGTTTCGCAATGATCTTGTCGAGGGAGGCGGCGTCGTCGACGAGCAGGTTGCCGGTGGAGGAGCCCATGAATACTTTGATACCGGCAGAGCCTTCGAGGCGCTCTAATTCCGGGATGTGGGCGATGTTCTCGCGCGTGCCGCCGACAAAGAAGGCGAAGTCGCACACCATGCGGTGGCGGGCGGCGGCGACCTTGGCTGCGAGCGTGGACGCGCAGGTGGTGAGCGGTGCCGTATTGGGCATCTCGAAGACGGATGTGACGCCGCCGGCGACGGCTGAGCGGCTGCCGGTCTCCAGATCTTCCTTGTGGGTCAGGCCTGGTTCGCGAAAGTGGACCTGCGTGTCGATAACGCCGGGCAGGATGTGGAGGCCACGGGCGGGAAGCGTGTCGAGGGTTTTTGCTGATCCCAGCTGGCCAAGCGCGACGATCCGGCCATCGCGGATGCCGATATCGCGGATGCCTTCGCCGTCGTGGTTGACGACGGTGGCACCGGAGATGACGAGGTCGAGGGGGGCGGTCATGGTGGGTCCAGCATGTTAAGCGGCGAGAGCGGGTTCTGGCTTGCCACAGCGGGCGGCCCCGCCTTAGGTACG
>JALHQM010000029.1:3094-13583 GCA_022841965.1 Hyphomicrobium sp. | reverse complement strand
GTATCATGCGCACCGCATCGCGCTTGGCATTCCGGAAGGTGGCAAGGACTACGCGTTTGGCGATGCGTTCGTGCATGAGGCGCTGTTTGATCAACTGGGGGGCGTGTCGTTCTCCAAGGGTTGCTATGTGGGCCAGGAGATTGTCTCGCGGATGGAGCACCGGGGCACGGCGCGCAAGCGGATTGTGCCGGTGGTGGCGACCGGCGGCACACTTGTTTCCGGTGATGCGATCATGGCCGTAGAGGCCGAGATCGGGCGGATTGGTTCCGTGTCAGGATCGCGTGCGCTGGCGGCGCTCCGGCTCGACCGGGTGGAGGAGTTTGCGGCCAAAGGTGTGGCGTTGACGGCGGGGGATGCACGCCTCCAGGTGGACATCCCATCCTGGGCGCACTTCAAGCCACCGATTTCGCACGCCTGATAACGAAGCGCGGGGCCAAGGACCTGAACCAATGGCAAAGGCCACACCAAAAGGGCAACGCTGTCCGTGGTCCGGGACGGATCCGCTTTACATTGACTATCACGATAGCGAATGGGGCGTGCCGCATGCCGATGACCGGCGGCTGTTCGAAAAGCTGATCTTGGAGGGGTTTCAGGCGGGTTTGTCGTGGATCACGATCCTGCGCAAGCGCGAGGCGTTCCGGGCGGCGTTTGACGGTTTTGATGCGACGCGGATCGCGCGTTACGGGGATAATGATATCGCGCGGCTGATGGGAGACGCGGGCATCGTGCGCAACACGCTCAAGATCGAGGCGACGATCGACAATGCGCGGGCGTATCTCGCGCTCAGGGAAAAGACGACGCTGGCAGCGTTCCTGTGGTCGCATATGGAAGACGGGCCGGTGCTCAATACCTTCCGCTCTATGACAGACGTTCCGGCCGTGACAGCGGACTCGACGCGGATCTCGAAGGCGCTGAAGGGCGAGGGTTTCCGGTTCGTGGGGCCGACGACAATCTACGCGTTCATGCAGTCGGCCGGCTTCGTGAACGATCATCTCGTTACGTGTCCGCGACATGCGGCGTGCTTGAAGCTGCACCGTACATTTGAGCAGCCGCAATGACTGAAACACAAAAAGTGCTGCGTCCGCGGGCGTGGCAACGCATGCTCTCGGGCCGAAGACTTGATCTGCTCGATCCGTCGCCGGACGACATCGAGATTTCTGATATCGCTCATGGGTTGGCGCGCGTGGCGCGGTGGAATGGGCAGACGGTGGGGGAGCATGCTTTTTCGGTTGCTGAACATGCACTGATCGTGGAAGCCATATTTTCCGATCGCGCGCCGGACCGCAGCGACGCAGATGCATTGGCGGCGTTGCTTCATGATGCGCCAGAGTACGTGATCGGCGACCTCATCAGCCCGTTCAAGACAGCCATTGGGCTGGACTACAAGGCGTTCGAGCTGCGCATTCTGGGCGCCATTCACGAACGGTTCGGGCTGCCTGCCACATTACCGCCTTATCTCACGGATGCCATCAAAGCTGCAGACACCATCACGGCTTTCTATGAAGCGACGCGGCTGGCGGGTTTTACTGAGGTGGAGGCGCGCCTGTACTTTGGTGAGCCGAATGGGCTGTCCCCGCGTTTAGCGCGAAAGCTGGATCGACTTACCGCATCGCCGACCGAGGAGGCGGAGCGGCAGTTTTTGGCCCGTTTCGCAGTGCTTTATGGCCGCGCACCCGGCGTGATTGGAACAAAGTGACCCAAGCTTGTGCGCGTCCTTGGAATATTCGGTGATCAGCACCGTTAGCCACCCTAGAGGCAGCGGTTGACACGCATACGGTACGTCGCGAGAGACCGCAGTCACGATCGTCTAACGCTAATAGAGACGGGAGACTAGGCCCATGGTATCGGACGCAAATGTGCGGCGTATTCCGCGCGAGAGCCTCGAGCGACATCACCCCAAAGGGACGGCGATGCGCCAGGAAGCACCTGCTGTAGAAATTGGCCTGAATGCCGCGATCGTGGCCGTGCTCGACAACGAGCCGGTCGTGCATGTCGTGCGCGAGGACGACACAGGTGGGCAGGATGCTTTGCCATCGGGGCCGTTTTCACCGTTGAAACACCGCACGTTCGAGGGTGGTCTGAGGACGTGGGTCTCGGACCAGACCGGCCTTGAACTCGGGTACGTCGAGCAGCTCTATTCATTTGGCGATCGCGGCCGAAGCGCTCAGCCTGACGATGAGATGCCGCATGTGGTGTCGGTCGGATATCTCGCGCTCACGGATGCCGGACAGATCGAGGAGTCGCAGCGCGGGTCTTGGCGCAGCTGGTATCATTATTTTCCCTGGGAAGATTGGCGCAAGGGCCGTCCGGCTATTCTTGAGGCGGAGATCGTTCCACGGCTGCGCGAATGGGCAGAGCGTCCGCAACATGTCGGCGAACCGGCACGGCCGATTGCACGCCAGGACCGCGTGCGCATGTGTTTTGCGATCGATGGCGCAGCATGGGATGAAGAGAAAGTTCTCGAGCGTTACGAGCTTCTTTATGAAGCCGGTCTCGTCGAAGAGGCGCGCCGCGATGGCCGCGAGGCCGCGCTTGCCTGGGCTCCGACACCACGCCTTGGGGCGATGATGCGGTTCGATCACCGGCGAATTCTCGCGACGGCCATTGGGCGGACTCGCGCGAAGATCAAATATCGCCCGGTCATCTTCGAATTGATGCCGCCGGAATTCACGCTGTTTGAGTTGCAGCGGACGGTGGAAGCCATTCTCGGCCCGCACCTGCACAAGCAGAACTTCCGCCGCTTGGTCGAAGGAGCCGGACTCGTGGAGCCGACGGGTCATATGAAAACGCGGACGGGCGGACGGCCGGCGAAACTGTACCGGTTCCGCAAAGAAGTTTTGCTGGAGCGACCGGCGCCAGGTGTGCGCGTGAAGCCTGGTCGCGTTTGAGATTGAGGCTGGGACCCCGGCGGCGTTGCTGCCGGGGTCAATTCTTTTCTATCTCTTATTGTCCGATGGTGCGTAAGCGGGCCCTCGCCATTTTCGGGCTGCCTGATCGCTTCGCGAATAATTTGTGTCACGGCGCGCCATTCCACTGGAAAAGCAGGCCGCGATCCCTTAAATTAGGCAATAGAGTGCTCGAATAGAGCATAAGTCAGTGTCGCCGACAAGTGGCGAATGTACTCAGGTCCTCAATATGCTCGCAATGAGCATTGTGTGGATTTCCGATGTGGAGGTTTAAAGTTCATGGTGCAGGTCACCCTTCCGCTCAGCCGATCAGCCGCTGCCGCAGCCGTGCACTCCGCGCCGAAGACGGGTCCGGACCACGGCATCCGTTTCACGCCCGCACTGGAGCGCGAGTTGGCGCCGGTCTACGACCGGATGAAGCGCGTTGTGACGCCGATGGAATGGGCGCACTACGCCCCGTTTGTGAAGGCGATCAACGACCTGAAGGCGGAGCGCGGGGCGGTGATCCTGGCGCACAACTACATGACGCCGGAGATTTTCCATGGCGTCTCGGATTTCCGCGGCGACAGCTTGCAGTTGGCGCGTGAAGCGGCGAAGGCCAAGGGCGACATCATCGTTCAGGCGGGCGTCCACTTCATGGCGGAAACGTCGAAGTTGCTCTCGCCGAACAAGACTGTGCTGATCCCTGATCTGCGGGCTGGCTGCTCGTTGGCGGCGTCGATCACGGCAGCGGACGTGCGGCTGTTGCGCGAAGCTTATCCCGGCGTTCCGATCGTGACGTATGTGAATACGTCGGCGGCCGTTAAGGCTGAGTGCGATATCACCTGCACGTCTTCGAACGCGGTGAAGGTCGTGGAAAGCCTCGGCGCGCCGCGCGTGCTGCTCATCCCGGACGAGTATCTGTCGAAGTATGTGCAAACGCAGACGGATGTGGAAATCATCGCGTGGCGCGGCCATTGCGAGGTGCACGAGCGCTTCACGGCGGAGGAATTGGAAGCGTACCGGGATGCCAATCCGGGTGTGAAGATCATCGCGCATCCCGAATGCCCGCCCGATGTGATCGGTGTCGCCGATTTCACGGGCTCGACGTCGGGCATGATCAACTGGGTGAAGACAAACAAGCCGCGCAAGGCGCTTCTGGTGACGGAATGCTCGATGGCGTCCAACGTCGCCGACGACGTGCCGGAGGTGGAGTTCGTGCGGCCGTGCAATCTCTGCCCGCACATGAAGCGCATCAGCCTGGAAGCGATTTACGAGAGCCTACGTGACCTTAAGCACGAGGTCACCGTCGACCCCGACGTGGCGGTCCGCGCGCGCCGGGCTGTAGAGCGGATGGTCAATCTCAATAACTGATCTGAGCCTGACGTTTTGGGGCCCCGGGGTGGGGGCTTGGGAGCAAGGTGGCATTTGATGGCCAAGACCAATCGGAATGGCAAGTTCAAGGGCTTTGCAAAGCCAAAGACGCCTCTGGGTCCCGGTGACATTGTTATCGTGGGCGCAGGGTTGGCGGGGCTTTACACTGCGCTCAAGCTGGCGCCGCTGCCGGTCACAATCGTTGCCGCCGCGCCGCTCGGCGAGGGTGCATCGAGTGTTTGGGCGCAGGGTGGCATCGCTGCGGCGGTGGGCGAGGGCGATACGGCGGAGGCGCATGCGCACGACACGGTGATTGCCGGCGCCGGTATCGTTGATGAAGAGGTCGCGCAAACCGTGGCGGAAGAGGCCGGCCGGCGGGTGCGCGATCTGTTGCAGTATGGCGTACCGTTCGACCGCGATCTGGAAGGGCATTTCGTGTTGTCGCGGGAGGCTGCGCATTCCGCCAAGCGCATTGTGCGTGTGTCGGGCGACCGGGCGGGTGCGGCCATCATGCAGGCGTTGATTGCCGCTGCGCGGGCGACACCGTCAATCCGCGTCATCACCGGGCATGAAGCAGAAGATTTGGTGATCGAGAATGGCCGCGCGGTGGGTGTGCGACTCGCGCGCGGTGATACGCGCGGGCAGGGGACATATGAACTGATCCCGGCGAGCGCTGTGGTGCTCGCGACCGGCGGCGTTGGCGGGCTTTATGCGGTGACGACGAACCCGGCTTACGCGCGCGGTGAGGCGATCGCTTTTGCGGCGAGGGCCGGCGCGGTGATCGCCGATCCGGAATTCGTGCAGTTCCATCCAACTGCGATCGACATTGGAGCGGACCCGGCACCTCTGGCGACGGAAGCGTTGCGCGGGGAAGGCGCCTTGCTCGTGAACAATGCGGGCGAGCGGTTCATGTTGCGGCATCATGCAGACGCGGAACTCGCTCCACGAGATATTGTTGCGCGGGGCGTCTTTGAAGAGATCGTTGCTGGCCGTGGTGCGTTTCTCGATTGCCGCGCGGCGATAGGGGCACGGTTCGAGACGGCGTATCCGACGGTTTACGCGCACTGTCAGGCTGCGGGGATTGATCCGGTGGTCGACTTGATCCCGGTGGCGCCGGCGGCTCACTATCACATGGGCGGCATCGCGACCGACATGCACGGGCGATCGAGCGTGGAAGGCTTGTGGGCGGCGGGTGAAGTGGCTTCGACGGGATTGCATGGTGCGAACCGACTGGCGTCGAATTCGTTGCTGGAGGCGATCGTCCTGGGCGGACGGGTCGCAGACGATATTGGTTCGTTGGTGACGGCGTCGAGCGCCGTGCCGGTGGCGGAGCTGCGGCTAGTCAAGGGCGGCAAGGTTGTCGATATGCGGCTCAGGGCCGACGCGATGCGCCGTATCCGGCGAATTATGAGCGAAGATGTGGGTGTGGTGCGTGAGGCGAAGGGGCTGCGCCACGCGCTGATGGCGCTGCGCGAGATTGCGGCCGAGGCTGCGGGCGACGCAGTGGTGGCGAATATGGCGCTGACGGCGCGGCTCATCGCGGCGGCGGCGTTGTCGCGCAAGGAAAGCCGGGGTGGGCATTTCCGTAGCGATTATCCGGAGGCGGAGGCGCGGCTGCAGAAGCGGACATTTGTGACGCTCGATGATTTGAAGTCGGTCGAGGCGTCGCTGAAGCCGCGGGCCAAGCGCGTTGCGCTGGAGCTGTCGCTGTGAGTTTACCCCGATTGCCGAAGGCGCTTTTCCAGCGGGCCGTGATCGATGCGCTCGCCGAAGATCTGGGGTTGGCGGGTGATCTGACGACGGACGCGACGGTGGCGGCTGATGCGACGGCGGAGGCGGTCATCGCGTCACGTCAGGTTGGCGTGATCGCGGGGCTCGATCTCGCGGCGGCGGCCTTCGCGGCGATGGATGAGAGCGTGCGGTTCGAGCGGGTGACGGCCGACGGCGGGCGGGTGGAACCGGGCGACGTGGTGGCGCGGATCTCGGGGAATGCACGGGCGATCCTGACGGGCGAGCGCGTGGCGCTCAATTATTTGGGGCGGTTGTCGGGGATTGCGTCGCTGACGCGGCGTTATGTGGACGCGATCAGCGGAACAACCGCTGCGATTGCAGATACGCGCAAGACGACGCCGGGGCTCAGGGCATTTGAGAAATATGCCGTGCGCTGCGGCGGCGGGCAGAACCATCGCACGGGGCTCTTTGATGCGATCCTGATCAAGGATAATCACATTGTTGCGGCAGGCGGTGTGGAAGCCGCGATCACGCGCGCCCGGACCTACGCCGGACACATGGTGAAGATCGAAGTTGAAGTCGACACGCTCGAACAGCTGGCGCTCGTTCTCAAACACTCCGTCGATGCCGTGCTGCTGGACAACATGGCGCCGGAGACGTTGCGGGCGGCGGTGAAGCAGGTGGGCGGGCGGGCGCTGACGGAGGCGTCAGGCGGGGTCAATCTGAAGACTGTGCGCGCTATTGCGGAGACCGGTGTCGATTTGATCTCCGTCGGTGCCTTGACGCATTCTGCTGCGGTGCTCGATCTTGGTCTTGATTTCAAAGGGTAAGTCGCGCGCCCGTTAACAAGTGCGACCCTGCAAGCTTGCTTTTGCCGCAATCATCACCCAAGTGCATGGCAGCCGGAGTTGAGGGCGAAGACCCGCCACACTCGGCGGACGAGGAGCGCATGACTTATATCGTCATCTGGGGCTTGGTCGCGATTACGTCGGCGATCGTTGGTGGCGTCATCGCGGCGATGAAGAACCGCGACTACTCCTCTTGGGCCGCGTGGTGCTTTGTTTTCCCGCCGTTTGTGATTGCCATTCTGCTGACGCCGAAGAACACTGGGGCGGCGCCGGTCAGGCGGCGATTGGGCGACGACGGCGATCCCGACCGGGGTATGCTGTAATTAGCAATTCTCAGCTGGCGCCACGCCGGCGCGCGGTGATTGCGGCGCGCGCAGCGGCTAGACGCGCAATTGGCACGCGGAACGGCGAGCACGACACGTAGTCGAGTCCGAGCTCGTGGAAGAAAGCGACAGAGGTCGCATCACCGCCATGTTCACCACAAATGCCGATTTTGAGACCGGGGCGGCCTGCGCGGCCACCGGTGACGCCGATGCGGATCAGTTCGCCGACGCCGGCTTCGTCAATGGAGACGAAGGGGTCGCGCTCGAAAATGTTCTTGCCAGCATAATTTGAAAGTATCGGAGCGGCGTCGTCGCGCGACAGGCCGAGACACGTTTGCGTCAGATCGTTGGTGCCGAAGGAGAAGAATTCGGCACCGCCCTGACCTTCGCTCAATTCTTTTCCGCGAAGCGCCGCGCGGGGCAGCTCGATCATGGTGCCGATCTGGTAGATGAGGCGTTGGCCCGTTTCGCCTTCGATCCTTGCCGCAGTGGCGCGGATCACATCGGCCAGAATGTCGAACTCGCGGCGGTAGGCGACGAGGGGGATCATGATCTCGGGTTTGACCGCGTGTCCCATCGCCTTACCGGCTTCGATAGCGGCTTCGAAAATGGCGCGGGCCTGCATTTCGGTGATTTCGGGATAGCGGATGGCGAGGCGGCAGCCACGGAAGCCGAGCATTGGATTGAATTCGGAGAGTTCGGCGACTCGGGTCTTGAGGCGTTCAAGTGTGATGCCCAGCGCTGCAGCGATCGGGGCCAGTTCGGCTTCATGACGGGGCAGGAACTCGTGCAGCGGGGGATCGAGGAGTCGGATGGTGACGGGGTCCCCGTCCATGATGCGGAACAGTTCAGTAAAGTCGGAGCGCTGCATCGGCAGAATTTTGGCCAGAGCTGCTCTGCGTCCTTTTTCGTCGCTGGCGCAGATCATTTCGCGCATGGCGAGAATGCGGGAGGCGTCGAAGAACATATGTTCTGTGCGGCAAAGGCCGATACCTTCAGCGCCGAGTTTGCGCGCTTGAAGCGTGTCGCGCGGGGTATCGGCATTGGCGCGGACTTTGAGGCCGCGGAAGGTGTCGGCCCAGGATATGAGGGTTGCAAAGTCTGCCGAGAGTTCGGGCTGTTTCATCGGCACGGCGCCGGCAAGGACTTCGCCGGTGGTGCCGTCAATGGTGATGACATCGCCGCGCTTGAGGGTACGGCTCGCGGTGCGCACGGTGCCTTGGGCAAGATCGATGCGGATGCCTCCTGCGCCGGAAATACAGGGCAGGCCCATGCTGCGGGCGACGACGGCGGCATGACTGGTGAGGCCACCGCGCTGCGTCAGCACGCCGGCAGCGGCACTCATGCCGTTGATGTCTTCGGCGCTGGTTTCGACGCGAACGAGAATGACGTGGCGGCCTTGTGCCCGCATGACTTCGGCTTCTTGCGAGGTCAGAACAATTTCTCCGGTGGCAGCACCGGGGGAGGCGGGCAAGCCACGCGCGATGAGATCTTTGGCGGCGCCGGCCTCGATGCGCGGATGGAGGAGGTGGGAGAGCGCCTCGGGCTCGACCATCATGACGGCTTCGTCGCGGGAGATGATTTCTTCTTCGACGAGGTCGACGGCGATCTTGAGTGCTGCTTCGGCGGAGCGTTTGCCGGAGCGGGTCTGGAGCATCCAGACTTTGCCTTCTTGGATTGTGAATTCGACATCTTGCATATCGCGATAGTGGGCTTCAAGACGGGCGAAGATGGCCTTCAGCTCCGCGAAAGCGCCGGGCATGACCGCTTCAAGAGTGGCTTCCTTAGCCTTCATTTCGGCGCGGGCTTTTTCCGTCAACCGCAATGGTGTGCGCGTGCCGGCGACGATGTCCTCGCCTTGGGCGTTCGGGAGATATTCGCCGTAGATTTCATTGGCACCGGTGGACGGGTTACGTGTGAAGGCGACGCCGGTGGCGGATGTTTCGCCGCGATTGCCGAAGACCATGGCTTGCACGGTGACAGCGGTACCCATGTCTTCGGAGATGGCGTGGAGGCGGCGGTAGCTGTCGGCGCGCTCATTGTGCCAGGAGCGCAGGACCGCGTTGATGGCGCCCCAGAGTTGCTCGTTCGTGTCCTGGGGAAAATCGCGGCCGATTTCGGAGCGGATGGCCTCCTTATAGCGGCCGATGACATCGCGCCACTGGGCGGCTGTGACTTCTGTATCGGAGGCGAGTGCGTTGAGGTTCTTGAAGTTGTCGAGAAGATCAGCGAACAAGCCGTGGTCGACGCCGAGGACAACATCGCCGTACATTTCGATGAAGCGGCGGTAGCTGTCGTAGGCGAAGCGTTCGTCGCCGGAGCGGTGGGCGAGGCCTGCGACCGTCTCGTCATTGAGGCCGAGATTGAGGATCGTGTCCATCATGCCGGGCATCGAAATCGCGGCGCCTGAGCGGACAGCCAACAACAGTGGATTGGCTTGATCACCGAATGCTGCGCCGGTGGCCCGTCCCGTGGCCGCTACAGCGTCGCGAATTTCGTTTTCAAGGCCGTCGGGCAAGATCTCCCCGTTGGCGAAGAAATAGCGGCAGACGCGCGTGGAAATGGTGAAGCCAGGCGGTACCGGCAGGCCAAGGCGGGCCATCTCGGCCAAATTGGCCCCCTTGCCGCCGAGTTCCTCGGTGAGACCTGCGTGACCATCCGTACAATCGGGGCCGAAACGATAAACCCAAGCTGGCATGGGGTGCTGCTTCCGGTCGCGTCCTCCGCATCCCGGCGCCGGGCGCGGAGGGCGGTCTGATCGCTCATCCTGGGCGTCGCGACATCGCCTCAGGATGTTGGCATAGCAGGTCGGGGCGGGGTGCAAAAGAAGCGTTCAGCCGCCTTGTAGGTGCGTCCTGAATTGGCTACGCCGTACCCGACTTCGACCTGACCGCGAGAGGCCCATGAACCGACATTTGCCCGCAGTTCTCGAAAAGCTCGATCAGAACCGGGAGGCGGGTCTGGAGCGGCTGTTCGAACTCCTGCGGATCGACAGTGTTTCGACCGATCCAGCGTTTGCGTCATCGTGCCGGCGGGCGGCGGAGTGGTGCGCGGCGGCACTCAGGGAGATCGGGTTCGACGCGTCGGTGCGGGATACGACGGGGCATCCGATGGTTGTTGGGCACGACCGCAAGGCGCGCACGCAAAAGCAGCCGCACGTGCTCTTTTACGGGCATTACGATGTGCAGCCGGCTGATCCGCTGGACTTGTGGACGACTGATCCGTTTGAACCGCGCATCGTCGAGGAGCCGGGCAACGGCCGGGTTATCATCGCGCGCGGGGCACAGGACAACAAAGGTCAGCTGATGACCTTTTTTGAGGCGGCGCG
>JALHQM010000029.1:1573-2994 GCA_022841965.1 Hyphomicrobium sp. | reverse complement strand
TGCCGCTTGGTGCCGGGGCAGGACCCGGACCGGTGTCTGACGCTGTTGCAGGATCACATCCGTGCCAACCTCCCATCTGATTGCACGGTGGACTTCATCGGGACGCGGGGCAGCGCTGCGGTGGGTTTCGATACGACGGCGCCGGCGGTGCGGGCTGCAGCCGAGGCGCTGGAAGCGGAGTGGGGGAAGCCTGCGGTGCTGATGGGGTGCGGCGGCTCGATTCCCATTGTCACGTCGTTCAAGGATGCGCTCGGTATGGACAGCCTGCTCGTCGGCTACGGGCTCGACGATGATCGCATTCACAGCCCGAACGAAAAATACAATCTGACGAGCTTCACCAAAGGTGCGCGCAGCTGGGCGCGCATTCTCGCCGCTTTTGCCGACGGCGGCCGATAAAACGCTTTCGCTGCGGCGGGGATTGCGCTTGCCGCAGTGCCCGCTAAGGTGCCCAGCCGTTCAAGGAGCTTCGATCCCGTGCGTATGATGCTGATTGCTTTTCGTCTCGCTATTGCCCTGTCGATCGCTGGACCGATGGCACCGGCAGCGCACGCGCAATTGCGTTGGGACGACAGTGGGCGGGAGGGCCGTCAGGAGCATGTGGCCGGGAAATTCGACTACTATGCGCTGGTTCTGTCGTGGAGCCCGACGCATTGTTCGACACCGCAGGGCGAAGACGACGACATGCAGTGTAACCGGCGCGATGGGAAAAAGTATTCTTTCGTGCTGCACGGGTTGTGGCCTCAGTACACGCGCGGGTGGCCGCAGGATTGCCGGACCCAGCGACGGCCGTTTGTGCCTGATACCGTGATCACGGGAATGCTCGATATCATGCCGAGCCGCGGACTTGTCATTCACGAGTACCGAAAGCACGGCACCTGCTCGGGCCTCGACGTCCAGGGCTACTTCACGCTGTCGCGGCGGCTGTTCAAAGCCATTCGCATTCCGGACGACTACATCAATCCGTTCGAGACGCAGTATGTCTCACCGCGCGACCTGAAGCGGGCGTTTGTCAAAGCCAACCCCGGGCTACCGCCAGACGCCATCGCGGTGTCGTGCTCGCGGGGCAACCGGGGCCGATTGCGCGAGATCCGGATCTGCTTTTCCAAGGACGCCAAGCCGATCGCGTGCGGTCCGAATGAAGATGAGCGCAAACTGTGCTCGGCGGGGGAAATGGCCGTGCCGCCGGTACGTTCGACCAAGCGCGAGGACGATGGGCTCGGCAGCGTGGGGTCGTCGCCCTTGCCGGGGCCGCGTTGAGCGAAGGATGGTCACCGCTGGACTTGTGGAGAGAGGCGGCGGGTTCGTGTTTCCTTTTGGGGACCGCTTGCCGGGGTGAGGCTCGGCCCCGCACACTCACCGTATGATTCGGAGCCGAAGCACCGCAGACCGACTTGATGGGAGCGAGAGACCGCGCGCGCTGG
>JALHQM010000029.1:0-1473 GCA_022841965.1 Hyphomicrobium sp. | reverse complement strand
CGCAAGACCAGGGGTTTTCGGCTTCGGCGCCGGTTGCCTTCATTCGCCGGGCGGCAGAGGCCCAATCTGTGGTGGTGACTGCGCCAGCGACCTCGTCGCGGCAACTTCCTGCGCTCTTGCACAGCGTTTCCAGGCTCAATTCTCCATCGAGCCGGACGCGCAGCACGGCAGCGGTCGCGCGGGCCAATAGGCCCAAGCCGGTGGCCGCTCCAACGGCGTTGAAGCGGACCGCGACCGTGAGGCCGGGCGTTGTCATCGGGCGGATGGCGCCGGCGCAGAAGCGTGCCACAGCGGCAATTGTAGATCTGGCGGACGTCCGCGCGGACGCGCAACGGAACCGGCAGATCGAGATGGTTGACCGGGAGATTGTGGCACTTTTCAATTAAGCACGGCTGGACCTATTAGGCCGATTTACGCAGGCGCTCCACGCGCCAGCTTATTGGGGATCGCGCAATCACCCCCATCGCTTCGGGTCCCGATTTCGGGCCAAGTTTGGTGGGGTCGAGGCTCCACCTTTGAGCCACCTGCATGACGTGATCTTCCGTCGGATGCAGAATGAGTGGGCCGCCGGCATCGCCGCGGCGATCGCGAACTCCACGCAACTCGAAGAGTTTCAGGCCGAGGGCTCGCTCCTCTTTGGTCGTCTTGCCCTTGTTCCAGATGATGCCGTCGTCGCCGATGGCGAAGGCGCGGACGAGGCGGCCGTCGATCATGCGCGCCCAGGCGAAGAGATCGACCGGCGGGAAGGCCATGAACAATTGGACTTCGACAAAGTGGTCGCCGAGGTCGAGCAGAAGGGGCATCGCTTTGTCGGCGAATGAGCGGCCCATTGGCTGGGGCAGGGGGAGGCCGACGACGAACGTCCAACCGTTGACCGGCGGGGAGATGAAGACATGGTTCTGGCCGAGGCGCGGGTCGTAGACGGTGCCGATGCCGGAATTCCAGTTTGAGGGTTGGCCGGCGTCGAGGCCGAGTGCGTCCATGACGGCGGCTGTGTCGCGGGAGCGGATCGCCAGCCACGCCATTTGATAGCCGAAGGGGACCGGTTTGTCGGGTGTGGTGGGGTAGACGACGCGACTATTGCCGATGCGCGGGGCCAGCTTGAGGGCTGCCACGGCGACGGTTGCGATCACCATGATGAGGATTGTGAGAATCACCTTTGCCCCCGCTTCGCGCGAGTTAACGGACAGCGGCGAGTGGGATCAAGATGGGAGCTTGAATTCTGAGAGGGCAAACGAGACCAGCTGCCGACTTTTCCGGGCTGCGGGGGCATGTCCGGAAAGGCGACGGCTGGTCTCTAACTGCTCCCGATCCCATCCGCGAGAGGGCGTGCGGCGTAGGATCGTCCGGCCAAAAGCCGGCCGGGGTTGTGTAGAAAATTGGTGCAACGCTGGTTTGACGGGCAGATGACGGGCGTGTGACCGGGGGCGATGGTGGGTTCTGTGGGGGAGGGGCAGTGGGGTCAGACCCCTA
>JALHQM010000028.1 GCA_022841965.1 Hyphomicrobium sp. | reverse complement strand
GTCTCCCTCGTCCTGCTGCTGATCGGCGCAGTTGGCATTCTCTCCGTCGACAAAACGAGCATCCTGTTCTCGCTCGACGTCGCCCCCAAAGTACCGGGTTCTAGCCCCTTTTCCTCACTCGGCGAACAGACCTTCCTCGCCTTCGCCGTCCTCGTCGGCCTCGTCGCCGCCCCCGTCCAGGCCGCCAGCCGCTCCCTCCTGGCCCGCCTCGCCCCGCCCGACCAGATCACGCAGTACTTCGGCCTTTTCGCCTTTTCCGGCAAAGTGACCGCCTTCCTCGCCCCGTTCCTTGTGGCCACCGTGACTTTGGCCACCGGCAGCCAGCGCATCGGCATGGCGGCGATCACCGTCTTCCTGATCGCCGGCATGCTTCTGATGCTCCCCATCCGCGAACCGCGAGGCCGTTGAAGGTAAACGCGAATTCCTTTGTCTGGGATAAGCAGGCGGAGCCCCCAGGTGCGCCGTTCCCGAGCCTTGACAGGTGTGTGACGCCGCGCGCATCGTCCGCCGGAAATTCAATGAACCGGGCGCTACCGGCGCGGCTTCGCGCCCCCCGGCTCTTACCGACGAGGCAAATCCACGTGGACCCGACGAACGAACGCCCAGCCCCCACCATCGTCCGCACGTATCTGAAGTTCGAAACGCCCATCGCCGAACTCGAGCGCAAGGTGCAGGAGTTGCGCACACTTGAGGGCTCTGAAACCGCCGTCAACATCGCCGACGAAATCAAAAAGCTCGAGCAGAAGGCCAATCTGGCACTTGCCGAAACCTACGCCAAGCTCACACCCTGGCAAAAAACCGAAGTCGCACGCCACCCCGAGCGACCGCATTGCCTCGACTATGTCGCCGACCTGATCCAAGACTTCACGCCACTCGCCGGCGACCGCTACTTCGGCGAGGACGAGGCCATTGTCGGTGGCCTCGGCACTTTTCGCGGTCGCTCGGTTATGGTCATCGGCCACGAAAAGGGCTCCGATACGGAAAGCCGTCTCCGTCACAACTTCGGCATGGCCAAGCCCGAAGGCTATCGCAAGGCCGTCCGCCTCATGGAAATGGCCGAGCGCTTCCAGCTCCCTGTCATCACGCTCTGCGACACGGCGGGCGCATATCCGGGCGTCGAAGCCGAACAGCGCGGGCAGGCCGAAGCCATCGCGCGGTCCACCGACAAATGCCTTGCCATCGGCGTGCCTGTGATCGCCGTCATCATCGGTGAGGGGGGATCGGGCGGCGCGGTTGCGATCGCCACCGCCAATCGCATCCTCATGCTCGAACATTCAATCTATACGGTCGCCTCGCCGGAAGCCGCCGCCTCCATCCTCTGGCGCGACAGCTCCAAGGCCATCGACGCCGCAACGAGCATGAAGATCACCGCCCAGGATCTCGAAGTCCTCGGCGTCATCGACACAGTCGTCAAGGAACCCGTCGGCGGCGCCCACCGCGACCGGCCGTTGATCATGAAGCGCGTCGGCGACGCCATCGCTAAGGCTCTGGCTGAGTTCGACAGCAAAAGCCCAACCGAAATCCGCCGCCAACGCCAAGATCGCTTCCTCGAAATCGGCCGCTCGCTCTAGCAACGCGCGCCGCACATCCAACCCGTTGTTAACGCTGTGATAGGCGCCTCACAGGTGCCGTATTCGCGGTGCCTGATGCCCAATTGACGATGGGCGATGCTGCGCTTCAATGTCGGCTGCGATGTGATCTGTTATGGAAGTATTAACCTTCCCAAACGGATGGTGATTCGCAGAACTGCGAGGAACAACAGGGTGGGGACGTGAAGTCGAGTGGATCGTTCATTGCTGCTGCGTTGACCGCCGCGATGCTTGTGCTCGCCGGCTGCGGAAGCGCGCCCGAACTGATACCCGCCGAGCAGCCGCTGCCGAAGGAAACCATCGATCTCATCGGCAAAAAGGGCATGCAGCCGGGCACGCCGATCTACGTCCGCATCTTCAAGGAAGAATCCGAACTCGAAGTCTGGAAGGCGCGCGAGGACGGTCGCTTCTACCACTTCAAGACATACCCGATCTGCAATTGGTCCGGCGAGATCGGTCCCAAAATCAAAAAGGGCGATAAGCAGGCCCCCGAAGGCTTCTACGCCGTCGGCCCCAAGCAGATGAAGCCGGACAGCAGCTTCCACGTCGCCTTCAACCTCGGCTTCCCCAATGCCTACGATCGCGCCCACGATCGCACCGGCGAATTCCTGATGATCCATGGCAAATGCAAATCCGCCGGCTGCTACGCCATGACCGACGCGCTCGCCGAAGAGATTTATGCGCTCGCCCGTGAAGCCTTCCGCAATGGCCAGACAGCGTTCGCCGTCCATGCCTTCCCCTTCCGCATGACGAACGACAAGTTGGCCCGCTTCAAGGACCACAAGCACATCGCATTCTGGAAGATGATCAAGCCTGCCTATGACTACTTCGAAACGTATCGCGTGCCGCCCACCGTTGCCGTCTGCGAGCGCAAATACGTCATAGGCGTCGCCCTGCCAGCGACGGGACGGATCGATCCCGAAGGCCAGTGCCCGCGCCTCCAGAAGCAGGAACTGACACCGTTTGTGCCCAATCTTCTCGATCAGCAGATCGCCGCACAGAAGGGCACCATCGTCCCTGGCCAAAAGGCGCGTGAAGAAACAGCGCTCGCTTGGTCCGACGGCGAAGCCCCATTGCCCAAGCCTGTCGCCGCACCGGCCGCCGCCCCCGTCCCACCAGCGGTCGCCTCACCGACCACCGGCTCGATTGCAAACCCACCGCCAGCCTCGCTCCCCGGTGCAGCCCATCTGACCGCCGAACCGGCGCCGATCAAGCGCAAAACCCCCGCCAAAAAGCCCGTCGAAGTCCCAGCCTCGCTCGGCTTGAACGCGCCCTGATCTCCGCCATCTTTCCCCTCTAGGCCAGAGCATCGAATCTGCGCGGAGCGAACGCGATGGCCGAACCGATTTCTAAATCAAAGCGCCGTAAGTCTAGTCTGGCAGGCGTCGTCCTGCTCGCACTTGTCGTCATCGCACTGGCAGCCGTCGTGCTGATGCCCGCAGCGCTGCGCGACAGCTATCTGATCTCCGCTGAACGCCACCACCGCGTCTGGCTCGCCTCCACCGGCCAAGCGCTGCCGGGCACACCCGATTTAACGCGACTTGATCAACGGCTGGCCGAAAATGGCATGTCGCTCGGCACGCCAATTCTCATGCGCGTCTTCAAACGCGAGTTTGAACTCGAACTGTTCATGCTGAAGGATGGCCGTTACGACCTCTTCGCCACCTATCCGATCTGCAAATGGTCCGGTCGCCTCGGCCCCAAAATCAAAACCGGCGACCATCAAGCCCCCGAAGGCTTCTATACCGTCGACAAAACGGCGCTCAATCCGAACAGCCGCTGGCATCGCTCCTTCAACCTCGGCTTCCCCAACGCATATGATCGCGCCCACGGCCGCACGGGATCGTTCCTTATGGTTCACGGCGGCTGCGGCTCGGTTGGTTGCTATGCGATGACCGATCCGGTCATCACTGAAATCTGGAACATTGTCACCCGCGCGCTAGACGGCGGCCAAAAGCGCTTCCAAGTCCAAGTCTTTCCCTTCCGCATGACCGACCAAAACCTCGCCAGTTATCAAGGCGAGCCGTCTGCTGGGTTCTGGCGCGATCTTAAGGCCGGTTATGATCACTTCGAGAAAGACCGCCTACCGCCAACTGTCGGCGTTTGTGACAAACGCTACGTTTTCACGTCCGGTGCGATCACCCGCGATGTCACCGGCCCCGTCACCGCCACGTGTGCCGCCGGCAACACAACCGCCGCCACAGATTAATTGCGGCCAC
This sequence comes from Hyphomicrobium sp., assembly GCA_022841965.1. GTDB lineage: Bacteria > Pseudomonadota > Alphaproteobacteria > Rhizobiales > Hyphomicrobiaceae > JAGVSR01. The sequence goes on along the minus strand of JALHQM010000028.1, from coordinate 23,425 downwards.
ACAAACTGGAAAAGCCGTGCAACTTGAAGCGCACAAGCGAGTTCCAACGGTTGCCAGGGGTGCCCGGGACCGTCTAGGGTGCGTCCAGTTCGCGGCTCAACGTTTTGGTGAGTAGTCCGTTGTTATTCGCACGTACCATCGATCGCTGGAAAATCGTCGCCGGAGTCATTCTGACTGCCGCGGCCGCAGCATCGAGCGCTCATGCACTATCCATCGAACTCAAAGACGCCGCGTCCGACCGCATCGAGCGCCAGCGCGCCGCCGCAGTTGGCCGCCTGCCGCTCCCCGGCACCCCCGACGTCGCTAAAACCTCTGAGCGCCTCGCGGCCAAAGGCTTCGCCAACGGCGCACCGATGTTGCTCCGGATCTTCAAGTCCGAATCCGAGCTTGAAGTTTGGCTGGAAAAGGATGGCCGCTTCGAACTCTTCGCCACCTACCCGATTTGCCACTGGTCCGGCACGCTAGGGCCTAAGCAGCGCGAAGGTGACAAGCAGACGCCCGAAGGTTTCTACACGATCACCTCGCGCCAACTGCATCACGTCGGACGTTGGCCGCGCTCCTTGAACCTCGGCTTTCCGAACGCCTTCGATTCTGCGATGGGCCGTTCTGGCTCCTACATTCTCGTCCACGGCGGGTGCTCGTCGGTCGGCTGCTTCGCCATGACCAATCCCGTCATTGGCGAGATCTACGGTCTTGCGACGGCGGCTTTGCGCAGTGGACAGCGTCACATCCCCGCGCACGTCTTTCCTTTCCGCATGACGGAAAAGAATCTCGCCAAGAACGCCAAGAGTGAATGGGCCGGCTTCTGGACGAACCTCAAGCAAGGCTACGACAGCTTCGAAAAAACCCGCCAACCGCCGCGCGTCAGCGTGTGCGAGAACCGCTATCACATCCAAGACGCCAGCCCGCCGGAGGCGGGCGCCCCAAACCCTTTAGCCGTGTGCGGCGCGACGGTCGCCGCACTTCGCTCCTCGGACCCATCCGCGCAGGTTGTCCCGATCGAGACCCCGGCAACGAGCCCGTCACCGCAGGCGTCCGCGGCGGCACCGTCGCAACCGGCAGTCTCGGCGCCGCTGATCCAAGCCTCCGCGGAGCAAAGTTCGACGGCGCAGATGTTCGAACTGATCCCCAATCTGAATCCGCCGCCGCTCCCGCTGGAGCGGGCAGTGTCCCGCCGGGCGGGAAAACCGCCGTGCAACTTGGCGAGACCCAGCTGCCGGAAGTTCGTCGCGCTGAGGAGAGGTAAGGCGACCCGCATGGCGGACGCCCGCGCGCGCAAGGCGGCATCGACCACAACCCGCACGCGCTGACGCGGCGTTCCATGTCCTTGCGATCTCCAACCGGGCCATGCCATAGCAGTCACGGTCAATCATATTTTTGCCAGGGACCCCGATGGCCGACACCGATCCGCCGACCACGCCAACACCCGCGCCGACCATTGAGCGCCTTCTCGAAAACGCGATTTTCGCCAGCCGCTGGCTTCTGGCCCCGTTCTACTTGGGGCTCGCCCTGTCGATCGTGGTCGTGTTGATTAAGTTCATGGCCGAATTCGCGCATCTCGCGATCCACGCATTCACAGCCACCGAGTCAGACGTCATCCTTGGCATCTTGGCTCTCGTCGATCTCACGCTGATGGGCTCGCTTCTCATCATCGTGATCTTCTCCGGCTACGAGAACTTCGTCTCCAAGATCGACCATATCGGCCACAAAGACTGGCCCGAGTGGATGGGTACGATCGACTTCAGCGCCCTCAAGCTGAAGCTGCTGTCGTCCATCGTCGCGATTTCCGCAGTCCACCTCCTGAAATCGTTCATGGCGCTGAAAGTCGTGACACCCGAAGCCGAGAAGCAGATCTTCTGGCTCGTCATCATCCACCTCGTCTTCGTCGTCTCGAGCGTTCTCTTGGCCCTCTCCGATCGCATTGCCGGCAGTCATGACGACGCCAAGAGCCGCTGACGCACATACAAAAAGTGACGCAAAAAAGCCGGGGCTCTCACCCCGGCTTTTTTTATGTCTGAACGTCCACGACGCCTCAGTCCAGCTTGCCGTGGCATTGCTTATACTTTTTGCCCGACCCGCAGGGGCAAAGCGCGTTGCGCGAAACCTTGCCCCACGTTGCAGGCGTTGCCGGATCAAAACCACCCTCGCTCCGGCGCGTCTGCAACGGCATGCGCCGGGGAGCCTCGTCGGCAGCACCGCGGCCCCGCGCGGCAATCGCACGGTCGACCATGCGGATCTCGTCGCGCAGTTCGTCGGGAAGATCGGCGAGTTCATCGCGGCCCGTGGTGGCATCAATGTGATGCGCCTCCATCGGCGGGAGTTCGACCGGCTGTAGCATCGGCTGCTGATCCGCCGGAACGAGAGCCACATTCATCAACTGCCCAGTCACCGCCTCACGCAATCGCGCCAGCAGCGATTCAAAGAGCGTAAACGCCTCGCTCTTGTATTCATTTAGCGGATCGCGCTGACCGTAGGCGCGGAACCCGATGACCTGCCGCAGATGTTCGAGCGAAACGATGTGCTCGCGCCACAGCCCGTCCAGAGTGCGCAGCAGAACTTCCTTTTCGATCTGACGGTAGAGTTCAGTGCCGAGTTCGGCCTCCTTCTCCGCTGCGCGCTTGTCGACAGCCTCGATCAAGCGCTCCTGGATTTCCTGATCCGCGATGCCCTCTTCCGCAGCCCATTCAGTGATCGGCAATTCGAGATCGAAGATGTTGGAGACGGCCTCTTGCAGCGCCTTGGTGTCCCACTGTTCGGCATAGGCCTTCTCGGGGATGTTCTTCGACACAAGGTCCTGCACGATCTGGTGGCGCAGTTCCTTCACGGTCTGCGAGACGTCCTCTTCCGCCATGATATCGATGCGCTGATCGAAGATGACCTTGCGCTGATCGTTCATCACGTCGTCATACTTGAGGATCTGCTTGCGAATATCGAAGTTGCGCGCCTCGACCTTCTTCTGCGCCATCTCAAGCGACTTGTTCATCCACGGATGGGTGATCGCTTCGCCGTCCTGCAGGCCGAGCGTCTTCAGGATGGTTTCCATCTTGTCTGAGCCGAAGATACGCATCAGGTCGTCATCGAGCGCGAGATAAAACTTCGAGCGCCCCGGGTCGCCCTGACGGCCTGAACGGCCGCGCAACTGATTGTCGATGCGGCGGCTCTCATGCCGCTCCGTACCCATGACGAACAGCCCACCTGCCTCCAGCGCCAGCCGCTTCTTTTCCGCGACGTCGGTCGCAATCCTTTCCCGCTGGTTGGCAATCGCCGCCTCGTCCGGCTCGCGCCCTGCCGCCTTCTCGTCCTTCACCCAGTCCCGGATCCGGTAGTCGACGTTACCGCCGAGCTGAATGTCGGTGCCGCGGCCTGCCATGTTGGTGGCGATCGTCACCGCCCCCGGCACGCCGGCCTGCGCAACGATAGATGCTTCCTGTTCGTGAAAGCGCGCGTTCAAAACCTGATGCGGGATCGGATCGCCCGACTTTACACGCGCTGCTGTCTCGGTGAGATACGTGCCGATGTCCTCGAAATACGCCTTGATGTCGGCTTCCTTGGAACTCGTGAATCGCTTGGCCTGTTCGATGAAGCGTCCGCCCAGTTCCGCGATGTACTTTTTGTCTTTGAGAAGCGCGGAAAGCTGCTCCGACTTCTCAATCGACGTGGTGCCAACGAGGCTCGGCTGGTTCTTGCGATACGCGTCCGCAATCGTTGCAACAATCGCGTCGTACTTTTCCTTTTGCGACCGGTAGATCTCGTCGTCTTCGTCGATACGCGAAACAACGACGTTTGTCGGAATCTCGATTACTTCGAGGCCGTAGATATCGCCGAACTCCTGCGCTTCCGTCGACGCCGTACCGGTCATGCCGGCAAGCTTTTCATACAGCCGGAAATAGTTCTGGAACGTGATCGAGGCGAGCGTCTGATTCTCCGGCTGGATCTCAACGCGCTCCTTGGCTTCGAGCGCCTGATGCAAGCCTTCCGAATAGCGCCGGCCAGGCATCATACGGCCCGTGAACTCGTCGATAATGACCACGTCGCCGGATTTGACGATATAATCCTTGTCGCGCTGAAACAGCTTGTGCGCCTTCAACGCCTGATTGACGTGATGGACGATTGTAACGTTCTCCACGTCGTAAAGCGAACCTTCCCGCAAGAGACCCGCCTCCTTGAGAAGCTCCTCCATGCGCTCGTTGCCGCTCTCCGTCAGCGACACCTGCCGCTGCTTCTCGTCGAGTTCGAAGTCCTCCGCGACAAGTCTCGGAATGAGCGCGTCGACGGAAATATAAAGATCGGCCTTGTCGTCGAGCGGTCCCGAAATGATCAGCGGCGTCCGTGCTTCGTCGATGAGAATACTGTCGACTTCATCCACGATGCCGAACGCATGGCCGCGCTGGACCATGTCATCCTTGCTCATTTTCATGTTGTCGCGCAGGTAGTCGAAGCCCAATTCATTGTTGGTCGCATACGTCACGTCGGCGTCATAAGCGGCCTTGCGCTGTTCATCGTCGATGCCATGCACGATCACGCCGACAGTAAGTCCCAGGAACCGGTAAACCTGCCCCATCCATTCCGCGTCGCGCCGGGCGAGGTAATCGTTGACGGTGACGACATGCACACCCTCTCCGGCGATCGCATTGAGATACACCGGCGCGGTCGCGACGAGTGTCTTGCCTTCGCCCGTCTTCATTTCCGCAATGTTGCCGTCGTTCAGAACCATGCCGCCGATCAGCTGCACGTCGAAGTGCCGCTGCCCGAGCGCACGCTTGGCGCCCTCGCGCACGGTCGCAAAGGCGGGTACCAAAAGATCGTCCAGCGACGTCCCATTCTTGAACTGCTCGCGGAACATCGCCGTCCGTGCCCTCAGGTCCTCGTCGCTCAGTTTCACCAAGTCCGGCTCAAGCGCATTGATCTCCTCCACCCGAGCCCGATACGACTTGACCTTGCGATCGTTTGACGTGCCGAATATTTTTGCGGCGAGCGACGTGATGGACAACATGAAGGTCAATGTCCTCAAGATCTTGAGCGGAATGCTCTCGGGAAAAGCAAATGCAACGCGGCGCACTCTGCCCACACCGGGCGAAGAGCCGACGATCTGACGAAGATGCGTCGTGCGGAATGAGCTCGGGCGGGAGAGGCAACGCTGCGCGCGGCTCTCCACTTCACCGGCGAGACATAAGGATTGCGACCCTTGATTGTCAACGCGCCATGGTCTCCCAGCGCCTCCGATGAGGGCTCGCAATAGGCCTATCTCCAAAACTTAACTTGGCAGCGGTCGTCCCTCAGGGGTATCCAGGCGTCTTCGAACGTCAAGCGCGGCCCGGGCCGCCTGGGGTCTGTCGCACGGACCTTTCGATGACATAGCCCAAAAGGACGGATCTCCGTGAAGCTTTCTCAATCATTTCATGCGGTTGCCTTGAGCGCGTGCCTGCTCGGCGCTGCAGCCTTTAGCGCCCACGCCGAAGATAAGGTGGTCGCAACCGTCAATGGCCATTCGATCACGGAATCTGATTTGTCTCTTGCCGAGGCTGAGATTGGCAATGAATTGGGCAACCTTCCCGAAGGCACCCGCCGCCGCGTGCTGGTCGAGTTTATGATCGAAAACCAACTCTACGCCGAGGCAGCCAACGAGCAGAAGCTGGGGGATGGCCCCGACTTCGACAAGCGAATGGCCTTCTGGCGCCAGCGCGCCCTCCGCGACGCCTATTTCGAGAAAACCGTGAAGGCGTCGATCGGTGAAGAGGCGGCCCGCGCCATCTACGAAGACAAGGTCAAGCAAGTGAAGCCCGAGGACGAGGTCCAGGCGCGCCACATTCTGGTAGCGAGTGAGGACGAAGCAAAAAAGATGCTTGTTCGCGTCGAGGCCGGTGAGGATTTTGCCCAGCTGGCCAAGGAAAATTCCGGCGACGCCGGCTCAAAGACGCAAGGCGGTATGCTCGGCTACTTCGGCAAGGGCCAGATGGTCCCTCAGTTTGAAGAAGCCGCCTTCGCCTTGAAGAAGGGTGAAGTGTCCAAACCCATTCAGAGCCAGTTCGGCTGGCACGTTATCAAAGTTGAAGACCGCCGCCAGAAGCCGCCGCCGTCCTTCGACGAAGTCAAGGACCGCCTGATTGGCTCCATGGTCCAGTCCAAGGCCCAGAACATCGCCACCGAACTGCGCGGCAAGGCGAAAATCGACTACATCGACCCCGAGATCAAGAAAATGGCCGAGGAAGACGCTAAGAAGCAGGCGGAAGCCCAAGCGGCTATGCAAAAGCAGATCGAGGATGCCGCCGCCGCCGGTGCTGCCGCCGGCACCCCGGCCGGCAAGGCCCCGGAAGAAAACAAGGCCCCGGACGAAAAGAAATAAAGCTCTTAGCTGCTTCCACGTTCTTTTTCTGATCAGGCCGCTTGCATCCAGGCGGCCTGATTGCTTTTAAGCGTAAGCTCGTCCCGTCCCAACTGACCGGTGCCCTCATGGCCAAGATGTCCAAAGCCTCGCCCTTCGCGCCTTCCACGCTACCCAAGCTCGCGCCCGTCGATGGCGTCCGCTTCGCAACCGCCGAAGCCGGCATTCGCTACATGAACCGCACTGACCTCATGGTCGCCGTCATGGACGAAGGCACCACCGCAGCCGGCGTCCTCACGCAATCCAAAACCTGCTCGGCTCCCGTCCTGTGGTGCCGCAAAAGCCTGAAGCAAGGCAGCGCGCGCATTCTGGTCGTCAACTCCGGCAACGCCAACGCCTTCACTGGGATGAAGGGCCGCGCCGCTGTCGAGGCCACCGCCGCAGCCGCGGCGGAAGCCGTTGGCTGCAAGGACAAAGATGTCTACATCGCCTCCACCGGCGTCATCGGCGAACCGCTCGATCCGGCAAAGTTCACCCACCTCCTTGCGGGTCTCGCCACCCATGCTGTCCCCGACGCCTTCGAAGCCGCCGCCCGCGCCATTCTGACCACCGACACCTATCCCAAACTCGCCACCCGCACCGCGCTGATCGGCGACACGCCCGTCACCCTCAATGGGTTCTGCAAAGGCGCCGGCATGATCGCGCCCGATATGGCGACCATGCTGTGCTTCATCTTCACCGATGCCGCCATCGCCGCCGATGTCTTGCAGGACCTCTTGCACGAACACGTTCAAACGACGTTTAACTCCATGACCATCGACGGCGACACGTCCACCTCCGACACTTGCCTCCTCTTCGCCACCGGCACCGCCGGCGCGCGCGGCCAGAAGCCGATCACCAAATCGAAGTCGAAGCGTCTTAAAGATTTCTCCAGCGCCCTTCAGGATTTGATGCGCGACCTTGCCGTGCAGGTGGCGAAAGACGGCGAAGGCATCTCCAAGTTTGTCACCTTCATCGTCGAAGGCGCTGAAACCGAAGCCGCCGCGCGCAAAATCGCCTTGTCCTGCGGCAACTCACCGATCCTCAAAACCGCTATCGCGGGCGAAGATCCCAATTGGGGCCGTGTCGTCATGGCCGTCGGCAAATCCGGCGAAGCCGCCGACCGCGATCAACTCGCGATCTGGTTCGGCGAGCATTGCGTCGCCCGCCACGGCGAGCGCGCCGAGGAGTACGATGAGGCCACCGTCGCTCAATATATGAAGAACCCCGAGATCGTCATCCGCATCAACGCCGGTGCGGGGTCCGCATCCGCCACGGTGTGGACGTGCGATCTCACCCACGATTACGTCTCGATCAACGCCGACTACCGCAGCTAGGCCGCCACCATGGATCATAGTTTTTGGCTCGATCGCTGGCAGAAATCCGACATTGGCTTCCATCAGCCATCCGCTCATGATTTCCTAGAGCGCCACTGGCCGGCCCTCGGCGTTCCGAAGGGCTCTGAAGTCCTCGTACCATTGTGCGGCAAGAGCAAAGATATGGTCTGGCTCGCGGATCACGGCCATGCGGTCATCGGCACCGAATTGGCACAATCCGCAATCGACCAGTTCTTCGCCGAACGCTCGCGCACGCCAGCCTCAGTCGCTGAAGGCGCCTTTACCGTCAAGCGAGCCGGACCCTTTGCACTTTGGTGCGGCGATCACTTAACGCTTGATCCAGCCGTCACTCGCCGTATCGGCGGCGTCTTCGACCGGGCCGCCCTCGTTGCCATGCCGCGCACCATGCAGCAGTCTTACGCCGAAAAGCTTTCCGCCCTGACGCCATCCGGCGTGCCGGTTCTTCTTGTATCACTCGACTACGATCCCTCGGAAATGGATGGGCCACCGTTCCCAATTTCGCCAGACCGCATCGAAACGCTCTTCGGTCATGATTTCCGCATCACGCTTTTGGAAAAGCGCGACGGCCTCAACGCCAGCCAGAACCTCAAAAACCGCGGCCTGTCATCTCTACAGGAAATGGCATGGAAACTGGTGCGCCGGTGATGGACCCCTCGCCGCCTGCCGTTCGCCCCATCCTCTTCGTCGTCGCCGCAGCCCTCATCGATGCCGACAACCGCGTGCTCATTGCCGAACGCCCGGCCGGCAAATCTCTCGCGGGATTATGGGAGTTCCCCGGCGGCAAACTTGGCCTAGGTGAAACGCCGGAAGAAGCCCTTGTCCGTGAATTGAAAGAAGAACTCGACATCGAGGTATGCCTCGATTGCCTCGCGCCATTCACATTCGCGAGCCACACGTACGAAACGTTCCACCTCATGATGCCGCTCTACCTCTGCCGGAATTGGGATGGTGAGATCACCCCGCGCGAGGGCCAGCGCGTGAAGTGGGTCCGTCCGTCGAAGCTAACCGGCTATCCGATGCCCCCGGCCGATCTGCCGCTCATCCCGTTCCTTCGCGATCTTTTGGGTTGATCAAGTTGCCGGTGTGATGCGGCGGGCGGGTGACGTCGCTCTACGGCCGCTGCGCCACCATGAACCAGCTAGGGCCCACAGCGCTGTCGTTCCAGATCCGTTGCCACCGAAACCCCGCTTTTTCGTAGGCGCGAACAGCTGCCTCGTTGCGGATCGACGCAAAAACGCACACGGCCGTCGCCAGAGTTGTCGAAAAAACTTCGCTCTTGAGAAGTTCCAACGCCTTAACCCCCACGCCCCGCCCCCGGTGTTCGGCCGAAGCAATAAAAAGGTCGAGATCCCAAGTGCCCGGTTCCAGGTCTTGGGGCAGATCATCGCCCCACAGCGAGGCATCGATGGCATGACAATACCCAACGGCCTGCCCTCCGGCCTCGATCACCCGGCACAGCGCCGACGGCGACTGCATCGCGATCTGCACTTCCGCCGCCGTCGCCGAAGATGGACCCCACCACGCTTCGATATCTGGCTGCCGCAGCCAGACCCGGATCTGGTCCAGATCGCCCCGTATCGCCGGTCTCAGAGCCACAATTGGGTTGGTCACGCGCTGTTCGTTGTCATTGCCGCCCACTTTCCGGGCATCTCCGTCCACAAATGGGGGACTGCGCCGCACATCACGGCCTCCCCCTCACGATGCAAAGCAGTTAAGTTGCGCCCGCTCAAGACCTTCACGCCGAAGTCACCAGCCGAAACGTCCCGCCCGGCGCCCGTCAGGACCAAGTGCCCGCCATCATGGATACGACGACCTTCCGCGCCGCCCCATATTTTGACCCCAAGGAATTGCGGGTTGAACTCACCGCGATTTTCAACGCCAGCGGCACACCCGCCGATGCCCGCGCTAGCGTGCTCGATCGCTGCAAAAGCCTCGTCAAATCGGCCCGCACGCAGGCCCGCGAGCAGCTGGAAGCCGACGGCAAAGGCCGCAAATGCGCCCATGGCCTCGCACGCTTCCAGGACGAATTGATCGCCCTCCTATTCGACTACACCGTCGCCCATGTCTACCGCGCCACCAATCCATCCGACGCGGAGCGCATGGCGGTCGTTGCCACCGGCGGCTACGGCCGCGGCATGCTCGCGCCCGGGTCCGACATCGATATCCTGTTCCTGCTTCCCTACAAGCAGACGCCCTGGGGTGAGAGCGTCGCCGAGTACATGCTCTACCTGCTGTGGGATCTGGGCTTCAAAGTCGGCCACGCCACGCGCACCGTCGACCAGTGCCTGAAGATGGCGCAGCAAGACATGACGATCCGCACAGCACTGCTCGATATCTGGCTCGTCCACGGCGATGCGCAGCTCTTCGCCGAATTAACCGATCGCCTCCGCCGCGAGGTGTTCGCTGGCACCGCCCGCGTGTTCATCGACAGCAAGATGGTTGAGCGCGAAGAGCGCCACCGCCGCGCCGGTGAAAGCCGCTACAAGGTCGAGCCCAACGTGAAGGACGGCAAAGGCGGCCTACGCGACCTGCATACCCTGCACTGGCTGTCAAAGTACCTCTATGGAAAGGAAGTCGGCCCCGAGACCATCGAGGAAAAGATCTTCACGCGCGAAGAATATTCAACCTTCCGCCGCGCCGAGGACTTCCTATGGAGCGTGCGCTGCCATCTGCACTTCCTCACCGGCCGCGCCGAGGAACGCTTGACGTTCGAGTTCCAGCCGATCATGGCCGAACGGCTCGGTTACCGGACCAAATCCGGCCAGCGCCCCGTCGAGCGCTTCATGAAGCACTACTTCCTCATCACCAAGAGCGTCGGCGATCTCACCACCATTCTCTGCGCCGCCCTCGAAATGCAGCAGGCCAAGACGTCGCCCGGCTTGCCCGGCCTCATCTCCGGCTGGAAGATGCGCCGTCAGGTCCGCCAACAAACCAACTTTCGCATCGAAAACGATCGTCTCAACGTCGCCGACCCCGACGTCTTCAAGCGCGATCCCGTCAACCTGATCCGCTTCTTCGCGCAAGCCGAGCTGACCAACGCCCATCTCCACCCCGATGCGATCCGCCTGCTGCGCCAATCGCTGCGCCTGATCGATGATCGCCTGCGCAACGATCCCGAAGCTAACCGCATCTTCCTCGGCCTCGTCGCTGCGCAAACCAACCCGGAAAACACACTCCGCCGCATGAACGAAGCGGGCGTTCTCGGCCGCTTCCTGCCCGACTTCGGGCACATCGTCGCGATGATGCAGTTCAATATGTACCATCACTACACGGTGGACGAGCACCTGCTCCGCACCGTCGGTGAGTTGGCCAAGATCGAGCACGGCGACAATGCCGACGAGTTGCCCCTCTCCAGCCAGATCATCAAATCCATCCAAAATCGCCGCGTTCTCTACGTGGCAGCGTTCCTGCACGATATCGGCAAAGGCCGGCCAGAAGATCACTCCATCCTCGGCGGCCAGATCGCCCGCCGCCTCTGCCCTCGTCTCGGCCTCACCCCCGCCGAAACAGAAACCGTCGTCTGGCTGATCGAGCAACATTTGACGATGAGCAACATCGCCCAGAGCCGCGATCTGGCAGACCCCAAAACCGCGCAGGATTTTGCAGCCGTCGTGCAAAGTCCCGAGCGCTTGAAGCTTCTCACACTCCTCACCGTATCCGACATTCGCGCCGTTGGCCCCGGCGTCTGGAATGGCTGGAAAGGCCAGCTGATCCGCACGCTCTATCATGAGACCGAACCCCTCGTTGCCGGCGGCCATACCCAGATCGAGCGCCGCCACCGCATCGAAGACGCCAAGGATCAGCTCGCAGGCGCCTTGGCCGGTTGGCCACGCGCCGACGTCGAACGCTTCATCGATCGCCACTACCCCGACTACTGGCTACGCACGGAAACGGCCAAGCAGGCGACCCACGCCCGCCTCGTCCGTCGCGCCGAACAGGAAGGCCGCAAGCTCATCACCGAAGCAGTGACGGATTCCTTCACCGCCATCACCGAACTGACCGTCTTCGCACCCAACCACCCTCGTCTGCTCGCGCTCTTCGCTGGCGCCTGCGCGGCCAACGGCGCCAATATCGTCGGCGCCCACATCACCACCACGCGCGACGGCTTCGCCCTCGATACATTCCTGTTGGCCCGCGAATTTCCCCAAGACGAAGACGAGATGCGCCGCGCCACGCGGATCGAAACCACCATCGATCGCCTGCTTCGCGGTGAAGCACGCCTAAAACCGCTGCTTGAGAAACGGTCGTTGTCCGCCAACCGCCTCGAAGCCTTCACCGTCTCGCCCGAGGTCATCATCAACAACCAGCTCTCCGACCGCTTCACCGTCATCGAAGTCGCCGGCCGCGACCGCACCGGCCTGCTCTACGACCTTACGAGCACGCTCTCCGATCTCTCCCTCGACATCGCCTCCGCCCACATCACGACCTTTGGCGAAAAGGCCGTCGACGTGTTCTACGTCACCGATCTCACCGGCAAGAAGGTCGACGGCGAGCCCCGCCAGAAGACCATCGCTGAACGCCTGACCGCGGTTCTAGCCGGCGCGGCAGCATCCCCAACCGGCGCGGTGTCCCCCACATGAAACTCTACCGTTCGTTCGCAACCGTCGGCGGCTTAACGCTTCTGAGCCGCGTCCTCGGCTTCCTGCGCGACATCCTCGCCGCCGCCGTTCTCGGCACCGGACCCGTCGCGGACGCCTTCTATGTCGCCTTCCGCTTCCCCAACCTCTTTCGCCGCCTCTTCGGTGAAGGTGCCTTCAACTCCGCCTTCGTCCCGCTATTTGCCACCAAGTACGAAGGCGACGGACCGGAGAAAGCCCGCGACTTCGCCTCAGAAGCGATGTCCGGTCTGACCTTCATTCTCATCCTGCTGTCAGCCGCCGCCATGCTGGCGATGCCGTGGCTCATGTATCTCCTCGCCCCTGGCTTCTCCGACACGCCAGAAAAATTCGATCTCGCCGTCCGCCTCACGCAGATCACATTCCCCTATCTGCTCTGCATGTCGCTCGTCGCCCTCATGTCGGGCGTTCTCAACACCGTTGGCCGTTTCGCCGAAAGCTCATCCGTCTCGATTGTGCTCAACGTCGTCCTCACGATCACAATGCTTCTTTCGATCTGGTGGGGCTTCCACGCAGAGCCGGCCGCGGGCTACGTCCAGGCCTGGGGCGTCTTCGTTGCCGGAATTCTCCAACTCGCGCTTCTCATGTGGGGCCTTCGCCGTGCCGGGCTCACCCTCAAGCTCAGCCGGCCGCGCTGGTCACCGGACATGAAAAAGCTGGTGGCACTCGGCGTACCCGGCATCATCGCCGGGGGAATCACGCAAGTGAACATCGCCATCGGGACGGTGATCGCCTCCATGCAAGATGGCGCCGTCTCCCACCTCTACTACGCCGATCGCCTCTATGAATTGCCGCTCGCCATCGTCGGCATCGCCATCGGCGTCGTGCTGCTCCCCGACGTGTCGCGCCACCTGCGCGCAGGCAACCACGAAGCCGTCATGGACAGCCAGAACCGCTCGCTCGAATTCGCGATGCTGTTGACGCTGCCCGCTGCCGTGGCCTTGTTCGTGATCCCAACCGAAATCGTCCGCGCCCTCTTCGAACGCGGCGCCTTCACGCCGGAAGATACGCCTTACACGGCCGAGGCACTCCGCATCTTCGCCCTCGGTCTTCCCGCGTTCGTGCTGATCAAGGTCTTCTCGCCCGCCTTCTTCGCCCGTCAGGATACGAAAACGCCCATGCGTTTCGCCGTCTGGAGCCTCACCGCCAACACGCTGGGCTCCATCGGCCTCTTTTTCCTCTTCCGCCATCTCGGCTGGATGCCCCACCTCGGCATCGCGGTCGCCACGACGCTGGGCGGCTGGATGAACGCGCTTCTGCTCTATCGCGGATTGAAGAACCACGGGCACTTCGACGCCGACGCACGCCTGCGCCGCGCGCTCCCGCGCATCCTCATCTCTGCGGTCGTCATGGGTCTCGTCCTGATCGGCATGGCTGAAATCCTCGACCCATGGATCAACCAATCGAAGGGCTTCTTAGTCCGCATGTCGGCGCTTGCGGTCCTCATCGGCGCCGGCTTCATTGCCTACTTCGCCACCACCCAGCTCACCGGCGCCGCAACGCTGTCCCAACTCCGCTCCGCCGTGAGAAGAAAGTAGAAACAAGTTCGGGGTCAAACGAGTGTGGGGTCAGACCCCTTCTCAGGGGTCTGACCCCGGTTCCGATGCCCGTTCATCCAATTCAAGGATCCCCCAAATCTCGGTCCACTTGCCACCCCGCCCCTCACAGGCCATAACCCGCGCCGGTTCGAGGGAAAAAAAGAACATGGCATTCAAGACGCGCGTCTTCTCCGGCATGCAGCCGACGGGCAGCCTCCACCTGGGCAATTACCTGGGCGCGATGGTGAACTGGATCCACATGCAAGACGAGCACGATTGCATCTATTGCGTCGTCGATCTGCACGCGATCACCGTCTGGCAAGATCCCGCCGAACTGCGCGCGGCCATCCGTGGCGTCACCGCCGCCTACATCGCCGCCGGCCTCGATCCGAAAAAGTCGATCCTCTTCAACCAGAGCCAAGTCCCCGAACACGCCGAGCTCGCCTGGGTATTCAACTGCGTCGCCCGCCTCGGCTGGTTGAACCGCATGACCCAGTTCAAAGAGAAGGCCGGCAAGGACAAAGAGAACGCCTCAGTGGGTCTCTACGCCTACCCCAACCTGATGGCTGCCGACATCCTCGCCTACCGCGCAACGCATGTGCCCGTTGGCGAAGACCAAAAGCAGCACCTCGAACTCGCCCGCGACATTGCGCAGAAGTTCAACAACGATTATCGCAAGGAGATCGACGCCAAGGGCTACGCCGATGGCATCTTCTTTCCCCAGCCCGAACCGGTCATCACCGGTCCCGCAACGCGCGTCATGAGCTTGCGCGATGGGACCAAGAAGATGTCGAAGTCCGATCCGTCAGATCTCTCGCGCATCAACATCACCGACGATGCCGACACGGTCGCTAAGAAGATCCAGAAGGCCAAAACGGATCCCGAACCTTTGCCCACCGACGAAAAGGGCTTTGAGGGCCGCCCCGAAGCCGAAAACCTTGTCGGCATCTACGCTGCACTCACTGGCACAACAGTTCCGCAGGTGCTGGGTGACTATGGCGGCCAGCAATTCTCGTCCTTCAAAAAAGCCCTCGCCGAAGTCGCCACCGAAACGATGGGCCGCATCGGCGCGGAAGCCAAACGCTTGTCCGCCGACCCAGCCTATATCGATAGCGTGCTCGCCGACGGCACCCGCCGCGCCCGCGCCATCGCCACGCCGATCATGGACGAAGTCAAAGACCTCGTCGGCCTGCTGCGGTCGTAAAGGCGGCGGAGGGAGCGAGAAGGCATTGGGCGACAGCTGGCAACCGCCTGCTCCCTACGCCCTTCCCTTCCCCCGCCCGCCGTGGCAGCATCCGCCTCATGCCAACAACCAAAAAGCGCCGATCATTTGAAGCGGGCCACGCCCGCAAGTTCCTGCTTGTGATCGACGAGAGCCAAGAGGTCGAAAGCGCGCTGTTCTATGCTGCAAGCCGCATCCTGCGCTCGTCGGGTATCCTCGTGATGCTCTATGTCATCGAGCCGCAAGAATTCCAGCATTGGGTCGGCGTCCGTCAGGTGCAACTCGAGGAAGAGACCAACAAAGCGCGCGCCCTGTTCCGCCTCTTCAAACGCAAGCTGCATAACGTCGGCTTTGAAAACATCCCCGCCGAGGAAGTCGTCCGTGAGGGGATTAAGGCTGACGAACTGCTGAAACTGATTGAAGAGGACGAAGACATCGCCATTTTGGTCCTGGGCGCCGCAACGGACCCAAAAGGCCCCGGTCCCCTCGTGTCTTCGTTAGCCGCTGGCGGCGTCGCAGGGTCATTTCCCATCCCCATCACCATCGTTCCGGGAAATTTGGCTCTCGAAGACATCCTGACGCTGGCCTAATCCCGCACCCGGCCCATCCTGCCCCACCGTGGCGGATGGCCCCCCTCGACTTTTCGCCCCAAGTCACCTATATCTTGGAACAATTCTAAAATGTCAGCCAGCACCCCTCGGCGCTGGCCAGTATGATCGAGGACCGCCATGTTCATCCAGACCGAAGCCACGCCCAACCCGGTGACGCTGAAGTTTATACCCGGCAAACCGGTCCTCACCGCTGGCACCGCCGAGTATCGCTCCAGGAACGAAGCCGAAGGCTCAGCCCTCGCCAGCCGCCTATTCGACATTGACGGCGTCAGCGGCGTCTTCCTCGGCTCCGACTTCATTTCTGTCACCAAGACCGACGCCGAATGGCAGCATCTAAAGCCGATGGTTCTGGGTGCCATCATGGAACATTATTTGTCCGGCGCCGAAGCTACCGACGTCGCCAACGACGAAGGCCATGAAAACTTCGACCCCGCCGACGCCGAAACGGTCGCCACCATCAAGGAACTGCTCGAAACCCGCGTCCGCCCCGCCGTCGCCCAGGATGGCGGCGACATCACCTTCGCCGGCTTCCGCGATGGTGTCGTCTACCTCCACATGCGCGGCGCGTGCTCTGGCTGCCCGAGTTCAACGGCGACGTTGCGCCACGGCATCGAGAACCTCCTGAAGCACTTCTGCCCCGAGATTCAGGAAGTCCAGGCGGCGTGACGCTGCGTTAGATCACCTCATCCGCCTTGGCCAAAACCCCGCGGCATCTCCGTGGGGTTTTTGCTGCGATCATTCTCCAAGGAGCCTTTCAAATGACCTCGCGCCTCGATCAGTCCGCGCTTGCCACCCTCTTTACCGACGCCCGCACCCACAACGCCTGGCAGCAAAAAGACGTGCCGGACGGTCTGTTGCGCGAAGTGGTCGAACTGATGCGCTGGGCCCCGACAAGTGTGAACATGAGCCCAGCCCGCATCGTCTTCGTGAAATCGCCCGAAGCCAAAGCCAAGCTCAAACCCCTGCTGATGGAAGGCAACGTCGAAAAGACCATGGCCGCCCCAGTCACAGCGATCATCGGCCACGATCTGAAATTCTACGACCATCTGCCCAAGCTATTTCCGGCGATGGATGCCAAAAGCTGGTTCGTCGGAAATGACGAATTTGCGAAGGTCTCCGCCTTCCGCAACGGCACGCTCCAAGGCGGCTATTTCATCCTCGCCGCCCGCGCCCTCGGCCTCGATTGCGGTCCCATGTCCGGCTTCGATAACGCGGGCGTCGATGCCGCCTTCTTCGCCGGCACGGACATCAAGTCGAACTTCATCTGCAATCTCGGCCATGGCGATCCGGCCGGTCTGTACCCGCGCAGCCCCCGTTTCTCGTTTGATGAAATGGCCCGCATCGCGTGAGGCTTTTGCGCAGCATCCTGCCGCTGTTTTGGACTGGCGAATGGTCCTGAACAGCGTGTAGGCTGCCCAGCTATGAACGTGCTCGCCTTCGACACCTGTTTTCCGGCATTGAGCGTTGCGGTGGGCCGGGAGATCGGCACGCTGGCCGCCCGCGTTCTGAACGCCACTGAGCCAATGACGACCGGCCACGCCGAACGCCTGATGCCGCTGATCGGCGAACTCTTGGGCGAAGCCGGGCTCGCCATCACCGGCATTGATCGCATCGCCGTCACCATTGGGCCCGGATCGTTCACCGGCACACGCATCGGCATCGCCGCCGCCCGCGCCCTGAAACTCGCCCGCGACCTCCCCATCGTTACCTTCACCAGCCTGGAAGCCATCGCGCTGTCGCCGTCGCTAGCGCCTGAAACCAATGAAGATATCGTCGTCGCCATGGATGCCCATCGCGGTGAGGTCTATGCGCAGATCTTCGACGCCACCACGCGCGCGGCCACCGCTCCACCGCGCATTGTCGCCATGACCGATCTCGCCTCCCTGTCGCGCGGGCAGCCCGTCCTCGCCGTCGGCACCGCCGCCGAGGCCGTTGCCGCTGCCGTAAGCGGCGCCGGCGGCAAAGCACACGCAAAATCCGGCATGATCTTTCCCGACATGGGGGCCGTTGCGCTGAGCGCCGCCGCCCGCGCGCCCGCAACAGGTGCCGTAGAGCCCTTGTATCTCAGGCCGCCCGATGCCAAACCGCAGGACGGCAAATCTCTGACGAGAGCAAGCGCATGACAACGGCGGCAAACCTGATCGACGGCAAGCGCGTCAGCTTGCTCTGGGCCGGCCCCGAACGCGCAGGCTCCATCGCCGCCGTTCATGCCAAACTCTTCAATCCGCCGTGGGACGAGGCCAACGTCCGCGGCCTGCTCGACCATCCCGCCGCAACGTCCTTTGTCGCAACCCTCGGCTCGCCCAACGACGTCGTCGGTTTCATCATGGGTCAGATCGCCGCCGACGAATCCGAAATCCTGACGATCGGGGTCGCGCCCGAATGCCAGCGGCACGGCATCGGAAAAATGCTCGTAGAAGGCCTCGTCCGCGCCGTCCAACGCGCCGAAGTGCACCGTATGTTCCTGGATGTCGCCACCGACAACGCGGCCGCCCTCCACCTCTACAGCAAAATGGGCTTCACCCCCTCCGGCGTCCGCAAAGACTACTATGTCCGCCCCGGTGCCGCCCCCGTCGATGCTGTAACGATGGCCCGCACACTCAGTGTATAAGTTTGCATGAGCCGACTTCGTGCCGCCGGCGTGCTCGCTGGCTTCCTGGGGCTGACCCTTCCCCTCATGCCCGTGCAGGCGCTGCTGCTGCGCGTGTCGCAGCCGGCCGCCCGCCGCTTCCCCCATTGGTACCATCGCAACGTCTGCCGCATCCTCGGCATCCGCCTGCACATTGAAGGCGCAGTCGCCCCAAACTCGCCAGTCCTCTTGGTCTCCAATCACACCTCGTGGCTCGACATCCCCGTTCTGTCTGCCGTCGCCCCTGTGTCTTTTGTTGCGAAATCCGAAGTCGGCCGCTGGCCCTTCGTGTCCGCGCTCGCTCGTCTGCAACGCACCGTCTTTATCGATCGTACCAAGCGCGTCGCCGTCGGCGAGACAGCCAACGAAATGGCCGAACGTCTCGCCCAAGGCGACACCCTGGTTCTCTTCGCTGAAGGCACCTCGACGGACGGCAACCGCGTGCTGCCCTTCAAGTCGTCGCTGTTCGCTGCTGCCATGCCCAGTGGCAAATCGAAATCGCCCGATGCGTCCGTCGTCGTCCAGACGGTCGCCATCGTCTACGCCCGCGTCCACGGCGTTCCATTGAGCCGCGCCGATCGTCCGCTCGTTGGCTGGTACGGCGACATGGACATGCAAAGTCACGCCTGGCAGCTGTTGCAGGCCGGTCCGCTCGACGTCGTGATCCGCATCAGCCCCCCTGTCCCGCTCGAGGACTACGCTGGCCGCAAGGAACTCGCCGGCAAAACCGAAGCCGCAGTGCGCGAAAACCTCGTCCGAACGCTCCGTGCGCGCACATCCGGGGAATCGGTCATATTGGCAGCAGCATCCAAACCCGCGACGCGCACCCCGCTGCCCCGCGCATCATCGGAAACCTTTCGCTAGAGCAACAACTGATAGCGACATTGCCCCACTCGACACCCGCCCTCAAAAATGCTGCACTGCAAAAATCGCTACGCTGACACGCCACGATCTTCCGAAAAATGAGCCGAAGTTAACGGCTTCGAGAGCCGCACACGTTAGCATCCGCAGTACGCGCCCGAACTCTGCCGGAGACCGGTCCATGACGGCCGACACAGCAGCCAAGAAAGTGTTCATCAAAACTTTCGGCTGCCAGATGAATGTCTATGACAGCGAGCGCATGACCGAAGCGCTGGCCGGCGACGGCTATTCTGAAACCACCGAACTGGAAGACGCCGACCTCGTCATACTCAACACGTGCCACATCCGCGAAAAGGCCGTCGAAAAGGTCTATTCCGATCTCGGCCGCATCCGCGACATTCGCGATCGCCGCCGCCGCGATGGCAAAGACTCGCTCGTCACCGTCGCAGGCTGCGTCGCACAAGCCGAAGGTGCGGAGATCTCGCGCCGCTCGCCCGTCGTCGATCTCGTCATTGGCCCGCAGAGCTACCATCGTCTGCCCGAGCTTTTGAAACAAAGCCGCGACACCGGCACCCGCATCGTCGAAACCACGTTCCCCGACGAAGAAAAATTTGAGCACCTCACGCAAAAACGTCAGGTCCGCTCTGCCACGGCCTTCCTCACCATCCAGGAAGGCTGCGATAAGTTCTGCACGTTCTGCGTCGTGCCGTACACGCGCGGCATGGAGTATTCCCGCGCCGCAGCCGACGTCGAAAAAGAAGCGCGCGGCTTGGTCGAAAGCGGTGTCCGCGAACTGACACTCCTCGGCCAGAACGTCAATGCCTACCACGGCATCACCGAAACCGGCGCTGAAACCACGATCGCCGGCCTCATCCGCCGCCTCGCCCGCATCGATGGCCTCGAGCGCATTCGTTACATGACAAGCCACCCGCGCAACATGAGCGACGACCTCATTGCAGCACACGCCGAAGAGCCCAAGTTGATGCCCTATCTGCATCTCCCGGTGCAGTCGGGCTCGAATCGTATTCTCGCCGCCATGAACCGCAAGCACACCGCCGAAGACTATCTGCGCATCGTCGAGAAAGTCCGCGCGGCCCGCCCCGACATCGCGCTGTCCACCGACATGATCGTCGGCTTCCCCGGCGAGACCGATCGCGACTTCGAAGACACCCTCGACCTCGTCAAAACGGTTGGCTTCGCCCAATCCTATTCGTTCAAATACTCCTCCCGCCCCGGCACGCCCGCGGCCAATATGGAAGATCAGATCCCTGATGGCGTGGCATCCGACCGGCTAACCCGCCTGCAGTATCTTCTGAACCATCAGCAGGAACGCTTCAACGCGCAGACCGTCGGCCAGACCATCCCGGTCCTGTTCGAGCGGCTCGGCCGCAACGGCGGCATCCTCGTCGGCCGCTCGCCCTGCCTCCAGCTGGTCCAGGCCGAAGCCGACGCCGGCCTTTTGGGCAAAATCCACTCTGTTGCCATCCGCGGCCACGGTCCCGGCAGCCTTTCAGGTGTCATAGCGACCTGATACCCCCAATTTGCGGGGGGCGGACCAACCCGCTGCGTTGATTCTCGGCCAGCGCGGCCTATGATGGTCGTCGAAGCCACCGCTCGAATCGTCGTCGGCAGGCTTTCAGGAGATCGTATTTGACCGGTTCACGCGGGCAATCCGTTCCCGGCGCGTCACGCGCCTCCAAAACGCAGGCCGCCGAAGCGCGCCTCGTTATCCCCTTCGAAGACAATCGCGCGCTGACGCGAGCTTTGGGCGAATTCGATGCCCACCTCGCCCTGCTCGAGGATCGTCTCGGCATCGAGGCTCATCCACACGGCAACGTCGTGATCCTCAAAGGTCCCGACAACGCCTGCAAACTCGGCCGCGATGTGCTCGAAACCGCCTACAAGCGCGCGCAGGCCGGAGAAACCATGAGTGCGGGCGATTTCGAAGGCGTGATCCGCCACGCCCGCCAAGAAATCATCTCGCCGTCGAGCGAAGGCCAAGCCCAGATCACCACGCGCCGTCGCGTCGTCAAGGCCCGCACTCCGGCCCAAAGCGCCTACATCCGCGCGCTGGATAAAACCGATCTCGTATTCGGTGTCGGCCCCGCCGGCACGGGCAAAACCTATCTCGCCGTCGCCTATGCCGCCCAGTGCCTGGAGCGCGGCCTCGTTGAGCGTATCATCCTGTCGCGCCCCGCCGTCGAAGCTGGCGAACGCTTAGGCTTCCTGCCCGGCGACATGCGCGAAAAAGTCGACCCTTATCTGCGCCCGCTCTACGACGCGCTCGATGATGTGCTTCAGCCCGACAAAGTCGAAAAAGACCTTGAATCAGGCGTCATCGAAATCGCCCCGCTTGCCTTTATGCGCGGCCGCACGCTGTCCAACGCCTTCGTCATTCTCGATGAAGCTCAAAACACCACGCCGATGCAGATGAAGATGTTTCTCACCCGCCTCGGCGAGAATTCAAAAATGGTCATCACGGGCGACCCCTCGCAGATCGACCTTCCTCCCGGCGTCAAGTCCGGCCTCGATGAAGCCGTGAAGCTTCTCGACGGCGTTCTGGGCATTGAAGCCGTCCACTTCACCCAGTCCGACGTCGTGCGCCGTGATCTCGTGGCCCGCATTGTGGCAGCCTACGACCGCGCATCCGGTAAGTCGCCCTGATGCCCGCGTCCGACCCAGGACCGCGAAGTTGCGCGCCGCAAGGCGCGGATCCCTCGTGGCTGACGATCGATGTCGTCTTCGAAGATGATGCATGGCCGGACGTGGCCCGCGTTGAAGCACATGTGCGGGAAGCCGCTGGCGCACTTGCAGCGCACGCAATCATGCACGGCGTTGAACCAGGCGACGCTTGCATCGCGCTGTCGAACGATGCCCACGTCCAGAAATTGAACGCCACCTTCCGCGGTCAGGACAAGCCGACCAACGTCCTGTCTTTTCCCGCACCAGAAAATCCAGTTCCGCACGCCGTTGAAGCTTTAGGTGATATCATCATCGCCCGCGAAACGCTCGAGCGCGAAGCAGCAGAAAAGGGCATTCCCCTTGCCGATCACCTGCGCCACCTCACCGTTCACGGTCTCTTGCATCTTCTCGGCTACGACCACGAGACTGAGGCCGAGGCCGTCGAGATGGAGAACCTCGAAACCGAAATTCTAAGCAAAATCGGCATCCCCGATCCTTACGGTGGTCCCGGCGACTAAAGAAAAGTAAATGTAACGAAGCCCGTTGCCCCTCCTTGAACCGAACCGGAAGACCATGTCCACCGACGAAAAGGCCGCCAAGACAATCACCGCCGACCCATCCGGCGGAGACGACCGCAAAGCGCCCTCAGCCTACAGTTGGGTCTCCACACTATTGACCCGTCTCGGCCTGCAAAACGCTCCCAACCTGCGCGATACGCTCGAAGACGCGCTCAAATCCGGCGGCGGCGAACAGAACTTCTCCGCCGAAGAGCGCGAGATGCTGATCCGCCTCCTGCGCTTCGGCGCCAGTCGCGTCGACGACATCATGGTGCCGCGCGCCGACATCATCGCCATCGATGAAAGCGAGCCCATCGGCGAAGTCGTGCGCTTGTTCGAGGAAGCCGGAATCTCGCGCATTCCCGTCTATCACGAGACGCTCGACGATCCGCGCGGGATGGTCCACATCAAAGACCTCTTCCGTTGGATCTCCGCCGAAGCCGCCGGCAGGCCACTCATCGAACCGCGATTGAAAGGTGAAGAGCGCGCCAAGGCCGTGCGCAAAGCTGCCGATGAAGATGTAGCCGAAAATGGCGAGCGCATCCACGATCTCACCAAGATCGATTTGAAGCGTCCGGTCTCATCCACCAAGATCCGCCGTCCCGTGCTCTACGTGCCACCCTCCATGCCGGCGATGAGCCTCCTGATCCGAATGCAAACCTCGCGCGTCCACATGGCTCTCGTTGTCGACGAGTATGGCGGCACCGATGGTCTGGTCACCATCGAAGACCTCGTCGAACAGATCGTCGGCGACATTGAAGACGAGCACGACGAAGCCGAAGCCGAACACATCATCGAAGATGCCAAGCTCGGCACCATCGCCTCCGGCCGCACACCTGTCAGCGAATTGGAAGAACTCGTCGGCACCAAACTCCTCACGGAGGACGAGGAAGAAGATATCGACACCCTTGGCGGCCTTGTCTTCCAGATCGTCGGCCGCGTGCCGACGCGCGGCGAGATCATTCGCCATGCATCTGGTCTCGAATTCGA
>JALHQM010000027.1:21555-28366 GCA_022841965.1 Hyphomicrobium sp. | reverse complement strand
AAAGCCGGCGCGTTCGGCGAACGCATCGCAGGGCCACATAAACCCACCCTCGACGAAATGGGCCCGCACGCCTCCCTCCCCGTCAAATCCGGGCCGGTGCCGGAAAAGCCCAAGCTTCCCACCCGCACCATCGAAATCGACGACCCCACCGAAACCAAGTCCCGCCGCGGCCGCCAAAAGAAAACCGGCCGCCCAGGGCGGTAGGCGATCGCCGAATTCTCTCTGGAAAATCGTGAAGCGAATCGGGCACGCAAAGCCGTCGTCACAGTTCCGCCTCAGTTCAGCGTCCCATGCGATCTCATTAGTCGAGGGGAGATACTTACGTGATGTCACTGATGCCGCGCGCCGGCCGAACCTGGACAAGCGGCGCATTGATCCTCGCCGTTGCGCTCTTCGTCGCCGCCGTCGCGAATGTCCGATTTTATTCGGCGGCCATCACCGCGTTCGGCACCGGTATGAACCTTTGGCCGTTCTACCTGTCTCTCTTCCTGTCGATCGTCGCCCTTCTGGTCCTGCTCCTGTCGGCGTTCTGTCACCGTGTCCTTGTGAAACCGGTACTGATCTTCATCCTGCTGCTGAGCGCCGTGCTCTCCTATTTCGCCCATGCGTACGGCACGGTGTTCGACTCCCAGATGATCGCCAACGCCTTGGCGACCGACAACGCCGAGGCCGGCGACCTGTTCAATCTGAAAATGCTACTCTGGATCGGCCTCCTTGGCGGTCTTCCGTCCATCCTCGTTATGCGCGCGAATCTCACGTTTCCGCACTGGAAGGCTGAGACGGTCGCCCGGCTCAAGCAAGCCGCCGTCGCCTCGGCCGTGATCCTGATTTCCGGCGCGGCATTCAGCGGCCACTACGCCGCCTTGCTTCGCTTCCACCGGGAAGCCACAACACAAGTTGTTCCAGCCTACGCCATGTTGTCTGCCATACGCATGGCGACCCACGCCCTGCCGTCGTCGACTCCCAAGCAGCATGTCGCCGTCGGCACCGATGCCGCCCTTCCCGCAGCCGACGCACATCATGAACTGATCATCATGGTCGTGGGCGAAACGGTCCGCGCCGACCATTGGGGGCTCAACGGTTATGCGCGCGACACCACCCCCAAACTGCGCCAGGAAAAGGTTCTCAACTTTCCAGATTTCTGGTCCTGCGGCACATCGACGGCGATTTCGGTGCCGTGCATGTTCTCAAATCTGGGACATGACAAGTTCGACAAGAGCACCGCGACGGTCACGGACAACGCCCTCGATGTCTTGTCCCGTGCCGGCGTGAATATCCTCTGGCGCGACAATAATTCAAGCTCACAAGGCGTCGCCGCCCGCGTGCCCTACGAAGACTTCCGCGATGCGACGAAAAACAAGATTTGCGTGGACGGAGAGTGCCGCGACCTTGGGATGCTCGACGGCCTTCAAGATTACATCGATCGCCAGAAAGGCGACATCCTCATCGTTCTGCACCAGATGGGCAACCACGGCCCCGCTTACTACAAGCGCTACCCCAAGGAATTCGAGCGCTTCACGCCGGTGTGTGCGACGAGCGATCTAGGATCTTGCACTTCCGAACAAATCCAAAACACCTATGACAACGCAATCCTCTACACCGATTACTTTCTGTCTGAGGTCATCGGACTCTTGAAAGCCAACGACGGCAAATTTGAAACGGCGATGTTCTATTTGAGCGACCACGGTGAATCGCTGGGCGAATACGGAGTCTATCTGCACGGCGCGCCGTACGCACTGGCCCCGGAAGCGCAACGCCACGTCCCCGCAGTCATGTGGTTGGGTGAGGGCATCAAGCACGACATCAAAGTCGCGTCTCTTGAAGAGCGCAGCCGCCGCAAGTGGTCGCAAGACAACGTCTTCGCAACGCTGCTGGGTTTTTTCGAGCTGGACACGTCTGCCTACATCTCCAACCAGGATATCCTCGAACGCATGGGCGCCGAACTGAGCAGAGTCCAATGAAACCCCACTCGTGGTGCGGCTAAACTTGCACGGTCCGCGCTGATGAAGGGCGATCTTGACCGCCGTTAACCGGCCGTTGTCCCGGTTCATCCTCTGAAAAGAAAACCGGCCGCCCTGGCCGCTAAGATCAACCGCGAGCAGGCCCGAAGAGCTCGTCGCGCTGGCCGAGTTTCAACAAGACGGTGGGGCGCTCGCCGTCATTGTCGGTGATCACATAGACAAGACCATCGGCCGCGATCGCCAACCCCTCGATCTCCTCCTCCACCTTGCGTCCGTCGTCGAGAAAGACCGGCACCAGATCGGCGGCGATATGCTTTTCTAGAACCGGTAACGCGGCACCCTGCGCGCTGCCCACCACGGACGCCAGATCAACCGTCGTGATCAACTTGATCGCCCGCTTCCCACCTTTGCCGTCCCGCTCAATGAGAGCAAAGCGTTCCCCGCCCAGATGCAGGATGTCGCTCAAGCCACAAAACTTGCCGTCGTGCCCCGCCTCCAGCGGATACCCAAAGAACCGCCACGCACCCGTCGATGGATCGACCGCCGCGATGCGCGTCACCCCATCGGGATCGCCCGCAAGTCCGGCTTGGAAGCAAACGTAAAGTTCAACGTTTCCATCCGGTTTGGACACGCATGACACACCCTCAAAACCCGAATCCCGCATGCCGCTCGCAATCTCCGGCGGCAGATCAAGCGTGCGCAGCACGCGCCCTGATACATCGACTTCGAAGAGGAAATTTGGCGGCTCGTTGCCGGCCTTGCCCTCCGACGCCAGCCAGAACCCACCACTTGGCGTGATGGCGGAACCTTCGACATCCAACATCGGCAACCCCGCCGTCTCGATGACCGTCTGTCCCGCAACCCAAGCGCGATCACCCGCAACCTCGATGGCAATGATCCGCAGCGGCGGCGAGTCGCCATCAGTCACCGCGTACAACCGCGATGGATCATTCGGATCGGCGGACAGCGACGACAGCGTTCCCCACCCTGCCCCGTTTCCGGCCTCGAGTTCGATCACCGCGGCGTCCAGCGATGAGGAAGGCGAGACACCGAGAGCTTTTCGCAGGACGGCAATAATGCTTTCAAACATGCGCATGTTTCCAATTCAAACTTACCGGCTGGTACTCTAGCAGCAAAACCCAGCAACCTAGACCCCGCCGATGGCAGCAGGGACGGCCGCCGTTAACCCGCCGTTGGCCCGGTTCATGCTCTGGTAGGGCAGATCGTCCGCCCCGCCCCAGAGCATGATCATGATCCCGACCCGACGTTCCCTTCTGACCGGTGCCCTCGGCGCCGCCGCCGCGTCGGCCTCTGTCGTCGCGGCCCACGCCGGTCCACGCAAATCGGCAGACAATCATCACGCTGGCCCCCACGCGCTCCTCCCCGAAACCGGCGACGACGACACGGCGCGCCTTCAAGCCGAAATCGACCGCGCCGCAACCGAGGGCCGCCCCGTCTTGCTCCCGGCCGGCACGTTCCGCATCGGCACACTGACCCTCCACCCAGGCACCGCCCTCATCGGCGCGCACGGACTGACAACCTTGGAATTCACCGGCGGCGCGGCGCTGATCACGGCCACCGCCGCCACCAACCTGCGCATTGAAAACATCCTCCTCGACGGCGCCAATCGTGCCCTCGACGGCGAAGACGCAGCCCTGATCAGCCTCACCGATTGCACACACATCAGAATCGCCAACGTCACGGTCCGCCGCTCGCTCGCCAACGGCATCACGCTGAAACGCTGCTCCGGCCGCATCAAAGATTGCACGATCTCAACACTTCTGCTCGCCGCCATCCGGAGCATCGACGCCACGGGACTCGAGATCGCGCACAACGACATCAGCGATTGCCGCAACAACGGCATCCAGGTCTGGCGCTCCGAACCCGGCGAAGACGGCACGCTCGTCTCTGCCAACCGCATCGCGCGCATCGAATCCAAAGGCGGCGGCACCGGTCAGAACGGCAACGGAATAAATGTCTTCCGCGCCGCCAACGTTATCGTGTCCGGCAACCGCATCACCGATTGCGCCTACTCCGCCGTGCGCGGCAACGCCGCCTCCAACATCCAGATCATCGCCAACAACGCCCAGCGCATCGGCGAAGTCGCGCTCTATGCTGAATTCGGGTTCGAAGGCGCGATCATCGCCAACAACCTCGTCGAGAGCGCCGCAACCGGCATCTCGGTGACAAACTTCAACGAAGGTGGCCGCCTCGCCGTTGTCGAGGGCAACCTGATCCGCAACCTCCACCGCCGCGAGCATGAACCCGTCGACAAACGCGGTGAGGGCATCTCAGTCGAAGCCGACACACTCGTGTCCGGCAACGTGATTGAAAACGCACCCACCTGCGGGATCATGGTCGGGTGGGGCCGCTACATGCGCAACGTGCTCGTCACACAGAACTTCATCCGAGACACTGCCACCGGCATCCTCATTTCGTCCGATGCCGCAGCCGGCGCCTGCCTCGTCTCATCCAACATGATCACGGGCCTGAAAACCGGCGCCATCCGCGCCATGACCAACGGTCAACCCCAGGGACCCGACCTCGCAACCGAGCCCACCGAACCAGGCGCCCGCGTCACAATTTCCGCCAACCTCGTCAGCTGATCATCCCGGCGGGGTTGCCGCGATCACCTTCAACAGCGTGCTATCCTTGGCGATCTGCGAAATATCCTGGCACTGCGCTTTGGTCGCCGCCGTACACTCGATCGTCACCGTGTAGGGCACCCCGAATTTCATCACCGTGTATTCGGCGATCGATCCTTCCATGCCCTGCTCGTCGTTCTCGTCGAACACGGACACTTCAGGTCCAGCCGTCGGCGCCGCTCCAGGCCCCGTCGTCGGATAGACCGGATAATCCGCACCGAACGTATGTTGCACGCGCAGATCGGCGGCCACGCTCACCGTCACATCACCATACGTATCGACGATCTGATACCAGACGGGATTGGTCTCATCCGTATGCACGTCGCGCGTGCCCATCGGCTGCGGCCCGAGCCCAGGAAATGAATTCTGCACCAACCCAGGCGCGCCCTCGAAACCGAGCACGGGAAGTTTCACCTTGTCGAGCCGCGACGGCGCCTCCGGTGCAGCCCCGCGCGCCGCCGCTTCCGTCTTCGCCGCTGCGAAATTCTTCAATTCCGCATTCGACCAGTCGACGCTGAGCAACTGATCAGCCGCCCGCGCGCCAGCGGGCGCCAGAAAAACAGCCAAGATCGCAGCCAACCGTCCGGATTGAACCTGACGCACAACCCACCCCATCGTTATCATGCGCCACCTTAGCGCCCCGCCCCACACTTCATCAAGCCGCGCACAACCCCCGAGTGTGTCGGATATGTGCCACCTTCCACGACCGTGACATGACAGTGCCACCTCCGGCGGGCTAAGGTGCCTCCGGGGGATCATCACAATGTCGGACATCTCGACAGCAACGCCATGGAAAACACCACGCCGCAGCATCCGATGGGGATGGATCGCGGGCGGCTTTGCACTGCTGCTGGCGCTCGTCGTATTGAGCCTCCTCTTCGCACCGCCCGCGTTTTTCTTCACGTCACTTTTGAAAAAAGAGATCTTCAAACAGACCGGTCGCGAACTCACGGTTACAAGTTCTCGCTACATCATCCGCGATACCGTCACCGTCGAACTCTCCGGCGTCGAACTCGGCCGCCCCGGCGGTGCGCTTGGCACGTCACCGCTGACCGCGCGCAAAATCACCGCGCAACTCCCCCTGCGCTCGCTGCTTGACCGCGCCCCGCAGATCCTCTCCCTCGATCTCGACGCCCCCGTGCTCAATCTGGTGCGCGAACCAAGCGGCACCGGCAATTGGCAGGCCGCCCCCACGCCATCAACCGCACCACCAAACACAACCACAATTGCTTTTCCCATTCCGCCAACCACCATCCGCAACGGCACACTGATCTATAAGGACGAAAGCAGTGCCTCCGAACTGCGCCTCGACGCGATCGACGCAACACTGGCCGCCGATCCGAAGTACGGCGGGGCCGCCGCCAAGGGCCGCCTGTCCTACAAGAACGAACCCTTGACCTTCGATCTCGCCGTCGCCGACGCGACCGCTGCCGCGTCCGGAAACATGACGCCTCTCACGCTTTCGATCGACAGCCGTATCTTAAAAGCCCGACTTGCCGGCCAAGCGGCCCTCGGCGAAAACCCCATGCTTGCCGGTGAAATCGACGCAACGAGCCCCTCCGCCCGCGAACTCGCTGTCTGGCTCGGCGTTGGCGACAGCGTCCCACCGACGATCGGCGCACTCGTCATCAAAACCACCACCGCCCCCGGAACCACATCCACGCGCGCCATTGGTTCGCTGGTCCTCCGCGACGCTCCCGTAACCTACGATCTCACCCTCGCCAGCCTGCGCGAAGCCATCGCGGGCAAACCCTCAGCGGTCAAAGGCGCCGTCGCCGGCCAAGGCCTCGCCGCCGATCTCGACGGCACTATTCATCTCGCAACCGAAAACCGCTACCAGGGCGCCGTCTCCGCCAAAACCGACAGCATCGGCACGCTCGCCACGCGCCTCGGTGTCACGAACGCCGCCATCAAATCCCTCGGCCCGGGCGCTCTGAAATCGACCATCGACGCCCGCACCAGCGCCGTCACACTAACCGGCGCCGAATTCGATGCCGATGGCCGCACCGGCACCTACACCGGCACAATCGCGCTCGACGGCCCACGCCCGCGCGTGACCGGCGACCTCGCACTATCCAGCCTCGACCTCGACGCCCTACTCGGCCGCACACCCGCACCGCCCTCAGCCACGCCAGAAAGCGCACCCGCCGACGACGGCTTTGCAACCACCTACGACGTGCTCTCCGCCGAACTCGACGCCATCGA
>JALHQM010000027.1:0-21455 GCA_022841965.1 Hyphomicrobium sp. | reverse complement strand
CCCGCCGATCTCGACGCCCGCATCGAGCGCATCCTGTCAAACCCATCCACTGCCGCACGCCTGACAGCGGCGCAAAAAGCGTTTCTCGAACAACTGAAATCCGGGAGTGGTTCAGGCTCATGACATGAGCCCGCGTTGCATTCGAAAGGCCCGATAGGGCATACTTTCTCTAAGATGACGGACAGGGGGATATTGTTGTGGCGTATCGTCGAACCGCAAGCCGCACAGCACACATGAAGGCGCTGCTCGCCAGCGCGTCGGCAGTCTCCCTCGCAGTCATGCTCGGCAGCCCAGTCGCGTGGGCCGAACCGAACGCAGAGACCCGCACCGCCGTCCTCGGCCGCGACCTCATGAGCCATGCCCTTCTGCAAGGTCTCGGCGCGCACGATCCATCTCTCCCTTCGCCGCAGCGCTTCCCCGATCCCGCCTGCGATCCCTCGCCCTCCTCCGGCGAGCGTGTGCAACCGGCAAAGTGCCAACTCACGCCCGAACCAACCCCGGCCCCGGCACCCGGCCCGTCGCCCGACCCCACGCCCCAACCCGTTCCCGGCCCCGCCCCCGAACCGCCCAAACCGCAGTTCGCCTATCACCCGCCGGGCGCCCTCATCGAAAAAGACAAAGGGCGCGGCCGCACCAACGACCGCTTCGTCTATCTGCCCAACATCATCTTCCCGCTGAAACTCGGTGATGGCCGCTTCCCGCACATGAACTCCCAAATCTGGGGCTACGGCGGTGGCGGCTGGGGCGGCAAAGGCGCAGCTGGCGGCAGTGAAAGCGACCGCCGCAACTTCGATCCCATGCAGCAGCGCGACAACTACTGCGAAGTGCGCGGCTGGGCGATGCCGCTCTGTCCGTCCGGCGCTGGCCACCAAGGCCAGGACATTCGCCCCGCAACCTTCAAAGACAACCAGTGGGAAGCCGTCGCCGTCGTCGATGGCACCATCACAAACGTCACCAAAAACACGACCGTCCAACTCAAAGCCAAAGACGGCACCGACTACTATTACCTCCACATGCATCCAAGCTCCATCAAGGTCAAAACCGGCCAATCGGTGAAGCAAGGCCAAGTGCTCGGTAAAGTGTCGAAGTATATGAACGGCTCGCCGTCGACGAGCCTACACCTCCACTTTCAAGCCCGCCAAACCATCAAGGCCGGCACCAAAACGATCACCGCCTACGTGCCCGTCTTTACATCCCTGGTCGCAGCCCTGCGCCGCGACAAGGGTCTGGATCCCGCCATCGCTGCCGACGGCACCCTCGCGATCGACGCGGCCTATGAAGTCGGTGCGGCGCCGCCCACGCCGCCACCGCAGCCCGAACCCCAACCGGCCCCAGAACCGATCCCTGCACCTGAACCCGCACCAGTACCGGCACCTGAGCCCACCCCAGTGCCAGAGCCGGCGCCGGTCCCCGAGCCCGCACCTGAACCCGCTCCGGCTCCGGCGCCAGAACCCACCCCGGCTCCGCAACCAGAACCTGCGCCGCCACCGGCACCAGCGCCCGAGCCCGCACCAGCACCCACTCCGCTGCCCGAACCGCCGCCAGTTCCAGCGCCGTCACCTGCACCGGCACCCACGCCTGCCCCAGAACCGCAACCCGCTCCAACACCCGCGCCGCAACCGGCCCCCATACCCGAACCTGCGCCCGATGCCGAAAAAGGCTGGTGGCAATGGATGAAGGATGGCGTCTCCGGTTGGTGGTCAAGCTGGCGCAATTGATGGCCGCCGTGGCCTCACGAGGTAATAAGATGTCGATGCGTACAATCCGTCTGCTCGCGGCCCTTCTCGCAGCCGTCGCCGCGCCTTTGCCCGCCAGCGCGCAAAAGCCCGACTACGACCGCCTCAACAACATTCTCGAGGACAAGTTCAATCCCGCGAACGCCCCTGACACGGCAACAAAACCCCCACCCGCACCGGCACCCGTCACGCGCTCGGTCACCGAAAGCGCAAACCCGCCACCCACACAGAAAAAGCAAGATTTCGATTACGTGAAGCCCGATGCCAATGCGCTGAAGCGCAAGCGCCAGGGTGGCGGCTCCGACGGCTGGTACGAGAGCATCAAGAAGAAGGTCTGGGGTAAGTCGTCGTCACTGTCACCGATGGTGTCACCGGCCAACGCCGCGCCTCTCACCGGCGTCGGCGCTGACACAACAGCTGGCGTCCCCTCACCTGTGCTCCCAACGGGCGGCACCGCAACGGCACAATCCGAAGTGCCCGTCGCCAAAAAGAACAGCTTCATGATCCAGTTGAAGCCGGATGCGACAGAACAACAAATCCAATCCCTGCTGCAAAAGTACGACCTCAAGATCACCAAGGTCATCGGCGCTCTCGGCGTCATCACCGTCGAGCAGAACAAACCCGAGCCAACGCGCAACCTTGAAAGCGCCGCCCCGCAACAGAAGCTCGAAAACATCCTCGAACCGCCGCTCGTCAAATCACTCCGCCAGGAACCCGTCGTCGACGCCGCCTTCGTTGACAGCCTGATCGGCACGAAGGGGCTGCCGAAACCGTCCGGCGCGGAAATTAAGATCGGCGACAAATCCTACGCATGGCGCTGGCAGCCAGGCGAAACACCTGACGGCAATTGGGGCCTCAAGGCTATCCGTATGCCGGCCATGTGGTCGCTCATCCAGCGCCACCGCACGGCCAACCCGGAAGCGAAAAAGCCCAAGATCGGCATTATCGATGTCGGCTTTACAGAGAACGCCAACGTCAAATATACCCTCGCCCGCGGCGCCTATCGCCCGCCCCTCGTCCGCCCCGATTGCGAAACCAACCACGGCACCCATATTGCCGGCATCATCGGTGCGAAGCAGGGCGCGGCCCCCGGCATTGACGGCATCGTCCCCGACGCCGACCTCGAAGCCGTCGCCATCGCCGCCGAATTCATCGGCGAGCGCGAGAACCTCGACGCGGATCTGAGCTGGCAGGCCCAAGCCATGCTGTTCTCCGATGTCCTATCGAACACCATGGTCTACCTCACCAACAACCTGAAGCAGGGCGGCAACCTGCGCGTCTTGAACGTCAGCCTTGCCTATAACTTCGTCGCGCGCGGCGTCCTCGGCGACGCCGACCCCGATGATGTCGAGGGCCTCAAACTCCACATCGCCGATCAAGCAAGCGTCATTCGAACGATGGCCCGCCTCGTCGAAAACGAAGTGCTGTTCGTCGTCGCGGCTGGCAACGACAGCGAAGGTCTGGAGAAACCCCTGGAAGCGCGTTGGGCCTCACCCTTCGCCTGGGCCGGCACCTACGCCTGGACGAGCGGCGAACCCGTCCGCAACATCATCGTCGTTGAGGCCACCGGCCGCGACGGCAAGCGCGCTGGTTTCTCCAACACAGGCGGTCACGTCGCCGCCCCCGGCGTCGACATCATGAGCACACTGGGCTCCTCCACATCGCCCTTCGGCGTTTGCTCCGGCACATCCCAGGCCGCGCCCCACGTAACGGCACTCGCCGGGCTGCTCTTCGAATTGGCCCCCGAAAAATCCCCCGCCGATGTGATCGCCGCGCTGAAAGACAGCGGCGTCACCGCAGCCGTTGGCGAAGCCCGCGCGCCGCGCATCGACGCCATCGCCGCCGCAGCAGCCATTTCCGACACCGCCCGCGCCCGCCTAGCCGACCTCGACGGCAATGGCACCGTTGACGCCGCAGATGTAAAGTTCTTCGTCCGCAGCCTTGCAGCAATAGAATCCGCCGCCGCCACGGAAGCTGCCTTCACCGAAGACCTGAACGGCGACGGCGTCGTCGACGACAACGAATGCCACTTCCCCAGCATCGACCTGAACGGCGACGGCCAAGCGAGCGTCCGCGAAGCGAAAGCAAGCCGCGTGCCCTTCGTCAAATCCGACCTCGCGCCAATCGAGACCGCGTGGTCGGGTGCTGCTGACGCGCTGAAAGCGGTCTTCACCGAAACCGGTCTTAGCGCCCGCATCGCTCACAACCTCATCGCCGCCACGAGTGATGCCGACGCTGCCCCGCCCGCGCAATGCCGCCGCAAGGACGGCGCCGTCATCGCCGCGCTCAACCTGCCTCAGCCCCAATCACCCGCCACGCCGGCGGCCACACCGGAAACCGCCGTTACCCCGGCCGTCTCCAGCGGTCCAGTCGCAGAAGGTGGAACGGTCGCTGGCACAGCACCCGCCGAAGAGGTCCGGATCGAAGTCACCAAAGGCGTCGAGGATCTGAAAAAAGATAACCCTGAACTGAAGGTCGTCATCAATCCCGCCACCGGTCTTCCGAGTAGCATTTCCGGATTCAAACCCGACGCGACTTCGCTGGCAGCCGGCGCACGCTCCGCCGATCAAACCGAAGCCGACACGCGCCGCATTGTCGAGACGTTCCTCGATACCAGCGGCATCACGGCAGCCTTGCCAGCCAAAGGTAAGAAAGCCGAACTGAAATACACCGGCCGCCGCAAAGACCCCGATTTCCCCGGCCGCTACATCGCCAACGTCGAACAGCGCGTCAACGGCGTGAAGGTCTTCGGCTCCTCCGCCCGTATCACCGTCGAAAACTCGCTCGGCGTGACCAAGTATCAGGGATCGACATCGGCCGCCCAGGTCGACAAGACGGTGCCCGATGTTTCCGAGAGCGCTGCCACCACCGCAGCCCGCAAGCGCCTCGGCGAACTGCTCAAAGGCTCCGGCACCGGTGCCGCGCCGCCTTTGCCCATGGGCCCCAACCCGGACACAACGGCTGCAACCGCCGAAGTTGTCGTCTTCGATCCCGTCATCTTGCGCGCCAACGTGAAGGGCGGCACGCGGCTCGCCTGGATGGTGACAATCGACACATTCAAACTGTTCGTCGATGCCAAGACCGGCGAAGTCTTCCACTTCTATCGCGATAAGCCGACCGGCCTGATCCGCCGTATCTACGACTATTCCAATCCCGCCGAAACCGCCGCTGTCGTCGACGAGGCCGGCAAGGCCGCAGGATCGGTCCCCGATGATGCCGAACAAGCCTTCCGCTACACGGGCGCCGTCCGCGATTTCTTCTTCCTCGTCTTCGGCCGCAACAGTTTCGACGACAACGACCAAGACGGCCCCAACGGTGGAGCGCCGCTCGAGAGCTACGTGCGCTACGGCACCGTGCGCAACGCCTACTGGTGCCCGTCGAAATCCTACTACTGCCCCAAACCCAACGTGATGGTCTTCGGGCCGGGATACGCTGGTGCCGTCGACATCGTCGCCCACGAAATGGTCCACGGCATCATCCAGCACGAATCCAATCTCATCTACTCCGATGAACCCGGCGCCGTGAACGAAAGCCTCGCTGACATCTTCGGTGCGCTCATCGAATTCTATGCAAAATCGGGCAGCGGCAATTGGCTCCTCGGCGAAGCAGCACCCGGCTATTCGATGGAACGTCCGCTACGGTCGCTCGCCAATCCCAACTTGACCCTCGCCGATGGAACCTCGCTCTTCGACAAGACGCAGGCCTTCTCCAGTTCCAATCGCGGCCAACCCGATCACTACGGCGACGTGCTCACAGCCGACGACGAGATCTGCGCCACCACGTGGCTCAACGACAACGGCTGCGTCCACTTCAATAGCGGCATCCTGAACAAGTTCGCCTATCTCATCGCAGAAGGCGGCGAGCATCGCGGCACGCCCGTCAAAGGCCTCGGCCGCCAGAAACTCAGCCACCTCGCGTACCGCACCATGACAGCCAATCTCAACCAGACGGCCACCCTCATCGAGGCCGCCGAGGGCTTCCTGCAATCCTGCCTCGATCTGACGCAAAAGAAGGGGTCGGGCTTCACGGAAAGCGATTGCGATCAAGTGCTCTCAGCCCAGCAGGCCGTCGGCCTCGTGCACAGCAGTTCATAGCGCACAAGGGGCAACCGGATACGCTACGCCGGTTGCCCGATCACGCCCGTCTCGACAATCATCTTCAGCATCACCGCCGCGCCGCACTGCTTCGACACGGCGTTGCCATCCCACACGTTATCGGCCACGAACTTGCCCTTCGTGTAATGGTTGGAATAGCTCCAGAGGTACGGCGTGTTGATGTTGTAGAGCAGCCGCGACCGCCACCCATTGTAGGCTTCCCAGCGGTACAGCATCCGCGCCAGATCCCAGTCCGTCAGATCCGCGAACTTGTCGTAGCGCAGCGCATCCACCGCACTCGAATGCCAATCCGTCGGAGGGCTCCACGTCACCGGCCGCCCCTTCGGCACCTGCACCGTGCGCGAACGCAGCGGATCGCCATTGTGCAGATGCTTGTTGAAGTCAAACCCACATTCCATCCCGTGGATGATCGCCACGAAGTACCACGGCACGCAGATCTCATCCTCGATCCGCTGATACCGTTCGCGGCGCGAGGGGTCCGTCACCTTGTCGGTGTACCACTTCACGTCCGCCGTCTTGTCCGAACGGATCACGCACGTCCGGAAGAGCTCGCGATACCGCTCAGCCACATCTTCGAACTTTGGCGCTTTCACCGTTGGCGCAGCGCCCGGCGGCCCCGGTTCCTCCGGCGCCTCGCGCGGCAACTTCTCCGCCGCCAGCACCTTGCCGAGCAACGCGCTGGCCTCACCCTTCAAATCTTCCGCTGCGTCAGCCTTCTCAGGCCCCGCAGTCGCAATCGCCCCATCGAGACTATCCATGAAGTCCACGATCGCCGGCATCGTCGACGAAAAATCGTCCGACAAACTCTCCGGCCCAAGCGACATCCGCGGTACGCCGAGCCCCTGCTTCTGCGCCGCAATCGTCAACCGCCCAAGCTCGCCCCAGATCGGCGACACCGGCCCCGACCCCGGCAACGCCTCCTGCGCCAGCGCCACCCCACCCCGTCCGCGCAAAACGAAAGGTGCTGCCACCGCAGCCATGGCCCCGCGCACAAACATCCGCCGATCGCATGAGAGACGTCGAACCATCACGCAAATCCCCCAGTTGCGCAGGACCATCCGGCCCCGCCAGCCAGCCCCGTTCAACAGACTATGCCACCTGTAGGCGCCCACGCCCAGCCCGTTGCCCCTCATCAGGCCCAGAAGGGGCCTCCAACACGGGCTGAGCGCGGCTCCTCGGCAACAGCACAAGGATCATGACGATGAACATGGAAAAACCATGTGTCTTGGCCGATAGGCTCAGAGAGGCCGACGCCACCGCAAAGAAATAGATCATCACAGCCAGGGCCGCCGGCCGCTCCCGCACGACTTCGGCGCAGAAGAAAAATAGCCCTGCAAAAAAGACGATCCCAGCGATCACGCCATAAGAGAGGACAATCGCCACCCAAAAACTCTCAATCCCATAGTCGAGCCCGTAGTGCCGCATAATGTTGTGCACAAAATCGGCGTTTGGCCCGAGCAAGATTTCCGCCCACGACAGATGCTTGAAGATCTCAAACATCTCCACCCGCGTCGAGGCACTGCCCTGGTCATCGACGAGCCGCGACAGGAATTTGTCGAAGAAACCCGCATCCGCCAGCACTAGAACGCCGCCCGCCAGCAACGGCAATCCAATCAAGCCGATCAACACCAACGCCGCGTCAAATGGCCGTCCGCGCAACACATCCACCAGCCGCCGCAGCACGTGCCACGCGACGAACAGCACCACAAGTCCTGTCGCCGCCCGCCCGCCGAACACCACCATCCCCGCCGCTGCAATCAGAAAGAGAAGCGGCTTCAAGAATTGCGGCAGATCCCGCGCCCCGCCCGAAAGCAAGAGCACCATGTAACTACCGGTCAACATCGCGTTCGACAGCGGATGCCCGATCAACGCCGACGCCCGCCATTCCTCTTCCAGAGTCTCGCCCTCGATGTGCAGAGGCGTCAACCGGAACCCGAGCCCAACCTCCGCGATCCCCAAAAGCGAATTGACCACAAACAGCCCATGGATGAGCCACGCCAACCGCCGCCGTCGATCCTCGTCCACCTCCGTCAGAAGCAGAAACACCAGAACCGGCCCAATGAACGTATCGATGAAAACCGTGAACGGCAGCCCGACGACGAACACCGCCTGAGCCATCATCAAAAAGACGGTCGTCAAATAGAAAATAACCCGCGGCCTCTCCGCGAAACCCTTCGCCAGCGGCACCAGCGGATTGGCCTGCGTCATCGCCGTGAGCAGCAGAATAAACGCTGCCAACATCGTCGCCGGATGGATCTTTTCCAGCGGACTGCCGCCCGCGCCCCCGTAGTTCCAGCCGAAATCGATCAACACATAGCCCGACACCGCGAACAACAAAACGATGTCCAACGCAATCAGCCCGCCGAAAAATGCTCCGGCGGGAGCTGTCAGATAACCGGTCATGCGCGTCGCAGATTGAGCCATGCTCTGAAAGCCAAAGGTGAGTTTGCGGCACGCAACGCCGCCAGAAGCGCGCCGAGAATGGTTAAGGCGCTGAAATAGACCGCCTCACCGGACGTGAGAGCAAGCTCCGTGCCCGCGCCTCAACCAAGCGCCACGCCACAGTGCCCCGGCCAGCCCAGACCCGCCACCGTTCCAACCTTCGGCCGGTACTCGCACCCGATCCAACCATCAAACCCCGTCGCATCAATGGCGCGAAACACGGCGGCATAGTCCAGCACATCACAAGCCGGTTCGCTCCGGTCCGGCGGATTGGCGCACTGGTAATGCCGCGCCAACGGCGCGAACTCCGCAATCGCTGCCATCACGCCACCCTGCATCCGCTCCCGGTGATAGAGATCGAACTGCAGCCCCAAGTTCGTCGCACCAACCGCAGCGATGACATCGCGCGCCTGCTCCGTCGCCGTTAGAAAATACCCCGGCATGTCGAACGTGTTGATCGGCTCGATCAGAACATCGACACCCTCGCCCCGCGCCCAGTCCGACGCCAGCGTCAGGTTCTTCACATACACATCGCGGTCGGTGCCATGCGGCTCCAATCCCGCCATCGCATGCACGCGCGGACATCCAAGCGCATCGGCATACCTGAGCGCCAGATCGATCCCTGCAGCAAATTCGTCTTCGCGGCCCGCAAGCGCTGTAATCCCGCGTTCACCTTCGTCCCAGTGACCCGGCGGCAAATTAAACAACACGACCTGCAAGCCATGCGCATCGAGCCGTGCCCGAATGTCATCG
Source organism: Hyphomicrobium sp. (assembly GCA_022841965.1). Lineage (GTDB taxonomy): Bacteria > Pseudomonadota > Alphaproteobacteria > Rhizobiales > Hyphomicrobiaceae > JAGVSR01. The sequence continues at coordinate 12,409 of JALHQM010000027.1, read as the reverse complement.
ATCTCGAACGCATAGGGAAACAAAAACTCGACGCCCCTAAAGCCCGCCGCCGCCGCTGCCTCGAACCGGTCGAGAAACGGCACCTCTGTAAACATCAAACTCAAGTTGGCGGCAAAACGCGGCATCGGCTGATCCTCAATCGAAATCCGGCTTCGACCCGCGCATCCGCTTCACATTCCCCCGCTTTACCTTGCCGTCCAGCCGCCGCGTCCGTGACGCCTTCGACGGTTTCGTCGCGATCCGCTTCTTCGGCACATGCGTGGCCTTCAGCACCAACTCCGCCAACCGCTCCCGCGCATCACCGCGATTACGCTCTTGCGTCCGGAACCTCTCCGCACGGATCACCAGCACACCTTCGTCCGTCATCCGCCGTCCAGCGATCACAACCAGCCGGTCCCGAACCGCAACCGGCAGCGTTCCATGGCGCACGTTGTAGCGCAGCTCCACCGCCGTCGAGACCTTATTCACATTCTGCCCGCCCGGACCCGAAGAGCGCACGAAGCGTTCCTCGATATCGCGTTCATCCAAAGACAGGGTAGCGGTGATGCGCACGGAAGGGGTCTCTCACTAGGCCGCGTCTCAACGCGCACCGATATCCCAATAATCATTCCGGAAATAGAGGAGCGGCGCACCTTCCGTCCGAAACCGCCCATCAACGACGCGGCCAACAAAGATTGAGTGCGTCGCAAACTGATGCTCGTCGAGCAGCTCGCAATCGAGACTGGCAAGCGCTCCCGCCAGAACCGGCGCGCCCGTCTGCATCGTTTCCCAAACGGCCCCCTCCTCAAAGCGCTGTTCGCCCGATAGGCCGCCCTTGCCCGAAAACCGTTCCGCCAAGGTCTGCTGCTCGTGCGCCAGAATATTCACGCTAAATGCCTTCGACGCCACGATGACACCATGCGTGCCAGAGCGCCGCTGCACACACACGAGCACGGTCGGCGGACTATCAGAGAGCGATGAAAACGCGGTCGCCGTCAGTCCTCCGCGAGCACCCGGCCGGCCGGCCGCAATGATGGTCACAGCTCCCGCCTGATGACGCATGAGAGCGCGGTAGCTGGATGCATCCATCGGCGGAGTTGGTCCTCTTCTCGAGATCGGCGGGGGCGACAGGGCGAAATTAACCGGCGGCAGCTTCGAAGAATACGATACGATTGCCGAATGGATCCCCGACAATCAATTCCCGCAACCCCCAGGGCTGCTCCTGAATGGCCGGGCGGGCGAACTTATAGTCTTTTTTCGAAATTTCGGAAGCAATCCCATCGATATCGTCAACGCCGATGCGGACAGCCGATCCCGGCGTGGCATCGCCGTGATGCTCGGACAAGTGCAGTAACGCGCCCGCGCGCGACACTTGTATGTAGAGCGGAAAATCGGGCCCAAACCGGTGTTCCCAATCGACGCTGAAGCCAAGAAACTGACAATAGAACTCCAGCGCTTTCACCTCATCGAAAATCCGCAGGATGGGAATAACCGGCCCCAGCATCGTCATGAAAACCACCCCTTGAGGTCGCGCACCATCTCACGCGCCGCATTCCGCCCCGGCAGACCCGTCACGCCCCCGCCCGGATGTGCACCCGACCCGCACAGGTAAAGCCCTGGCACCGGCATCCGGTAGTCCGCATGCCCCAGAACTGGCCGCGTGGAGAACAGCTGATCGAGCGACAACTGCCCGTGGAAAATATCGCCATCCACCAACCCGAACCGCATTTCCAGATCCAGCGGCGACAGCACCTGCATCCCGAGTATGGACCGGCGGAAATTCGGCGCGTGCGCCGTCACCGTTTCGATCACAACATCAGCGAACTCTTGCCTTTCACGCGGGTTCTCCCATGAGCGCTCGCCAGGTAATCTCGGCGCCACATACTGCACGAACAGCGACGCCACATGCCGGCCCTTCGGCGCCAGCGTATCGTCGAGCACCGATGGAATGAGCATCTCGACAACCGGCTCGCGCGCCCATCCCTCGCGCTTGGCATCCAGAAATGCCCGTTCCATATACGCCATCGTCGGCGCGATCACGATACCGGCGCCGTGATGCGGGCCTGCCTCCGTTCCCGGACACGCGCTGAAATTTGGCAACTCGCTGAGCGCCACGTTCATGCGAAACGTCGCCGACCCCGTCTTGATGTTGGTGAACCGCTGCCGCAAAACCGGGTCCACATCGCACGGCTGAACGAGATCGCGAAACAAGAGCTTCGGCCCGACGTTAGCGGCCACCGCCCGCGCACGAACGACTTCCCCGCTCTTCAGTTCCACACCCACCACCCGGCCGTTTTCCACAACCACCCTTGCGACCGATGCATCAAGCCGGATCACAGCACCCGCCGCGTTCGCCGCCCGTGCCATCGCCTGAGTGATCGCACCCATCCCACCGACCGCATGCCCCCACACACCCATCTTGCCGTTCACTTCGCCAAAGCAGTGGTGCAGCAGAACGTAAGCCGTGCCTGGCGTCGAGGGCGCCGCATACGATCCAACGATCCCATCGAATGCAAACAGCGCCTTCACATGCTCGTTTTCAAACCAGGGATCGAGAAAGTCCGCAGCACTTTTCGTGAAAAGATCGGTGAGCAGCCTCTGATCTTCGAGCGATAGCCCCAACACGCGCCGCCCGATCCCGGCGCCCTTCAAAAGCTCAAGCCACCCACCGCCTGCATTCGGCGGCGTCGTGCCCGTCAGATCCCGCAAAACCGACGCCGCCCGCTCCAGCGCCGCGTCATATTCGGGATATCGCTGCGCATCGCGCTCTGAAAACTTTGCAATTTCCGCCTGCTTCGCCGCCAGTCCATACGGCCAGAAGAAAGCGCGCTCACCGTCGATTGGCATGAAGTTAGCGGCTGGCCGCTCGAGAATTCGCAGGCCGTGAGCGTGCAGATCAAGATCGCGGATCACGCCCGGATCGAGAAGGCTGACTGTGTAGGACGCCACTGAGTTGCGAAACCCCGGATGGAACTCCTCCGTGAGGGCTGCCCCCCCCGCGACGGAATTCTTCTCGAGAACAACCGTCGTCAATCCCGCACGTGCGAGATACGCAGCGGCCGTGAGCCCATTGTGCCCACCACCGACAATAGCCACGTCATATGCGGCCGTTCCCGCCGTTTGTCCGTCTTTCACCCAATCCTCGCTGCGCCGCACAATGAAAATAGCGAAAACAAATCCCCAACGAGACCGTGAGTACTCAGGATAAAGCGCTAGCTCCGCCCCGGCGAATAAGTTTACAAATTTGAACTAAGGCCGTTTGCCATTCGTTGACGAGTTTGACCGACACTGACTGCAAACCGTGGGCAATGTCGTTGGCCCCAAACGGAGATTGTGGAATGCAGGCAAGCACTGTTCGTCCAGCCAACGCCGACCTTTCCAATGCTCCCTCTCTCGCTGGCAGGTCCGATTTTCTCATCGGCCTGATCTTGACGGCCCTTGTCCCCGCTATTTTCTGGATTTCAACTTTCGTGGGGCTGGCTGCCCTAGCCGGCTACGCGACTGATCCCACTGTATTGACGATCGCCGGTCTCGCCATTGCCGGCTTCCTCGGCACCTTCTTTGCGATTCTCACCGCTCGCACGCATTGACCGGTCTCAGACCAGCAGCGCCTACTCCGCCGCAGCGCGCGACTTCGGCTGCACCTCTGCCATGTAATCGTTGAGCAGCGTCTCGCACATTTTGCCGGGCGTGTACGAATTCGGACCGATCTCCCGAACCGGCGTGATCTCAGCTGCCGTCCCCGTAATGAAGACTTCCGAGAACGTACCCAGTTCCTCCGGCAGGATCGTCCGTTCGACCACCTTGATGCCCCGGCGTTTGGCAAGATCGATCACCGTCTGCCGCGTGATTCCGTTGAGGAAGCAATCCGGCGTTGGCGTATGGATCTCGCCGTCCTTGATAAAGAACATGTTGGCGCCCGTGCATTCTGCCACGTGACCGCGATAATCGAGCATCATCGCGTCGGCATAGCCCGCCCGCTCCGCCCGGTGTTTTTCGATCGTGCAGATCATGTAAAGGCCCGTCGCCTTTGCCTTTGACGGGATCGTCGCTGGATCGGGCCGGCGATAGGTCGCAAGTCCCACGCGAATGCCGCGCAGGCGCTCGGCCATATCAAAGTACGAGCCCCAGTTCCAAGCAGCAACCGCGAGGTGAATTTTGCTGTGCTGCGCCGAGACGCCCATCTGCTCGCTGCCGCGCCACGCGATAGGCCGGATATAACCATCCGTCAGGCCGTTTGCCGTCAGCGTCTCGCGGCAGGCTTGGTCGATCTCATCGGGCGAAAAGGGAATCTCGAAGTCGAGCATCCGCCCACTTTCGATCAGCCGCAGCGTATGTTCGCGCAGCTTGAAGATCTCCCCGCCGTATGACCGCTCGCCCTCGAACACGGCGCTCGCATAGTGCAGCGCATGCGTCAGGATATGAACCTGCGCCTCGCGCCACGGCACCATCTTGCCATCGAACCAGATGAAGCCATCGCGATCGTGATACGGGACAAGATCGGCCATAAAATCCATTCCTTGTTGCAGGGTCGGCGTCCAACCACCGGGGGACGGACGCCGCGCGCGACGACGCACGAAGGAATGCGGCCTCTCAGCGGACTAAGCGGCGGCGGAACGGCCCGGTCTAGACCGCGTGAGGGTCCCCACGCGCGGCCCTCGCATCGGGCGCGCCGCGCAACGAAACACCCTCGAACATCGTCGCGAAATGACTTGCCACGTCTATCGATCGCCTGCAAATATGTCAACATGGCTGACATAAATGCGGAGAATTCCGGACAGCGCGTAGCGTTGGCCTCTGCGGGCTCCGATCCGGAGCCGGAGGCCGCCGCTGAAGCCGTGGCACCCGCCCTCGTCAGCTTCATGGAGCTGTTTTATTTCGCCTACCGCAATTTTACGAGCGATCCTGACGCCATCCTGGAACGCTACGGCTTCGGCCGCGCCCACCATCGCGTACTGCACTTCGTCCACCGCAACCCGGGTCTCAAAGTCGCCGAACTCCTCGATGTCTTGAAAATCACCAAACAAAGCCTTGCCCGCGTCTTGAAGGAGCTGCGCGAAAAAGGCTTCATCACCCAGCGCCCCGGCCCGGAAGACCTCCGCGAACGCCGTCTTTACTTGACGCCGAAGGGCGTCCGCCTCACCGATAAGCTCACCGAACTTCAAGTCCGCCGCATTGCGGGCGCCCTGCGCGAGGCGGGCCACCAAGCCGATGAGGTGACACGCCGCTTCCTTCTCGCCATGATCGAGCCGCAGGAACGCGATCAGGTGGCAAGTCTCGTCCGTTGGTTCAACCCCGGCTCAGAGAACAGCCCGGCCACAACGGAACCCTAGAAGAGTGCCGCAGCATCTGAACCATAACCGGCACACGTCGTCAGAAGGCAGTCAGTGATGAGCAACAATCTCGCCCGGCGGACCGATCCGCTGCCCGACGATGCGCCCCACATTCTCGTCGTCGACGACGACCAGAAGATCCGCGACCTGCTGGCCCGTTACCTGTTCGAGAACGGGTTTCGCGTCACCACGGCCTCCGACGCCGCAACCGCCCGCGCGTCCATGCGCGGCCTTACCTTTGATCTCATCCTTCTCGACGTCATGATGCCAGGAGAAAGCGGCCTGTCGCTCGCCCAGCACCTGAAATCCACCTCGCGCGTCCCGGTTTGCCTCCTGACCGCCCGCGCCGAAACCGAACACCGCATTGAAGGTCTCGAGATCGGCGTCGATGACTACGTCACCAAACCGTTCGAACCGCGCGAACTGCTCCTTCGACTGCGCAACATTCTGCGCCGTGGCCTGCCCGGCCCCGCTGCCGCCGCCGACGAAATCCGTATGGGCCCGTTCACATTCGTCATCTCGCGCGGCGAACTGAAACGCGACGACGAGGCCATCAAGCTCACCGAGCGCGAGCGTGATCTTTTGCGCCAGTTCGCCCAGCGTCGCGGCACGCCCATTCCGCGCCACGAGCTCTCCAACGACGACAGCACCGGAAGCGAACGCGCCATCGACGTCCAGATCAACCGCCTCCGCCGGAAGATCGAAAGCGATCCCTCCAACCCGATCTATCTCCAAACCGTGCGCGGCAAGGGCTACATCCTCTACACCGACTAAGGACCGAACCTGCAGATGGTCGCCCGCTTCGACGCGCAATCCAATAAGGTCAAGGCCCGCCTCACACGGGCGCGCGAGATATTTCTTAGTTGGCACCACGCCGCAACCGCGTGGTTCGCGGAAGCACTGCCGAAGGGCCTCTTCGCCCGCGCCCTCCTCATCATCATAACGCCCATCGTCGTTCTCGAAGGCGTCATCGCCTTCGTCTTCATGGAGCGCCACTGGCAATCGGTGACGCGCCGTTTATCGGAGGCCACCGCCCGCAATATCGCCGTCCTGATCGAACTCTACGATACCAACAAGGACACCACGGCCAACACCCGCCTCATCGAACTCGCCCGCGACAAGCTCAATCTCACGATGCAGATCCTCCCCGCCAGCGATCTGCCCGCACCCGGCCCCAAACCCTTCTTCGATCTTCTCGACCGTGCCCTCTCAAAGGAAATCTCCCGCAACGTTCAGCGCCCGTTTTGGATCGACACCCTGGGCGACGCGCGCTTCGTCGAAATTCGCGTCAAACACGACGACGCCATCCTTCGCTTCATCGCCACACGATCTCAAACCTACGCATCCAATTCACACATCTTCCTGCTCTGGATGATCGGCACGTCGATCATTCTTCTCACCGTCGCCATCCTCTTCATGCGCAACCAGATCCGCCCAATCCTCAAGCTCGCCGACGCCGCCGACGCCTTCGGCAAAGGACGCCCCTTCCCGGACGATTTCCGCCCGCGCGGCGCCCGCGAAGTCCGCCAAGCCTCGCAATCCTTCATCGAAATGCGCGACCGCATCACCCAGCACGTCGATCAGCGCACCACGATGCTCGCCGGCGTCAGCCACGACCTGCGCACCATCCTGACCCGCTTCAAACTCGAACTGGCGTTTCTCCCCGACACAGCTGACACGCGCTCCCTGCGCTCCGACGTCAACGAAATGCAGCACATGCTGGAGGATTATCTGGCCTTCGCTCGCGGCGATGGCGGCGAGGAGGCTCGGCCGGCAAACCTGCGCGTCCTATTGGAGGAAATCCATGAAGAGGCCCAAACTTACGGCACTCTCGTCGAATTGAAGATGCGCCGCAGCCGCGAGGACCTCGTCCTGCCCCTGAAGCGCAACGCCTTCAAGCGGGCGATCACCAATCTCGTCTCCAACGCCGTCCGCTACGGCGACAAGATCATCATTCGAGCGGCCACCGAGGGCCAATGGCTGCGCGTGGAAATCGACGACAACGGCCCTGGCATTCCCGAATCCGAACGCGAAAACGTCTTCCGGCCGTTCTACCGCATCGACAAGTCGCGCAACCAGGATACCGCCAACTCAGGCCTCGGCCTCGCTATTGCCCGCGACATCGCCAAGAGCCACGGCGGCACCGTCACTCTCGGCGAAAGCTCCATGGGCGGTCTCCGCGCCATCATCTCCGTCCCGCTCTGAGCCCAACGAGTCCAACCGCCCCCTACCGATATGCCTTATCGAGGTTCTTCGCTTGATCGAGGTTCTTGGCGCCGTCTGCGTTCTTCATCGCCCCGATCTTTGCCGAATTGACATCAGCGCCGGAGAAATCTGCGCCCGAGACGTTGGCACCCGTCAGATCAGCACCCGCAATCTCACTCTCCATCAACTGGACGCCAGTCAAATCGGCATCCTTGAGCGAGGCAAATTCCAGCAATGCCCGCTTCAGGTTGGCACCCTTGAACGACGCCCCTTCAAGGTTGGTCGACCGGAACGTGCCCCGCATCAGACCCATCGACTGGTTCTTTTCATCCGCCGAAAGATCGGCCCCGTCGAGTTTCACATTCGTCATGCTGGCTTTGGAAAAATCGCCAGCCACCCGCGCGCCTGTAAGGTCAGCCCCATCGAGCTTCGACCCCACGAGCTGCGTGCCAAACATGCTGGCACCCTTGAGGTTGACCCCCGTGAGATCGGAATTCAGCGACCACGCGCTGTCCAGATTGACGCCCTCAAGGTTCGCACCTTTGAGGTTCACCATCATCAACCGAGCCGACTGCAGCACTGTCCGCCGTAAATCCATCCCCGAAAGATCGAGCCCATTGAGCGCCTTGGCGGTCAGATCGAGCTTTTCACCCGTTTTCAGTTTCGCCAGCCCCGCCTCGATATCGGCCCGGCTCATCTCCGCCTTGGTAAACGCCTCCGACTTGAGATCGACCATGTCGAGCATGTCCTGGGCGGCGGCTGGCGCGGTCATCCAGAGAGCGGCGGCGAGAATGGCGATCGCGCGCAAAAACCGGGGCATTCAACGGCATCCTTATGTCGTGTGCTTCAGCCAGAGCGTACGCACAGCGCCACCCTCAGTTTCACCTAGTGACGCAATCCCGCCCGGTCTGTGATGCACATCACGCTGCAGACCTGCAACCGCTCTCACGGGGCCAGCCACGTCCCTTGCCAGCCTGCCGCATCGCCCCAAGTCCACAGCGCCCGCCGATGCCCCTCGATCGCAAGATAGAGCCACTCGACCCGATCCACGGTCGCCATCAGCACGGCAAAATTCCGCTCCCCATCATCTGCAACGGCAAAGCGCTGATCGGCCGGCAGCACCGGCAATGGCGCGTCCACCGCCTCGCCCGGCGCCAACGCCTGCTCATAGCACAACCGCCCCTGCGGCCGCGACGCCGCCCACGCGGCCCGCGCAATGTCATCGCCTGTGTGCAACCGGGCCCGCGCCCCAATCCTGATCTGCAGCTTGGCATGCGCATCATAAAACAACACCGACACCCGCGGCTGCCGCCCGATGTGCACGAATTTTTGCGACCGCACATCCGTATGCAGCCGCAGTGTTCGCGCGACAGGATCAGCGGCCCGCAGAACCATCACCCGCTGCGACGGCTCCCCCGCCGCGTCGACTGTCGCCACCGCTGGCGTGTGAAAAGCCGCCCGCCGGTCAACCGCCCCGCGCACCATCATCGCCCACGCATGGTCGAACGATCCTTGCAGATTGTTGTAGTAGCCAGGGAGCACACGATGCGGTGCATCGGATCGGGGTTCGAGCGTCGTCATGGAGCCGTCCTAGTCCTCTTGACCGTTCCGCCTGTTATACGGCCGCGCACATCCATTGGCGCAAGATTTCCAGGAAAATCACGTCTCAACCCCGCGGTGGCCGGCGCCGCTCGCTGAACCACGCGCGAAACACCTCGGCCATCTTTTTACGCTGCGCGTCGGGTGCCCGCTTCTGACACGTCTTGGCTTCATCGCTCCCCTCCGCAGCACCCCACCGCACCTCCACACAATCATTGATGTTGTATGCGACTTCTAGGTCCTTCGTGCGCTGAACCACATCGGCGAGCTTCAGCGTCCACTCAGATCCATCGCTGCGCATGTACGTGAACGTCCGCCCCGCCAACTCCGCCGCAAGCTTGGCATCGAGTGCCGACTTCACATCACCCGCCGACTGTCCCGCCGGCATCGCATATCGCTCCGGCCGCCGCGCCACACGCTCCGGAAACCCGCCCACCACATCGATCGCGATCAACAAGCGCAGATCCCGCGACGGCGTCGCAAAATCTTCCCACGCCCCCGTCGTCTCAAAAATTGCCGGGCCGTCAGGGATCGCGACCACGCCGCCACCCTTTACCTGATACTGGCGCCCATTCTCCACCGATGTGACCCGCGCCCGCACTTGCTCGTCAAGCGCCGTCACCGCCTCCATCATCGCCCGCTCCGGATCGAGCGGCTGCGGCGACATCACGTCATCCATCCGGTCATAAAACGCTTCTACGCCCAGATCCGATTGCTCGAGCGAGAAATCACCGTAGTCAGAATTTTTTCCGATCTCCGCATTCGTCAGCCGCCTGAGCCCGCCCTTACCCTTCACGACCGGCCGGAAGCGCTTGAACCCGGGACTGCCCATCGCCGCGTCCTGCGCGAACAGGAAATTGCCGCGCCAGAATCGTTTGCGCGCCACCGTCCCATCCGGCTGCCCATCGACGGCCAAAATCACACCCGCCGTTTCGGCCGTCTGCGGCACACGCCGCACAATCACAAGAATATGCCCGTATGGGTCGTGATAAACCGTCCCCGGTCGCAAAGCGGCTTCCGTCAACGGCACGGAATAGTAATCCGAATTGTCCGACGTCGCTGGCGGCCGCCCCGACCCAGAGTGAACCGTATTCGCCACCGTCTCCGAGATGAATTGCCCAAACGACACCACCGGCCCCGGTGCCTTCACCTTCGGCGTGTCAGGCGCCTGCGGCCCGCCGAACAGAGCATCAAGAAAGGTCGGCTGCGATCCGGGCTTCGCCGCTGCCAGGTCTTCTGGTGGCGGCTCCAGCTTCTCGATATTCCACCAACTGACGCACGCCGGTGGCTTGCCCTTCCCCCCGCGCGTGCACTTCGAATACCCGAACGGCAATCCCATCTTGAACGAAAAGTAGGCCCGCAAAAAATACGGCAGGTCCGCACAATCCGGCTTGATGACGAGCCCCTTCTCGTCCTCCCGCAGTCCCAGATGATTGAACAGCAGATTGCGCTTGGGATCGCGCAGAACCTCATGCAAGGCTTTCCAGGAGGGCGATGCATCGAGCGGCGCATCAAACAGCGCTTCGATCCACGCCGAGTAGAGATTTTCTGTCTCGCGGTTCCACGCCGCCCGAATTGGCCACACGCTCTTCGCCGACGCCCCCGGCCCGCCCGCCGGCGACGTGCGCACCGTGATGGCCTGCGTCAGCGCCTTACAGCCAGCCTGTTCACGTGTCAGAGAGAGTGTCGCCTGCCATGCCCCAGCAGTGGGCTCCGCCACCTCGGCCAACCAGAAAAAGGGCGGTCCGCCCCGCCGTTCCGGCGCCGTTGCAGACACAGACCCGTCCGGTCCGCGTAACGTCAACACGCCATCGACCGCCGTCTCCGAAACGACGACAATACGCAACGGAGCGCTCTTTGACGGCGACGACGGCGTCGCGAGAATTGCGAAACCAGGCAACTCGGTACAGTCGCCAGCTATCGCCGGACCAACCTGCAAAATGCCAACGGCGACAGTGCAGATCGCAACCGCCAACCCACGCGCATTCATATGATCAAAAAACATGACGGAGCCCCTCGCCGGTGCTCCGTCAGTCAACCTCAAAGATGCGGATAGCGCCAGAGCATTCGCCCTGGCGCCAAACCCGATCCAGTGTTTACGGCGTCACGGGCGCGGCGGCAGGTGCCGGCACCGTCGTCGGGATGCTCGTCGGCACGCCACCCGTAGAATAGACCGCCACACCAAACAGAACCGCGAAGAGTGCTGCCGTCACCAGCGCCGATAAAAACCGGTTACCGAACGAAATCATGTTGGCGACGAGGTCGAGCACGAAGACGAGAACCGCACCCATTGCGATCATCTGGATCCACGTCTCCTGCGACGCGGTCTGCAATTCTGCCGGCAGCATCGTCTTGTCGATGCCGTAGGCCAGCGCGCCGTAGAACAACGCAAAGATGATCGCCGTCACCAGCGCGTTCACAAAGCGATTGGAAAACGACAGCGTATTGCCGAGCAACGCGATCACGAAAACGATGCCCGCGCCGACAAGCACGTTCATAAGCATGGCTGTTTCAGCTGGTGTCATAGTGTATTCCCCTAGAAAGCCCGTTGTATTGCACAAACCCGCATCACCCCGCCGGGTTTCCAAGGGATGCAAAAGAATACTAGCACATCTGCCGATACGGTCGCCCAGCCCCGCTGCAACCATGTGATACGCCAATAAAATTCGGCGATTCCCGTCACGAATGTCATATTTGTGCAAACAATCCGCACGCACTCCGCCCATGCTAGAATCTTCCCGAAAATCCAGCTGTGCGGCTCTGGAGGACACCATGGAAGAAGCGCGGATAACTCTCCTTCAGAATATGCCGATCTTTGGCGGCATCCGGCGAGACACCCTCGAATTTTTACTGGCGTCGTGTCCGGTCATTGAGGTCCCGCTGAACGGCCAATTTTTCAGTGAGGGCGAACACGGCGATCAGCTCTTCGTCCTGGAAACGGGCGAAGCATCAGTGCTGAAATCCTGGCTAGGGAAATCCTACCGCATCCAGACTTTGCACGCGGGCGACTGCTTCGGAGAAATGGCCGTCATCGACCACTGCCAACGCAGCGCCACCGTCTGCGCGCTAACCGATTGTACGGCCCTACGCATCTCTACAGCCGACCTCTATCGCGTCTACGGCCACGACCTGAAGCAGTTCGCACTCATTCAAATGAACCTTGGCCGTGAAGTAAGCCGCCGGCTGCGCCAATCCAATGACCGCTTGTTCAAGGCCACCATGGGAACCCCCGAAGCCAACATCGAACACGTTTTCCTGGCCTAAGCGTGCGGGCCGCGCCTACCGAATGAACT
>JALHQM010000026.1:3217-29385 GCA_022841965.1 Hyphomicrobium sp. | reverse complement strand
GGCCGGTTGAGGAGATGCGGATGCCGGCGTAGTCGTCGATGATGCCGAGGCGGGTGACGCGATCGAGCAGGCGGGCGCGCTCGTCGCGCGCGACGGGCTCGGCGGAGAGGCGCGAAGGCAGGCGCGTGAAATCTTCGAAGGACATTTCGAAAAGGCGCAGCGCTGTTTGATTGCCGAAAAAGAAGACCGGATCGGATTCGGTGCCGTGGGCGACGATGGCTTCGGGCGCGAACCAGAGTGCAGTTGGAATATCGTCTGAGGGCGGGACGAGGTGGTGCGCGGTGAGCGCGTGATAGCTCATCGCGATGCGCGCAATGCGGCTGCGTTGATCGGCGGTCCAATTGGGTATCGGGATTGCGGACATGGCCAATGTGCGTCAGGCGCGCATGGGCGGGGTGAATTTGCGCGCCATGGCGAGGAAGGCTGAGACGTGCGGCGGATGGGGTTCGCGCGCTTTCAGGACGAGGCCGATTTCATGCGTCACGGAGGGGGCGACGATGGGGATGGGCACCAGTTCCATCGGGGCTGCGAAGCGTTCGCCGGTGCCGAGAGCGGCAATGGTGGCGAAGAGGCCCGAGCGGACGTGGACGTGCAGCATCGTCATGGAGTTTGATTCCAGCACGGGCGGGGATTCGATGCCGGCGTCATAGAGGTGGCGGTCGATGATGCGGCGGTTCTGCATGTCGCCCGTCAGGAGGCACAGCGGCAGCCGGCCGGCTTCGGTCCAGGAAATGTCTTTGCGCGTTGCAAGGGGATGGCCGGGCGCTACGAGAAGCACATAGTGCTCGGCGTAAAGTGCGACGGTTTGGAAGCGTTGAACGAGATCGGTTCCGATATAGGTGATGCCGATGTCGATTTCGAGGTTGTCGAGGCCGGAGAGAATGGTGTTCGTCGACATGCTGACGATGGAGAGATGAAGGCTCGTGTGCTTGGCCATGAACGGCAGCGTCATGTCGGGGACGAAGGGAAGGGCCGTCGGGATGACGCCGATGGTGAGCGTGCCGATGAGGCCGCGTTTCAGGCCGTCGATTTCCTGGCGCATGGTGCGGGCGTCGGAAACGATGCGGCGGGCCCAATCGAGGACGCGCTCGCCCTCGGGGGTGAAGCCGCGGAAGCGAGAGCCGCGTTCGACGATCAGAACGCCCAATTGATCTTCAAGGCTTTTGACGGCGGAGGAGAGCGTGGGCTGGCTGATGCCGCAGGTTTCCGCCGCGCGGCCGAAGTGGCGTTCGCGGGAGAGGGCCAGAAGTAGTTCGAGCTTGTCGATCATGGGCGGGGCGGGGCCGGTTGCTGGCCGGGACAGCTATAGCTGCTTTCCGGGCCGCCTGACAGTTTCGCGCCTTGCAGAGCGGCGGGGGAGGGTTCAAAGTTCGCGGCAGGTTAATCTGTCACGCGGAACGACGCCCCATGCAACTCGATGAGCGGCCGGAGACGGAAGAGGTCGTGCTGGTCGATGCCGACAACCGGCAGACCGGGACGGCCGGCAAAATGGCGGCGCACCGCGAGGGTGTGCTGCACCGGGCGTTTTCGGTGATCATCTGGAACAGCGATGGCGGCGTGCTGTTGCAGCGGCGTGCGCTTGCCAAATATCACTCGGGCGGGCTGTGGACGAACGCGTGCTGCGGGCATCCGCGGCCGGGCGAGGCCGTGGCGGATGCCGCGTTGCGGCGGCTGGGTGAAGAGATGGGATTTGACTGTCCGCTGGAGGAGTTCGGAACGATCACGTATCGGGCGGAACTGGATCAGGGGCTCGTCGAGCATGAGTTCGTGCATGTATTCCGGGGGACGTTTGATGGCGCGATGGCGCTGAACCCGGATGAGGTTTCAGAAATCCGCTGGATGACGCCGGACGCCCTGTTGGCGGCTTTCGACGCGACGCCGGAGATCTTTACCGCATGGTTCGTGAAATACATGCGGGCGGGTTGGCCGCTCGATCGTCCGGTGGTTACGACCTGACACACGCGTTAGGAGCACCTTAACCGGCGGCTGGCATTCTTCGGGCAGTTGCGTTTGTCCCGAGGTTTGCGTCCCATGTATGCGTTTTCACGTGCGCGATTGCGCGCGTCCAGCACCAGCTTTGTGAAGCCCGTGCTTGTCATCTCGTTGGCGGCGATGCTTGCCGCCTGCTCTAGTGCCAAACACCCCGCAGGACCGCAGGTGTTCTCCTGGCTGACGCCGGAGCCGCCGCAGCCGGTTGCAATCGTTCAGGCCGAGGCCGAACTTGAGGACGATGGGTTGCCGTCGCAGGCGGCGCCGGCGGCCGGTATTCGCCAGATGCCCGATGATCCGAGCGCGCCGTGGAGCCCGAACTATGGGCGCAGCGCGGCGGGTGCGGGCGATGTTGCGGCGTCACAGGATGCATGGCGGGCTGAGGCGCGGGGCGCTACCGCGCCGGGAAGCGTCGCGGAGGATGACGGACTGCCGCCGATCAAATCTCCCGAAGAGGCGGGCGTGATGGTGCAGCCGCCGCCGCGCCGGATGCAGGGCGCATCGCTGGCGTCACCGTGGCGGACGTGTTCGTCGGCTGATAGCTGGAAGTGCGCGCGGTAAGGCGGTAGCGTTCCGACACGCGTGCCGCGGAGAGTGTGAGTGGCCGGTCTGCCTGTCATTGAGCGGTATTTGGCGCGGCCGCGTGATGTGCGGGCGCTCGGTGACATCGAGCGCATTTTTTTTCAATCGAGCGGGACGACAACGTTTGAATCCGATGAGGCGCGGGCGGCGTTTCAGGAGCGGTGGCTGCAGCGCTATCTGACGCACGACGCCGCGCATGCGTTTCTCGCGGTGGTGAATCCCGGACGCGGGGATGAGGCGGTGGCGGGATATCTCGTCGGGTCGCTGGATGATCCGGCGCGGGCGTCTAGGTTCGATGATCTGGGGTACTTCAAAACGATGGCTGAGTTGACGGCGCGGTATCCGGCGCAATTGCATGTGAACATCGACGCGGATTGGCGCGGGCTGGGTGTGGGGCGGGCCTTGGTGGACGCCTTTTGCGATCATGCGCGGGCGGCGGGTGCGCCGGGCGTGCATGTGTTCACGGGGAGGGGGATGCGCAACGTGCGCTTCTATGAGGCGGCAGGGTTTGCCGAGGCCGGTGCTGTCGCGTGGAATGGGCATGAGATCGTGATGCTGGCGCGTGGGCTTGGCTGAACTCAGATGACGGGTTTGGCTAACCGTGCGGCGATGAATTCGCCGATGGCGAGCGCGGATGTAAGCCCTGGGCTTTCGATGCCGTAGAGCGCGACAAGATTTTTGCAACCGTGCTGTTCGGGACCATGGATGGCGAAGTCGTGCGCGGGGGAGCCTTGAGGTCCGAGCTTGGGGCGGACGCCGGCGTAAGCGGGCGTGAGGCGGGTTTCGAAGAGGTCTGGCCAATAGCGGCGGATGGCTGTGGCGAACGTTCGGCGGCGGGTGCCATTGGGATCATCGAATGTGGTGGAGGGCGCTGCGCACCAGGTGACATCGGGGCCGAATTTGGCGTCACCATTTGTTGACAGCGTGAAGTGGATGCCGAGGCCGGCGCTGGAGGGCAACGGGTAGATCAGGCGCGAGAAGGGCGCGTCGCCGGGAAGCGAAAAATAGTGGCCTTTGGCGAAAAAGGTTTGCGGGATGGGGTAGGGGAGCGGTGGCGTCACAAGGTTTGCGAGTTGAGTGGCGGACAGGCCGCCGGCGAGAACCAAGGTGCGGCAGGTGATGGCCACTTCGCAGCCCTGACTGACGGTGACGATGCGGAAGCAGGCCGCGTTGCGTTCAATGGCGACGGCGGTGGTGCCGGTGGCAACCGTGCCGCCGCGATCGATGAAGCGCGCTTCGAGGGCGAGCATGATGCCGGTGCTGTCGACGACGGCGGTCGAGGGGGAGTGGAGGGCCGCGATACAGGCGAGGCCCGGTTCCATCGCTCGAGCTTGGGCCGCGGTCAGTTGGCGAACATCGGTCACGCCATTTTCTCGGGCCTTGGAAGCCAGAGCGGAAAGGGCTGGGATTTCGCTGTCGTTACAAGCGACGATGAGTTTGCTGAGGGGCTGGTAGGGTACGCCGGCTTCTGAGCAGAATAATCGGAGACGCTGGCGGCCTTCGACGCAGAAGCGGGCCTTCAGGGAGCCTGTTGGATAATACAGGCCGGCGTGGACAACCTCGCTGTTGCGGGCGGTGGTTTCCTGGCCGAGGCGGGGGTGCCGTTCGATCAGAAGGACATCGCCAAAGCGTTGGCTGCACGCTTCGGCGGTCGCGAGGCCGACACACCCGCCCCCGATGACGATGGTTTCAAAATCCACTGACAATCAACAGCCCCGCAGTTTCGATTTCCCCTCTGATTTCGCATGATAATAGCGAAATGTTCTGGCCTTTATCCACAGGCGATCAAAAGCTGAACAAAGCGCTAGGAACAAAGAGCGAATCAGTGGCGAGCGCCGAACAGATTCCAAAAGGGCCCGGCAAGTTATGGCCTGCCG
The DNA here is from genome assembly GCA_022841965.1 of Hyphomicrobium sp. Taxonomy (GTDB): domain Bacteria; phylum Pseudomonadota; class Alphaproteobacteria; order Rhizobiales; family Hyphomicrobiaceae; genus JAGVSR01. Next base: position 24,937 of record JALHQM010000026.1, on the reverse strand, counting down.
GGCTCGAATGGGCGTGCGTGGGCGTGGTGCAGTTAAAGCGGTTCAGAGGCCGTTTCGTCCGCCGTTGCTTCGACCATCGCTGCGGGAGCGGGCTCGGCACGCGGTGGCGGAGAGCGATCGGGAAGGCCGAAGCCGGCGGTGGGATCTTCTGTGCGGCGGGATTTGCCTTCGAAGTACGCGCCCTGCTCGATGGCGAGCGTCAGATGATAGATGTCGCCTTCAACCCGGCTTGACGACTGAAGCAGGACACGTTTGCCGCGCACCGATCCCATGACGTGGCCGCGGACGACGACTTCATCGCCGACGATGCCACCCGTGACGGTCGCGCGTTCACCGACAAGGACGTGCGAACCGTGGATATCGCCGTTGATCTCACCTTCGATCTGGACTTCGCCACGCGAGACAAGGTTGCCGGTGATTTGCAGTTCGGGGCCGATGATGGAGGGTGTGCCACGCTCGCTCGACCGCAAGGCGCTACCGATCGGGCGGGTGGGAGGGGCGCTGGTTTGAGGCAAGGTGGGTGGTTGTGATGCTGAACCGAAACCGGATTTCGTTTCGCTCTCCGGCTTTCTGAAATTTGGCAGCATCGAACGCCTCCCTCAACCAAACGCTTTACCCGGTGATCGTCGGCATAAAGCGCAATTCCTGCGCGAATGTGACGGTCATCTAACGGCCCGCAATTCCCCATTACCGGCCCAGATCACTCGCACGGCTAACACGTTTTCGGACGCAGGTCACGACGCTCAGTTGCGGACTAAGTCAACATGCCATCGCTTGCGGCAGCTTGCCTGTGCGGTGTGCGGTGAGCGCCCAATTGTGCGCCGGTTCGCTCATGATTTCAGGTCTTTGACAGCTTCCAGGACTTCGTCGGCGTGACCGGGAACCCTAACTTTGCGCCAGACTTTGACCAGCTTACCCTTGCCATCGATCAGGAAGGTGGAGCGTTCGACGCCCATGTACTTCTTTCCGTACATGGATTTCTCGACCCAGACGCCATAGGCCGTCGCCGCCTCCTTTTGCTCATCTGCCAAAAGGCGAACGGTGAGGTTGTGCTTGCAGCGGAATTTGTCGTGGCTCTTCACGCTATCGGGAGAGATTCCGTACACGGCGGCGCCGGCTTTTGCGAAAGCGGGCGCGAGATCGCTGAAGTCTTTGGCTTCACACGTGCAGCCCGAAGTGTCGTCCTTGGGATAGAAATAGATGACGACCGGTTGGCCTTTCAGCTTGGACAATTTGACCTCGGATCCGTCATCGGCAGGAAGCTTGAAATCGGGAGCCTTGGTACCCTCTTCGAGCATGGGGATGTGCCTTTCTTTTGTCGCTTTTTCACCTGTACTTGCCATGGAACGGAACTTAGCCGATCCCGGTTCAAGAGACAGTTGATTCGGCGCGGTTTTTTGCCAGTTCGAGCGAACGTGTGCGGCTGCGGATTGATGGGCTCGACTGCGGTGGCGATTGGGTCCGCTGGTCTGTCATTTCTGGCGGCAATCCCATATCACACGAAGGGGATCGTGAAGGGTGGATAATCCGAATTGGACGGAGCAACAGCCGCGAACGGCGGCATCGCGCACCGGCCGCACCCGAACATCGCCCCCTCCATCACACTCCGATCGACCAGCTCGACTGCGACCGGAGGCGGGCCGCCGGTGGCGGGATAGCGAGCAATGGCCGGCGCCTGTGCGGTTGGCCGGACGGATTTTGATCTGGACGGCGCCTGTCATCATTCTCTCCGTGCTCGCTGCGATCGTGCTCTACGTGCGATTGCTGCAAGGTCCGGTTTCTTTGAAGGTCATGGCGGGACCGATCGAGCGCGGCATCAGCGCGGAATTGCACGGGCTGACGGCGAAGGTTGACGACGCCATTCTGCAACGCGGCCCAACGGGTGAGTATGAATTCCAGCTGCGGAATTTGAGGCTTTTCGAGGCGGATGGCAGCGTCGTGGCCTCGGCGCCGGTCGCGGGCGTTGCGCTCGATCTGGCGCAGTTGATGATGTTTAACGTGTCACCGCGGCGCGTCGACCTCATCGAACCGCGCGTTTCGGTGGTCTATTCCGAGCGTGACGGGTTGTCGCTCAGTTTTTCGGAGCCGGTTGAGGTGCTGGCGGATGGTGCCGCACGAGAGCGCGCGATAGACCCCGCGGATGCGGGTCCGACACCTGTTCCCGCGCAGCCACAGGCCGGTGGTCCGAGCATGATGCGGAAGCTCGATCTGGCGCGGGTGATCGCCGAATACTCGGCGCGCGCGCGGCAGCAGCAGGATGCAACATCGAACTTGGCGCAGCTCGGGTTCCGCAACGCGACGGTCGATGTCGACTATGAAGGACGGCGCAGCAGCTGGAAGGTGGCTGAACTCGCGATCGATCTCGATCATAAGCGGCGGCGCAGTGTGATTTCGGGTGTGGCGCGGATCGAGAGTGATCGCGGACCGTGGACGATCTCCCTGCTGACGGAGGATTCGGAGAAATCCGGCACACTGACGCTCAAAGCCTCCGTGCGCGATCTGGTGCCGAGTGTCTTGGGACGGGCGTTTCCCAATCTGGCTCTGTTGCGCGCGCTCGACTTGCCGACTGCGGCCAATGCCGCGATCCGGTTCAAGACGACGGGCGAGATGAATGGTGCTGATTTTGCGGTGGAGACGAGCCGCGGACTCATCGATTTCGGATCCGCGATGTCGGCGCCAATGCTCATTGACGCGGGACTATTCAACTTCAATTACGATGGAGCGACGGAACGGCTTACGTTGGCGCCATCGACCGTGCGCTGGGGTGACAGCACCGTGACGCTGACAGGTGGTGCCGTACACGAGGCGGCGTCCGAAACTTCGAGCTGGGCTTTCAATGTCCGCAGCGTCTCGGGTTCGCTGGCGGCCGAAGAGTTCAAGGTTGCACCGGTTCCACTTGATGCCTTCGCCGTCGAGGGGCGGATCACGCCAGCGACCAGCAAAATCGAGTTCTCCAACATTTCGGCCCAGGCCGGAGGCGCGGGCATCGTGTTTGCCGGAGATGTGATTGCCGGTGAGGATGCGTCCGCCGGGTCGCGGATCGATGGGCAATTCGGGCCGGGGAATTCCGATGTTCTCAAAGCGCTGTGGCCGCGGATGATGGCGCCGCGCGCACGGCAATGGGTCGGCGAACATCTCGAGGCTGGTCTGTTGCGGCAGGGCACGCTTCAGTTCCGTAGCGGGATCTATGCAGGTGCCGGTGCGGTGAAGGGGCGTCACGGACTCCTGGAATCCGTCACGCTCGATATTAAGGGCGAAGCTTTGACGTTGAAGCCGTTGAAGGATGGGCCGCCGCTGACCGCGCCGGCGATGGATGTGTCGGTGCGCAATCAGGTTTTGCAGATCTCGTCGGGAGAAGCCACGATTGCAACCGGTGCCGCCGGTAACGTTCCTCTGCGAAACGTCCGGTTTTCCGTTGCCGATGTGGATGCGCCGATCGCGGAGGCGGAGCTATCGTTCAAGGTTCAATCGACGCTGGCGCCTGCGCTTGAGGCAGTGCGGCAAATGAAACTCATGAACCCTGACAGCTTGACGGTGCCGCCTGAAAAAATTCAGGGCAAGCTCGATGGTGATTTCTCCATCCGATTGCCGCTGTTGCCCGAGATCGAAGCCGAGACAGTGGCCGTCATCGGTAAGGCGAAGATCACGGACGTGAAGACGAAAGAGAAAATCGGCATCATATCTGTGCAGAGTGGGGCGGTGGACGTGACCTTCGCGCCGTACGAAGCGACGGCGAAAGGGGAATTGATCCTCAACGGCGTGCTCGCCAAGCTCGACTGGCGGCGGCAGACGCCGACAGGGGCCGACGCTATCACGTCGCCGCTGACGCTGACGGCTAATCTCGACAACGCCGACCGGCGTCAGCTTGGCCTCGATGTCAGCGACTTCATTGATGGTGATATGCCAGCGACCGTGGCTTTTGGGCATGCGGCGGCCGGGGCGGCTGGGACGGTTCGTGTTATCGCCGATCTGACGCCAGCGGAGTTTTCGATTACGCCGCTGGCCTGGAAGAAGCCGCGCGGACGGCCGGGGCGGCTTGAGTTCGAGGTTGTGCCAGGAACCGTACACAAGACGGAGCTGAGAAATTTCAAGATCAGCGGAGAGGCCATTGCGGCGGAAGGCTGGGTGGGTATTTCGGCGGATCAGAAGGTGCAGGAGTTCGATTTTCCGGCCGTGTCGCTGGATACGGTTTCGCGGCTGAAGATCAGCGGTAAGCGGGGTGCGCGCGACGTGATGGATGTGCGCGCATCGGGATCGACGTTCGACGGGCGGGACTTCTTTCGCTCGCTGTTTACCTCGGGTGGGACGGCATCACCGAAAATCGCCAACAAGAAGGGCGGCGTCGATGTGACGGTGTCGGTCGACACCGTGCTTGGGTTTTCCGACGTCAACTTGCGCGACTTTTCGCTCAAGATGTCCAAGCGCGGCGATGAGATGACGGCACTGGATGCGCGGGGCAAGTTCGATGGCGGTAAAGCGCTCATCGCCATCCTTCAGGCGGAGACCAATGGCACGCGCAAGATCATCATCGATACGACGGATGCGGGGCAGACGCTGCGGCTCGCCGGGTTTTATCCCAACATGCAGGGTGGGCGCGGACGCATCGATGTCTATCTCGACGGCAAGGATGCGGAGCAGAAGGCCGGCGTGCTGATCATTGAGGACTTCAAGGTTCTCGGTGATCCGATCGTGTCGGAGGTTGTGTCGAGCGGGTCGGGCGGCGATGGGCCCGCGATCGGCGCATCGACCTATGGACAGCGCAAGGTGGTGCGGGAGGTGTTCGAATTCGATCGCATGCGCCTGCCGTTCTCGGTCGGATATGGGCAGTTTGCGATCGAGGACAGTTATCTGCGCGGACCCCTGTTGGGCGCGACGATGCGGGGTAAGGTCGATTACACGGCGCAGAAGGTCAATCTCGGGGGCACGTACATTCCGCTGCAGGGATTGAACAACGCGCTGGGCGGCATCCCTGTGCTCGGGCAGATTCTGAGCGGGCCGCGTGGCGAGGGGATTTTCGGGATCACGTTCGCCGTGCAAGGTGCGATGGCGAACCCGCAAGTGATTGTGAACCCGCTGTCGCTGGTGGCGCCGGGCATCTTCCGCGAAATGTTCCAGATGACGAACCCGAACACCAGCGTGCAACCGCGGGCGCCAACGCCGGCCAATGTGCCGGTCGACAAGCGCGTGCGGGCATCAAGCTCGGGCGGGGCGTTTGAAGCGCCGGAGACGGTCGACGGCTGGTCGTCGGATACGGTCGTGCCGTCGAAGAAGAATTGAGCGTCAGGTCGTCGGGCGGGGTTTATTCAAACGTGAACGGGCGCATCTATTTTGCCAACAACCCCTGGCCGAAGGGCCATCGTCTCATGTCATTCACGTGGGGAGGGATGCTGCATCCTGAGATGGGACTGGGACTGCATTTCGAGCTGCAAAGCGCGGACTACTATGAGGGTGAGGAGGATGGTTTTCCTTTTACCGATGTGATCGTGGAAGACGCAGAGGATTGGACACAGAAGGCGGCCTGGGCGAATTATCATGCCTGCACGATTGGGCCGAGCGCGACGAATAACCGGCCGGGCATTCTCGTGTCAGACGGGAAAGCGGCGTTCCGGTTTGGAGAACGCAGTTACGAATTTTTCGCCGATCCGTTGCCAGTGACGCTGCCGGACTTTTTCGAGACCAATGCTTTTGGCATCTATCTTCTGGGCCACGATGCGGTGGCCGATCATCACATCCGGCTGACTGAAGAACAGGACCGCGGCTGCTACAGTGTCGATTGGACCGGCAAGATTGCTTTGGCGTACGTGGGTGAGACGGACTTCCGGTATCATTTTCGTGTTCAAGCGCAGGGGGTCCGGTTCGATGCGATCTCGCTGTTTTACATGAGGCCCGATCGCGCCAAGGACTATTTCGGTGTCGATCTCGATCCGGGTCTCAGCCCGCTGGATCATTTGAAGCCGTATGTCAGCGACCCAGAGCGGTTCGTTTTGGAAACGCGCAATGGCGAACTTTTCGCGGTGCGCCGGGATTAAGCCGGACTGCTGTTGCGCGCTCAGGCCGGTTTTAACAGCACGTGTTTTTTCTTGCCGAGAGAGAGTTTGATGATGCCGTCGGCGGTGAGGTCGCGTTCGGTGAGCGACGCTTTTTCGTCGGTGACGGAGGTGTCGTTGACCTTGAGGCCGCCGCCTTGAATTTGGCGACGGGCTTCGCCGTTGGATTTGACGAGACCGGCTGCCACGAAGGCTGCCAACACGCCGAGGCCTGAAGCGAGATCGGCTTTGGGTATGGAAACGGTGGGCAAGTCGGTTGCGAGTGCGCCTTCTTCGAACGTCTTGCGGGCGGTTTCGGCGGCGGCGTCGGCCTTGTCGCGGCCGTGGACGAGGGCGGTTGCTTCAGTGGCGAGGATTTTCTTGGCCTCGTTGATGTCGGCGCCGCCGAGGTTTGCGAGGCGCGTGACCTCGTCCATCGGGAGGAGCGTGAAGAGCTTGAGGAAGCGGGCGACGTCGGCGTCCTCGGTGTTGCGCCAGAACTGCCAGTAGTCGTAGGCGGGGAGTTGGGCTTCGTTCAACCAGACGGCGCCGCTGGCGGTCTTGCCCATCTTGGCGCCCGATGCGGTGGTGAGGAGGGGACAGGTGAGTGCGTGGAGCGGATGCTTGACGCCCATGCGGCGGCCGAGATCGAGGCCCATGACGATGTTGCCCCACTGGTCGGAGCCGCCCATCTGGGTGTTGCAGCCATAGCGGCGGGCCAGTTCGACGAAGTCGTAGGACTGCAAGAGCATGTAGTTGAATTCGATGAAGGAGAGTTCCTGCTCGCGGTCGAGGCGGAGCTTGGCCGAATCCATCGAGAGCATGCGGTTGACGGAAAAGTGGCGGCCGACATCGCGCAGGAAATCGATGTAGTTTAATTTTGCGAGCCACTCGACGTTGTCGAGCATGATGGCGTCGGTTGCGCCGTTGCCGAATTTCAGGAATTTGGCGAAGACCTGCTTGATGCTGTCTTTGTTGGCGTCGATTTCCTCGACCGAGCGCAACTGGCGGGTCTCGTCGCGGCCGGAGGGATCACCGATGCGGGTGGTGCCGCCGCCCATGAGGGTCAGCGGTTTGCCAGCACCCGTCGTTTGCAGCCAGTGCAGGATCATGATGGAGAGCAGGTGGCCGATGTGCAGCGAGGGCGCGGTGCAGTCGTAGCCGACGTAGGCGACGACCTTGCCGTCGGCGGCGAGCTTATCGAGGCCTTCGAAATCGGAGGTCTGGTGGATAAAGCCGCGCTCGGTGAGAGTGGCCAAGAATTGGCTTTTGGCGGTGTTTGTCATCGTCTTGCGGCCGGACTTTCTCGGATGGGTGCCGCGGCAGGGTTGGGTGGCCGCCTGCGGTGCGGTAGGATCATGTACGTCGCCCGGCAAATTGCATGACGGGGGGGGTGGGAGCAAGCCGATGCGCGCGCTGGGACTGATGAGCGGCACGTCCATGGACGGGATTTCGGTGGCACTCGTCGATACGGACGGGGAAACGGTGACGTCGCGCGGTCCGGCGATGACGTTTGCCTACAACTCCGAGCAGCGGGCGGCCATCGGGCGGGCCATGGGGGAGGCGCGGTCGATGACGGCGCGGGGTGATCGGCCGGGGTCACTCGCGGCGACGGAAGTTATGCTGACGGAGTTGCACGCAACGGCGGTTTCGGAATTTCTGGCGGCGCAGGGGATTGCGCGGCCGGACATCGACGTTGTCGGGTTTCATGGGCAGACGGTTCTGCACCGGCCGGACGAGGGGCTCACCGTGCAACTCGGCGATGGGCCGAAGCTGGCGGAGTTGTGCGGGCTGACGGTGGTGCATGATTTGCGCGCGCAAGATGTGGCGGCGGGTGGGCAAGGGGCGCCGCTGGTGCCGGTCTATCATCGGGCGCTCGTGTCGGGCATGGCGCAGCGGCCGGTGGCGATCGTCAATATCGGCGGGGTTGCGAATGTGACCTACGTCGGCCGTCATGGGACGCTGATCGCATTCGACACGGGGCCGGGGAATGCGCTGCTCGATGATTGGATGATGAAGCGGGCGGGTGTCGCTTATGACCGTGACGGTGTGACGTCCGGTGATGGCACGGTGGACGAAGCGGTGCTGCGGTTTTGCCTGTCGCACTCGTTCTTTGCGCAGCCGCCGCCCAAGTCGCTGGACCGGAATGCGTTCATCTGGGATGTGGTCGAGTGGATGTCATTGGAGGATGGCGCGGCGACGCTGGCTGCGTTCACGGTGGCGGGTATCGCGAAGGCGCGGGAGCATTTTCCGGAGGAGCCGCAGCTGTGGATCGTGGCGGGTGGCGGGCGTAAAAACCGGACCATCATGAGCGGGCTGGCGGGGATCGTGCAGAATGCGGTGGTGCCGGCGGAGGCCGTGGGGCTTGATGGGGACGCGGTGGAGGCCGAGGCCTGGGGCTATTTGGCGGTGCGCGCGTTGAAGGGGCTTGCGATCACGTTTCCTGGTACGACGGGGGTGGCGCTGCCACTGACGGGCGGAGTTGTTTCGCGGCCGCAGCGCGCATTTGGATAAGGATTGCCGACGATGCCACTGGTTCGTTTGATCATGCCGATTGGGCTCATCGTGTTTGGCGCGGTGGCGGTGTTCATGGGGGCGACGGTTTTGCTTGGGGGCTTGCGAGCCGGCGAAATCGGCTGGTCGTCGGGGCCGGCGGGCGCGGTGCAAGAAACGCGCATCCGCAAAGCGGATGATCCGGACGGGTTTTGGCGGGTGATGGGGCTGGGCGGGGCGTTGCCGTTTGTGTTGGGCTTCGGGGCTGTGGTCGCTGGGCGGCGGATGCTGCGCTCGTAGACAAAAAACCCCGCGGTGAGCGGGGTTTTTCGATTTGTGATCAGTCGTCGCTATCGTCGCCGCCGCTTGAGAGCGCGCCGGGCGGCGGTTCGGCCTTCTCGCGCTCGCGTTCTTTCTGGCGCTCGGCCTCGCGTTCGCGCTCGCGGGCTTTTTTGGTCTCGTATTCTTCTTCGGCCAGCTTCAGCCTGCGGTCGAGATAGCCGCCAACGGCTGTCTGCAATTCCTCGGTCTTGTTTTCGAAGAAGTGGTTGGCGCCAGGGACGACCTCGTGGTCGATCTTGATGCCGCGCTGGGTCTTCAGTTTGACGGAGAGTTCGGCAACGGACGCGGTTGGCACGACGCGGTCTTTATCACCATTGATCATCAGGCCCGACGAGGGGCAGGGGGCGAGGAAGGAGAAGTCGTAGAGGTTCGATGGCGGGGCGACGCAGATGAAGCCGTCGACTTCGGGGCGGCGCATGAGGAGCTGCATGGCGATCCAGGTGCCGAAGGAGACGCCGGCAATCCAGCAATACTTGGCGTCGGGTTTGACGATCTGCAGCCAGTCCAGCGCGCCGGCCGCATCGGCGAGTTCGCCAGGGCCACCGTCCCAGAAACCCTGGCTGCGGCCGACGCCGCGGAAATTGAAGCGCAGGACGGAGAAGCCCCGCTCAGCAAACGTATAATAGAGCGAGTAGACGACCTGATTGTTCATCGTGCCGCCGAACTGCGGGTGGGGATGCAGGATCAGCGCGATGGGGCTATCTGGCTTGGGATCGTGGTGATAGCGGGCTTCGATCCGGCCGGCAGGCCCATTCATGATCAATTCGGGCATAGGACTTCTGGGCCTCGTTCTAACACTGTGGACGGCCAGGGCGGCCGGGCGGATTTTGCCTGTTCGACGGAAACATCAGAGTTCTGAACGCTTTGGCCGCCTCACGGAGCCGTGTTGTCGCGTTCGCCGGGCAATACTTGACTTCGATGCTCGGAATTTCCATAAACAGACGAGATTTAGAACTCTTCGAAAGAGTGGTTCGGGACGGCCGTTGGCCGCGTCCCGGGCGGGCGGTCCTCTTAACACGAGAGGGGTGCCCGATTGCAAGCGCCGTGACGCCGGGCCTCTTTGGGCAGATGGCGGCACGCTCTGGCAGCCGCCGTCGACACGTGGAGAACGCCGAATGGAACTGACGACGCGAGGACGCTATGCCGTGATGGCGATGGCCGACTTAGCGCGTCAAGCTGCTGGGCAGCCGGGTGGCGGCGAACCGGTGGCGCTGTCAGCGATTGCGGAGCGTCAGAAACTGTCGCTCGCTTATTTGGAACAACTGTACGCGCGGTTGCGGCGGGCCGGACTTGTGGTCTCGGCGCGTGGGCGCAGCGGGGGCTATGTGCTCGGGCGTCCGGCGGCTGACATTTCCATCGCGGACATTCTGACGGCCGTCGAAGAAGAGACGCGGATGACGCGGTGCTCGGGCGAGGGCGATGTGGGATGTCTTGGTGAGAGCCGCTGCATCACGCACGGGCTGTGGCAGGCGCTGGGCGCACACATCGCGCAGTTCTTCTCGTCGGTGACGTTGCAGGACGTGATTGACGGTGGGCCCCATGCATTGGGAGGGCCGGTGCTGGCTGAGCGCGGGAGGTTTGCCGCCGAATGACAACGCCGCGCACATACCTCGATCATAATGCGACGCAGCCGCTCAGAGCGCGCGCGCGGGCTGCGATGATTGCCGCTATGGACCGGTTCGGCAATCCGTCGTCGGTTCATGCGGAAGGGCGTGCGGCGCGGGCCATGGTGGATGCAGCGCGCGAGCAGGTGGCGGCGCTGGTGAATGCGAAGCCGGGCGAAGTTGTTTTTACGAGTGGCGCGACGGAAGCCAATGCGCTGGCCATCGGTGGCAGAGCGTGGCGCGCCGTTTTGTTTGGAAATGCGGAACATGCTGCGGTGCTGGCGCCGGCGCGGCGGGTGACGGCGGTGAAAACCGAACTGCCGTGCCGTGCGGACGGCGTGCAGGACATTGGCGGCGCGGAGGCTTGGGCTTTGCGGTTGCCGGCGTCGGATGTGCCGGCGTTTGCGAGCCTGGCGATGGCCAACGGTGAGACGGGTGTCGTGCAGCCCGTGGCGCAATTTGCTGCCATGCTGGCGCCGTTCGGCGTTGTGGTGCATTCGGATGCGGCCCAGGCGGCGGGGCGCGTGCCGGTCGACTTCACGGCGCTTGGTGTGTCGCTGCTATCGGTCTCGGCCCACAAGATGGGCGGGCCAAAGGGTGTCGGAGCGTTGATTGTGCGCGATGGCACGCCGCTCGAAGCGTTGCACGTTGGTGGTGGACAGGAGCGGGGCCGGCGGGCTGGGACGGAGAATGTGATTGCGATTGCCGGCTTTGGAGCGGCGGCCGAGGACGCGCGGCTGGAGCTTGATCGCGCGCAGATGATTTCAGCGCTGCGGGACAGTCTGGACGCACAGATTTTGCGTAAGACTCCTGAGACGATTGTGATCGGCGCAGGTGCGGCGCGGCTGCCGAATACGACGCTGATTTCTGTGCCAGGCCGACATGCTGAAACGCTTGTCATCAAGCTCGATCTGGCTGGCTTTGCGGTTAGTGCTGGGGCTGCGTGTTCGTCGGGGAAAGTGGCGTCAAGCCATGTGCTGGAAGCGATGGGCGTCGCGCTGGAGATCGCGCGGGGCGCGGTTCGTGTCAGTCTGGGCCCTGAGACGACGGCTGAGGATATCGAGAAATTTGTTGCGGCGTGGACCGCTGCAACGGGGACGGCGGCACTCGCCGCCTAGAGACAACGAGACTTTGTACCAACGGCGCACCCCTTGAGGGCGTACGGGAGAAGAGGACGACATGCCTGCAGTTCAAGAGACGGTTGCACAAGTCAAGACCATCGACGTCGACCAGTATAAGTACGGGTTCGAAACCGACATCGAGATGGTGAAGGCGCCCAAAGGTCTGAATGAAGACATTGTGCGCTTCATTTCGGAGAAAAAGGGCGAGCCGGCTTGGATGCTGGAGTGGCGGCTGGATGCCTATCGCCGCTGGCGCGCGATGACCGAACCGACGTGGGCGAAGGTCGAATATCCCAAGATCGATTTTGAAGACCTCTACTACTATGCCGCGCCGAGGAACTCGGAGGGGCCGAAGTCGCTGGCCGACGTCGATCCAGAACTGTTGAAGATGTACGAGCGTCTTGGCGTGCCGCTGCAGGAGCAGGAAATTCTGGCGGGCGTGAAAAGCGACAAGCCGCGTGTGGCGGTGGACGCTGTGTTCGACAGCGTCTCGGTGGTGACGACGTTCAAGGACGAGCTGGCGAAGGCTGGTGTGATTTTCTGTTCGATCTCGGAAGCGTTGCGCGAACATCCCGAGCTTGTGAAGAAATATCTGGGCTCGGTCGTGCCGCAGTCCGACAACTATTACGCGGCGCTCAATTCGGCGGTGTTCTCGGACGGTTCGTTCGTTTACGTGCCGGAGGGTGTGCGCTGCCCGATGGAATTGTCGACCTACTTCCGCATCAACGAACGGGAGACAGGGCAGTTTGAGCGCACGCTCATCATCGCGGAAAAGGGATCTTACGTGTCCTATCTGGAAGGTTGCACGGCGCCGATGCGGGATGAGAACCAACTGCATGCGGCGGTGGTGGAACTGATCGCGCTGGATGATGCGGAGATCAAGTATTCAACGGTGCAGAACTGGTATCCCGGCGACAAGAACGGTAAGGGCGGGATCTATAACTTCGTGACCAAGCGCGGCGATTGCCGTGGTCGGAATTCGAAAATCTCGTGGACGCAGGTGGAGACGGGATCGGCGATTACGTGGAAGTATCCAAGCTGCATTCTGCGCGGGGATAACTCACGCGGTGAGTTCTATTCGATTGCTGTGTCGAACGGTTATCAGCAGGTCGATAGCGGCACGAAGATGATCCACCTCGGCAAAAACACGTCGAGCCGGATTATCTCGAAGGGCATCGCGGCTGGATTTTCGCAGAATACGTATCGCGGTCTTGTTTCGGCGCATCGTAAGGCGACGGGCGCGCGCAACTTCACGGCGTGCGATTCATTGCTCATCGGTGACAAGTGCGGGGCGCACACGGTGCCCTACATTGAGGCGAAGAACTCGTCCGCGCACTTCGAGCACGAGGCGACCACGTCGAAGATTTCCGACGACATGCTGTTCTACTGCCAGCAGCGCGGGCTTTCGGAAGAGGAAGCGGTGGCGCTGGTCGTGAACGGGTTCGTGCGCGACGTGCTGCAGCAATTGCCGATGGAGTTTCTGGCGGAGACGCAGAAGCTGATTGGGATCTCGCTGGAAGGCAGTGTGGGCTGACGCATTTAGGCGAGGCTGGCGCTGCTGATGCGGCTGCCCCTCATCGACGAGACAACGGAATTTGGAGTTTGATGACGATGCTTGAGATCAAGAACCTGAATGTGAAGTTGGCGGACGAGGACAAGGTGATCCTGAAGGGGCTGTCGCTGACGGTGCCGAAGGGCGAAGTGCACGCGATCATGGGGCCGAACGGGTCAGGCAAGTCGACGCTGGCCTATGTGCTCGCGGGGCGCGATGGCTATGAGGTAACCGACGGCGATATTCTCTGGAATGGCGACAGCATTTTGGAGATGGAGCCGGATGAGCGGGCAGCGAAAGGCGTGTTCCTGGCGTTCCAGTATCCGATGGAAATTCCGGGCGTGGCGGGGTTGACGTTTCTGCGTACCGCGACGAATGCCGTGCGCAAGAAGCGCGAGCAGGCGGAGATGACGACGCCGGAGTTCATGAAGTTCGTGAAGGAGAAGGCGGCCAAGCTCAACATCGATTACGAGATGCTGAAGCGGCCGGTGAACGTGGGCTTTTCGGGCGGCGAAAAGAAGCGCTCTGAGATCCTGCAAATGGCAATGTTGGAGCCGACGCTGTGCGTGCTTGATGAGACGGACTCGGGTCTCGATATCGATGCGCTCAAAATTGTTTCGGACGGTGTCAACGCGCTGCGCGGGCCGGACCGGGCGATGCTCGTGATCACCCACTATCAGCGCCTTCTCAATCACATCGTGCCGGACAAAGTTCACGTGCTGGCCGATGGGCGCATTCAGAAGACGGGCGGCAAGGAATTGGCGCTGGAATTGGAAAAGTCGGGTTATGCCGAATTTACCGGCAAGGCTGCTTGATCGATGGATGCGACAGCGGCGGTTTCGGAAAAGGCAGGGCGTGGCATGACGGTTCAGGTGCTGAGCACAAAAGCGGAGCAGGCGATCCTTTCGTCGTTCGAGGCGAATGCAGCGAAGCTGCCGGGTGGAGCGGCGGTGGCGGCGTTGCGGCAGGCGGCGATGGGTGCGTTTGCGTCGAAGGGATTGCCGAGCCGGCGCGTGGAAGACTTCAAGTACACGGACCTGAAGGCCAACGTGAAGGACGTGCTGCCGCTGGCGACGGGTGGCGCAGCAGTGGACGCGGCAACGGCGTTTGGCGCGCATTTCGGACCTGAGTTTGCGGCGAATGCGGTGGTTTTCGCTGATGGGCGCGGTGTGGCCGCGGCAGGCGGCGCAACGTTGCTGGCGAGTGTGCTGGGTCAGTCGCCGGGCTGGGTCGAGGCCGCATTGTCGGACACGGCGTTGTCGGCATCGGCCGATCTGTTGCTCAATACAGCGCTGTTCACGGATGGGGCCGTGATCGACATTTCGGCAGGCGCCGAAGTGGCCGATCCGATCGTGCTCGTGGCGTCCGCGAAAGACAATGCGATGACGGCGCTGCGGCATGTGATCCGCGTCGGTGCGGGAGCTAAAGTGACGATTGTGGAAGTCGATCGTGCGCGGCAAGGAGTTGGGTTGCGGCAGTCGAGTGCGCTGACGCAGATGGTGGTCGGTGACGGCGCCGAGGTCGTTCACATCAAGGTGGTGGAGACGAACAAGGGCTCGCTGCATCTTGGACACTGGCAGGTGAACCTCGGCGCGAATGTCACCTACAAGCCGTTCCAGGTGACCGTTGGCGAGGGTCTTGTGCGCAATGGGCTGAATGTTTTGTTCAATGGTCAGCATTCGACGTTCGACTATGGCGCGGCGTCGGTCGTGCACGGCACGGGGCACGCGGATTCGACGCTGATCGTTGATCACAAGGTACCGCATTGCACGAGCCGGGAATTGTTTAAGACGGTACTTGATGATCAGGCGCGGGCCGTGTTCCAGGGGCGCGTGATCGTGCGCCCGGATGCACAGAAGACGGATGGTAAGCAGATGGCGCAGGCATTGATGCTGTCGCCGGACGCGGAATTCGACTCCAAGCCGGAACTTGAGATTTATGCCGACGATGTGGTCTGCGGGCATGGATCGACGGTGGCGGAAATTGATCCGGACCTCGTATTCTATTGTACGTCGCGGGGCATTCCGACGGCGGTGGCGCGCGCCCTATTGATCGAGAGCTTCATCGGGGAAGCCATCGACAAGGTCGAGCACGAGGGACTACGCCAGGCTTTGAGTGGGATAGCCCGCGACAGTCTTACGGCGTGATGGAATTGGCTCGCCGGTTGAGGCGGGCGTGGAGAAACGAATGGCAAACGCAGCGCGGCAAATGCAGGGCGAAACGAGCGGTCGGCCAGCGGCACCTCTGGACGTGGCACGGTTGCGCGCGGATTTTCCGATCCTGTTCCGGGAGGTTCACGGCAAGCCGCTCGTTTATCTCGACAACGGGGCCAGCGCGCAGAAACCGGCTGCGGTGATCGAGGCGATGGATCACGCTTATCGTTTTGAATACGCCAACGTGCATCGAGGGCTGCATTATCTCTCCAATACGGCGACCGCGCGTATGGAAGATGCGCGTGAGACGGTGCGGCGGTTCTTTAATGCGCCGACGGTGGAAGAGATCATTTTCACGCGCAACGCCACGGACGCGATCAATCTGGTGGCGTCGTCGTTCGGTGGCATGCACATCGGTGAGGGCGACGAGATCGTGCTCTCGATCATGGAGCATCACTCCAATATCGTGCCGTGGCATTTCCATCGCGAGCGGCGCGGGGCTGTTTTGAAGTGGGCGCCGGCGTCGGATACGGGCGAGTTTCTGCTGGATGAGTTTCAGCGGCTGTTGACGCCGAAGACGAAGATGGTCGCCATCACGCACATGTCGAACGTGCTCGGCACCGTCGTGCCGATCAAGGACATCGTGCGGATCGCGCATCCGCGGAATATCCCGGTGCTTGTTGATGGCAGTCAGGCGGCCGTCCATATGCCGGTGGACGTGCAGGATCTGGGCGTCGATTTTTATGTGGCGACCGGCCACAAACTCTATGGTCCTTCGGGGATCGGCGTGCTGTTTGCCAAGCGCCGGCATTTGGACGCCATGCCGCCGTATCAAGGCGGCGGAGAGATGATCGAGAAGGTGGCGGTCGATGAGATCACCTATGCGGGGCCGCCGCATAAGTTCGAGGCGGGCACGCCGGCGATTGTCGAGACGGTGGGTTTGGGTGCGGCGCTGAACTATATGATGCAGGTGGGGCGGGACGCGATTGCGGCGCATGAGCAAGAGATTTCGGCTTATGCGCATGAGCGGTTCGCCGAGTTTCCTTGGCTGACGGTTTATGGCAAGGCGCCGGGCAAAGGTGCCATTCTTTCGTTCAACGTCGAGGGGCTGCATCCGCACGACGTGTCGACGATCATCGACCGGTCGGGCGTGGCGATCCGGGCGGGGCACCACTGTGCGCAACCGTTGATGACGCGGCTCGGTGTGCCGGCGACGTGCCGGGCGTCGTTCGCGATGTACAACACCAAGGCCGAAGTGGATGCGTTGATGACGGCTTTGCAGAAGGCGCGCGATTTGTTCGCGTGAAGGAGCGTCATGATGATGGACGACGAGATTAAGAGTGATGTTGTGGAAGTGCCGGCTGCGGATGCTGCGGCTTCAACAGGTGGCGCCGATCCGGTACGGGTTCCCAGTGTTGCAGAAGGTGGAACACCGGTCGCGGGGTCGGCGCTGTCGCAGGAAGAACTCGACGCGCTGACACCGGAAATCGTGAAGGCGTTGAAGACGGTTTACGATCCAGAGATTCCGTCGGACATTTTTGAGCTGGGGCTGATTTACAATATCGACATCAGCGACAATCGCGATGTGTCGATCCTCATGACGCTGACGGCGCCGGGGTGTCCCGTGGCGGGTGAAATGCCGATTTGGGTGGAGAATGCCGTGTCATCAGTGCCGGGAGTGAGCGGTTGTAAGGCAACGATCACGTTCGATCCGCCGTGGGACCAGAGCCGGATGTCGGATGAAGCGCGGCTGGCGCTCAATATG
Organism: Hyphomicrobium sp.; assembly: GCA_022841965.1. Classification (GTDB taxonomy): domain Bacteria; phylum Pseudomonadota; class Alphaproteobacteria; order Rhizobiales; family Hyphomicrobiaceae; genus JAGVSR01. The sequence goes on along the minus strand of JALHQM010000026.1, from coordinate 7,881 downwards.
TTTTAATTGGACGCTTTTCGCTGAGCACGGATCGGACTAAATGGAAAGGGGCGTCAGGGGCCCCCATTTCACACTCCCTTGCCGGCGCCATTCGCTGCAAGGGAGCCAGCCGAATATGCTGAATAAGGCTGCCGGGTTCCTGACGCTCAGATCGCTCCGGCGTTTTTCCTCGTAAGAGAGGGACATGCCGTGATGGGAGGCCAAACGTGGCCGATGAGAACCGAAATCTGACCGTCTATTTCGATGGGTCGTGTCCGCTGTGCCGGGCCGAAATTGGACACTATCAGCGCCAGTGCGGAGCGGAGCAGATCGACTTTGTCGATGTGTCGGATCCGGCGGTGCCCGTGGCGGCCGATCTCGACCGGAAGGCGGCGATGGCGCGGTTTCATGTACGCGAAAGCGATGGGCGGTTGCACTCTGGCGCGGATGCGTTTGCGCGGATCTGGCAGCGGTTGCCGTTGTGGCGGTGGGCGGCGGCGGTTGCGCGGGTGCCGGGGGTGACGCCGGTTCTGGAGCTTGCCTATCGCGGGTTTTTACCGATGCGGCCGGCGATGTCGCGTGCCGCGTGCCGCATTCAGCGGTGGCGGCAAAACTCCGCATCCAAGGCGTGATCGGGTTGTGGCGACGTCCGGCCCTCCTTTCGGAGAGCCGGGCTCGCTCGGACTTATCTGCTGAACACGCCAGCCGGATCAATCCGCGTGACTTTGAAGATCGCGGAGATTGCGGCGAAGATGCACATGCCGAGGGTGAGCAAGAAGAGCCCGAGGGCGAGTTTGGGTGTCATGACGATGTTCAACGTCGAGTTTTTGGTGGCGTTGATGAGCAGCATGGTGAGCGTAAAGCCGACGATGTAGCCGATGATGGCTGAGAGCACGGCCTGGATCAGGATGACGGCGTGGATGTAGCTGGCTGATGCACCAAGGGCGCGGAGTGTGGCGAACTCGTTCAAGTGGTCCTTGGTGGACGAATAAAGCGTCTGGGCGACGATCACGACGCCGACGATCACGCCGAGGGCCGCGCCGGCAATGAGGGCGGCGCCTGCCGCGGTGTTGAACATCCAGTAGTTGAGAGAGCGGTCGCGAAATTCGGTGTGGGTGAGAACTTCGTTGTCGGGCATGCGTTTGCTGAGGGCTTGGCGGACCTCTTCGACGTCGGCACCGGGAGCCAGCTTGACGAGTTGATAGGTCGCCTGCTCGGGGGCAGCGTTGACGAGTTTGCGGGCTGTTTCGAGGTTTGTGAAGCCGTAGGGAAGCGTGGTGAAAGAGCGGATGCCGCCCGTGAGCGCGGTGACTTGCACGCGCTGCAGGTTCACTTCGGCAAAGGCGCCGATGCCGTCAATTCCGAGATCCTTCAGGTAAGATTTGTCGACGGCGAGGGAGTTGGGTGTTTTCAGCTCGGCGGCGCTGCCTTCGATGATGTTCCAGGGTTCGACGCCGCCGCGCAGCGTGTCGAGGCCGACGAGAATAAAAGCCTTCTTGCCGCCGCCGGGTTTGCGCCAGCTGGCGAAGTTGACAATCATTTCCTGGACGCCCTCGACGCCGGGCGTGGAGAGAATGTTGTATTTCTCGCGGCCGGTGAGGAGCGAGGGGTCGTCGAAGGACTTGGTGCCGAAGGGGACGACCCAGAGATCGGCAGGGGTCTTGTCGATGACGGTGGCGATCTTCTGCTCGGAGCCGATGTAGAGGCCGCACTGGACCGCGACCAGGATGAGGGAAAAGACGATGCCGACGAGGGTGACGACGAGGCTCAAGCGATCGTGGAACAAGTTCCGGTAGGCGAGTTTCGGCGCCATCTTGATTGTCTTGGTCGAAATTTCGCCGACGGCGGGGCCGGAGAGGTCCGGGGTGGTGGGTGTCGTTGCGCCAGCCATGGTGTGTTTGTCCGTCTATCCGCCGAAGAGAAGCGATTCCACAAATTGAAGCCTAGCCTGAACTTCAGTCGCACGCGACCGTGACGGTGACACCGACTGCAGAGATGAACTTGCGGCAATTGGCCGGCGTGGTCGAGGCGGCAAGCTTAGGCGTGCCTTCGAGCTTGGCAATGGCGGCCGTTTCCGTGACAGGTTCGAGAGCGTCTTGCGCAACGATCGTTTCAGACGGCAGCAGGGCGTGGACCGTTTCAGCGCGGGGCAGGCTGTCGACGGCCAGAGCGCGGCCGATGAAGCCCGGGTTTTCGCCTTCGCTGATGGTAATGGAGCGTGTGGGGATGGCTTTTGGCGAGTTGCTCGATGGTGTGTGACGCACGGCCACGATCTGGCGCGTTGCCTTCGGCGTGTGGCGCGCGGCCACGACTTTAGGGGCCGGGTGCTTGCGCTTGGCCGTGTGGACCTTCGGGGCTGACTTGCGCGGGGCAGAATAGCCGCTGACGCCGCCGTAGCCGGGGGTTGGGGTGGCCACGAAGCTGGGAAGGGGGCCTCCGAAGTTGAGGCGGATGCCGCCGCCGGCCTGGGCCGGGGTTCCAAGCGCCAAAGCGACTGCGGCGCAGGCAAGTGTGCTGAGGGGGATGCGGCGGGTCATGGTGGGCTCCTGTTGGGAGAGGGCGGTACGTGTTGCCCGGAGAATGACCCGGCCGGGGAGGCGGCGCTGTTCCGGTTGGAACAGGGGGGCGCGTGATCGATCCGCGTTGGAGTTAAGCCGTTGCAGGCGCTTCTCTTTCGCTGGCCTCGCATTTGCGGCGAACATTGCTATATTAGACAACAGCACCCGAGGCCTTGAACCTGGATTCGCCACCGATGACTGAACTTGCTCCCACGCCCACCCGCCGACCGCGTCCTCAAGTGATGACGTTGACGCCGGTTGCTGCCGAACGCATTCGCACGCTGATGGCGTCGAAAGGCGAGGGCGTTGCAGGGCTCAAGATCGGCGTGAAGAAGGGCGGCTGCGCCGGCATGGAATACACCATGACCTGGACGAATGAGGTGGGCCGGCTGGATGAGGTGATCGAAGCGGATGGCGCGCGGGTGATCGTGGACCCGGCGGCGGTCCTGTATCTCATTGGGACGGAGATGGACTACAAGACCGACAAACTCGCGAGCCAGTTTGTGTTCAACAATCCGAACCAAAAGAGCGCATGCGGTTGCGGAGAGAGCGTGCAGCTTGAGGCGGCGACCGGAGTGGATGCCGCGCGCGAGTGATCAGCCGTCGTTGGCGATGTTGTTCGGCGAGGTGGCCATCAAATAGGTGATTGCGGTCGACCAGAACTTGGCCTCTGCTTCGGCGCGGGCCCGCTCTGCCATGAAGGCATCGATCCAATTTTTCGGCATTGACGGCGCAGCGTGAGAAAGGGCCGCCAAATCGTCGGGGGATTTCATGAGGACGGCGCGCGCGAGGTGAACCAATTCGGCCACTTCCGAGCCCGGAAGGGAGACGGTTGTTGATGCGGGAGCGACCGGCTCTGGTTTGGCAGAGGAGGCGGCTTTTGCTTCGGTGAGCAATGAATCCTTGGCCAACATGGCATTACACCGGTTACATCCAGATGGCTTCGGCGCCCTCGCACCGATGAACCGTCCGTACCAAGAGACAATACCGAAAGCTGAGGAAAACTCCTGTGGCGTTCGCAGCTTTTCCACAGAGTTGTCACAAACAGACATGCACATCACTTTTTTTGAAATGAACATGATTTCATTGCAACGGTGGTTGTCCCGGTGGTGAACCAGACATGGCGCTCGACCCGCGTTTAAGCGAATTGGCGGAAGACCTATTTGGCCCACTGGGGATCATCAGCGTGCGAAAAATGTTCGGTGGTGGCGGGATTTACTGTGATGGCGTGATGTTCGCGTTGATTGCGGACAACGTCATTTATTTGAAGGCTGACGCGCAATCTCAACCGGGTTTTGATGCCGAAGGGCTGGGGCCGTTCGTGTATCAGGGGAAGGAGAAGCCGGTGGCGATGTCTTACTGGCGCATGCCTGAGCGGCTTCTGGATGAGCCGGACGAGGCGTTGGATTGGGGCCGCGAGGCCTTGCGCGCGGCCAGATCTGCGCAGAAGGGTCCGGTCAAGACGAAGCCGCGCGGCCAGGGCTGACCTGACCGCGCGGCTTTTTTGAGTGCGTAGCGCTGACTACTCGCCGCCGACCTTGGCCGGGCGGGAGGGCTTTCTCAGGAAGGCTGGGACGTTTTCGGCAAAGCCATCCGCGTGAGCGGCCGATGACGACCGCTGGGCCGGAGCGGAGCGTTGCGGTTGGCGCTGCCGTTCACTTGTTTCCGATCGTTGCTCCGGCCGGGGCTGCTCGCGGGTGTCAGCGCGATGATCGCGGCGGGGGCGATCGGAGTGGGTGCGCTCTGGCCGCGGTGGATCGGACCTTGGTTGATCAGATCGGGGCTGCGCTGAGCGGGCACGATCGTCACGGGGTGGCGGTGGCGATGCGTCCGTGCGCGGCTGGTCTGACGTTTCCTTGGCGACATGCTCCGGACGATCGGCACGTTCGGGACGGGGACCGCGATCACGGCCACTGCGGCGTCTGCCGCTGCGGGTTTCGCTGTCTTGCCCTTCACGGCGTGGTCCGCCACTCCGTCCTTCGGGGCGACGTTCGCCGCTGCTGGCTTCAGGGCGGCTTTCGCCTGCTCTTGCTTCCGAATGGTCTTCGCCGCTCTTTGTTTCAGGGCGGCCTTCGCCGCGGGAGGTAGGTGGTCGCCCACCACGACTATCATTTCGCGTGGGACCAC
>JALHQM010000026.1:0-3117 GCA_022841965.1 Hyphomicrobium sp. | reverse complement strand
TTCGCGTGGGACCACCGCGTCCATCACTTCGCGCGGCTCCGCCGCGACCGCGCCGGCGTTTGCCGGCGTCTTCGAAGTCTTGCGGTGTGGGTTCGTCGCCGACCCACACGGGCGTGTCGCCGGTGATTTTCTGGATGTCTTTGAGGAGTTTCAACTCCTCGTGCGTGACGATCGAGAAGGCCGCGCCTTCACGTCCGGCGCGACCCGTGCGGCCGATGCGGTGGACATAATCTTCCGAGTGCCAAGGCAGATCGAAATTGAAGACGTGGCTGACTTCGGGAATGTCCAGACCACGGGCGGCAACGTCGCTTGCCGCCAGCAGCGTGATTTCGCCGGCACGAAACTTATCCAGTGTCTCGGTGCGGCTACGCTGATCCATATCGCCATGGAGTGCGCCGGCGTTGAAGCCGTGCTTGACGAGCGACTTGTGCAGCACAGCGACATCGCGTTTGCGATTGCAGAAGATGATGCCGTTCTGGATGGTTTCGCCTTCGCCGCGGATGAGATTGCGGAGAAGATCGCGTTTGGCCCAGTCCTCGGAGGACGGGCAGAAGCAGTAGCGTTGCGTGATCGTTTTTGCAGTGGTGGCCTGCTTGGCGACTTCGATGCGGACGGGATCCTTTAGGAACGTCTGCACGAGGCGCGTGATCTCAGGCGGCATGGTGGCTGAGAAGAACAGCGTCTGTCGGCGCGGCGGCAGCAGCTTGCAGATCTTCTCGATGTCGGGGATGAAGCCCATGTCGAGCATGCGGTCGGCCTCGTCGATGACGAGGATTTCGACGCCCATCAACATGATGCGGCCGCGCCCGAAATGGTCAAGCAGGCGGCCGGGGGTGGCGATGAGAACGTCGACGCCGCGATCCAGCTTCTTGACCTGATCGTCCATCGAAACGCCGCCGATCAGCAGCGCCACGTCGAGCTTGTGATTGACTCCGTATTTTTCGAAGGCTTGCGCGACCTGGGCTGCGAGTTCGCGGGTCGGCGCGAGGATCAGCGAACGCGGCATGCGGGCGCGGGCGCGGCCGGTTTCGAGCCGGGTGATCATCGGCAGGGTGAAGGCTGCGGTTTTGCCGGTGCCGGTCTGGGCGATGCCGAGGACATCACGGCCGCTCAATGCGACGGGGATGGCGTCCGATTGGATGGGGGTGGCGATCGTGTAACCAGCTGCTTGAACGGCGGCCAGAACCTTGGGGCTGAGCCCGAGCTCAGCGAAGGGTAACGTTTCCAAAAAAGTCTCACTCCGGATGCGTCATTGATCCACGCGCGCTCAATCCCGGACAGCATCAAGCTGCGCGAGGAAAACGCGGTCGAACGAGGCGCAGGGGGAGATGGTGCCAATAAAGAGGCTAAAAGCCGGGCAACGGAAAAGCTCGAAATGGATCAATGAATCGATCCCCTGCGCTCGAGCGTGATGCTTGCTGACACAAGGCCGGGGGGAAAGCAAGGAAAAGGGGCGCTTGGGCAGGCGGTGGATCGTCGCTGAGGGTGGAAAACAGTTAAGGACCGCCCCGGCGTGGGGCGGTCCTTTTTGTGACGGCGCGTCGATGATCAATCGTCCGTTTCGATCGCATTGTAGATCAGGGCGCCGATGATGGCGCCGAGGATGGGTGCTGCGAAGAAAACCCACAACTGGGCCAGGGGTTCGCCGCCCGCGTAAATCGCCGGGCCGAACGAGCGGGCGGGGTTCACGGACGTGTTGGAGATCGGGATCGACATGATGTGGATGGCCGTCAGCGCGAGACCGATGGCGAGAGGAGCAAAGCCTGCGGGGCTGCCGGGGCGTGTGGCGCCCATGATGACGATGAGGAAGAAGGCCGTCATGACGACTTCGATGACGAAGACGCCTTGCAGGCCGACTTTCAGCATCGACAGATCGCCGAAGCCGTTGGCCGCATAGGTGCCGCCGATGCCGCCGCCGATGAGGGAGAACACGCCGCAGCACGACGCCGCGCCAAGCAGCTGGGCGGCGATGTAGGGCAGGACGTGCGCGTAGGGGAAGCGACCGCCGACGGCGAGGCCGACCGTGACGGCGGGATTATAGTGGCCGCCGGAGATGTGGCCGATGGAGCGGGCCATGGCCATGACCACAATGCCGATTGAGAAGGCAACGCCGAGGATGCCGGCCGCACCGGCGGGTGCGGCGAAGGAATAAAAGGCGCTGCCGAGAATGGACGCCATCAGCATGAACGTGCCGATGAACTCGGCGCCGAGTGCTTTGAATTTCATGATCGCTTCCCCAATGTGACGATGACGCCTAGCCAGCGCTTGCGGGATTTTCCCGTCGCAGCGTGGACAGGCGGCCGCCGCTGGTGTCGCGGCGACGGAGCAATGATTAGGGGCGAATCATATGGGCCCTAAGACGCAACCCGGGGAAACACTTGTGCGCGAATGGCTGGACTAAATATCCAGGTCCTTGGCGAAGGCGGCGCGGTCTTGGATGAAGCGGAAGCGGGCTTCGGGTTTGGAGCCCATGAGGGCGCTCACCGTATCGCCCAGTGTCGCCTTGTCTGCTTCGGTGACTTCGACCTTGAGCATGAGGCGCTTCTTGGGATCCATCGTGGTGGATTTCAAATCCTTGAAGTCCATTTCGCCGAGGCCCTTGAAGCGGGTGACGTCAGGCTTTTTGCCCTTGAACTGGGTGGCGATGATCTCGTCGCGTTCCTTTTCAGTGCGGGCGTAGGCGACGTCGGCCTTGTGGGCGATTTTGTAGAGTGGCGGCACGGCAAGGTAGAGGTGGCCGTTCTCGATGAGCTCGGGCATTTCCTGATAGAAGAACGTGATGAGCAGGGACGCGATGTGGGCACCGTCGACGTCGGCGTCGGTCATGATGATGACGCGCTCGTAGCGCAGGTCCTCGTCGCGGTATTTGGAGCCGGTGCCGACGCCGAGCGCTTGGATGAGATCGGACAGGAGCTGGTTGGCCGACATCTTGGCGGATGAAGCGTTGGCGACGTTGAGGATCTTGCCCCGGAGCGGAAGGATCGCCTGCGTCTCGCGGCTGCGCGCGCTTTTGGCAGAGCCGCCGGCGCTATCGCCCTCGACGATGAAAATTTCGGTTCCGGCGGCCTGCTGGATGGAGCAATCGGCGAGCTTGCCGGGGAGACGCAATTTGCGCGT
>JALHQM010000025.1 GCA_022841965.1 Hyphomicrobium sp. | reverse complement strand
AGTGTGCTGAGGGCCAGCAGCGGACACGACATCGCAGTGGATGATCGAGGATCTTATGATGGCTGACTCGAATTCGCCCCGACATAGACAAAGTAGGGCGCGCATTCCTGAATCATTTTGACGCAATGAATTGTTGAGCATTAATCTATGCCTATTCAATTCAAAATCATTGTTGATACGTAAATAGAAAACCTACAAATCAAGCCATATTTTTAAATATTATCAAATAACGTCGTTCTGGTCAGCATCGACAACGGTGCGGCGCAGGGGGCGAGCATGGTGATTTCAGTCAAAGCAAAATTGCTGTCGAGCGCCTCGCGTGCGGCGCTGCTGGCGGCTGCAGCCGTTGCAGTGGTTCCATGCGCGGCGCTGATTGCCACTCCGGCTCGCGCAGATTGCAACGCCTCAGGCAGCGTGTTGGAGTGCTTCGGCACGATCACATCCGAAATTTCGTACACCTTCCCTCGGAGCGGGGGAACACTGCTGGTGCATGACGTCGACGGGGTCCTCACGCCTACACCTGGGCAGAACGCCATTTCGGTCGGCATCGACCAGGGTGGTCCGGGAAACCTGACGGTCGACATCAGCACTATCACCATCGTACTGAATAGTCCGGGGGTGGCGATTGGCCTTTCGAACGTCGGCGATCGCGATGAGCCGGGCGGAACGATCACTGCTCTGCTCGTCAATCCGGTCACGATTACGACCGTTGGCGACAACGGCTATGCGGTTCTGGCCGAAAGCTATGGCGGACGCGGCGAGAACGGGGGCAGCGTTTTTATTGGGCACGCCCATTCCGGTCACGCCGGTCAACCGGGCGGAGACATCAGTATCATCAGTGGTGCTGCCGCCACCACCCACGGTTCAGGTGCCATTGCGCTGTTTGGAAGAAGCGTCGCCGGGCACGGTGGCAATGGCGGGCATAGCGATACATTCGGAGATGGCGGCGATGGCGGTCAGGGCGGAGATAATAGCTCCGTCACTGTTGCCTTGACGAACACCGGGCAAATCGTGACCTACGGACAAAGCGCCAGTGGTGCGGTTGGTCAAAATCTCGGAGGGCGTGGGGGCGACGCCGGCCACGGCGGTTTGATTGGTGGAGGCGGCGACGGCGGCTATGCCGGCCACTCCGGCGCGGTTGCGCTGAACAATACAGGCATCATCACCACATATGGCGACAAGGCGGTGGGGCTGTTCAGTCACAGCGTCGGCGGCTTCGGCGGTGCGGGCGGCAACGAGGTTGGATTCGTCGGCTATGGCGGTGACGCTGGCAGTGGCGGCAACGGTGGTGAAGTCACCATCGGTAACGGTGGCGAGATCTCGACGGGCGGCGATCACGCGCATGCCATCTATGCACAAAGCGTCGGTGGCGGCGGAGGTGCTGGCGGCGCCAGTTATGGCATCGTCGGACTTGGCGGCTTTGGCGGCATCGGTGGCAATGGCGGCACGGTGAACGTGACATCCGTCGGACAGCTATCGACCAAGGGCGTGCAGTCGTTCGCCATTTTCGCGCAGAGCGTTGGTGGCAGCGGCGGCGATGGCGGTGACTCCGGCGGTCTTGTTTCGGTGGGCGGTGACGCTGCACAGGGCGGTTCCGCGAGTGACGTGCTCGTCGATTCGACCGGCGTCATTACGACTGTGGGTTCGGGCGCTTACGGCATCATGGCTCAGGCCGTCGGTGGCGGTGGCGGTCATGGCGGTTCGAGCGGTGGTGTCGTATCGATCGGCGGCGCGGGCGGACCCGGCGGAGATGGCGCGGACGTTACAGCACTGAACCGCGAGAATTCATCCGTTGCGACGCAAGGCGATAGTGCAGCCGCGATCTTCGCTCAGAGCGTGGGCGGCGGCGGTGGCACGGGTGGCTCCACGGTCGCCGTGGGGCTCGCCATGAGCATCGCGATTGGCGGAGCCGGCGGCGGTGGAGGCGACGGTCAGACCGTTACGGTTCTCGACTGCTCTCCACAGGGTCAGACAGGCTGCGCATCTCCGGGCAACAATACGATTTCGACCTCCGGTGACAACTCCGCCGGCATTCACGCCCAGTCGGTCGGCGGCGGCGGCGGTCACGGGGGCTACGCCATCAGTGCGTCCGCAGGGCCCGATTTCTCATTCAGCGTCGCGCTCGGCGGTAAAGGCGGTGTCGGTGGCTCGGCCGGCGACGTCCACGCCGAATCTGGCAGCGTGATCACAACCAGCGGCAGTTTTGCATCCGGCGCCGTGGCGGAAAGTATCGGTGGTGGCGGTGGTTCGGGCGGGTTCGCCATTGCGGGCAGCATGTCCGCAGGCCCGAGCGGCAGCTTATCGCTGGGTGGCGGAGGTGCCGGTGGTGGAGACGGCGGCGCGGCCACTCTTGTGGTTTACAATACCGTCGCTACGTCCGGCGATCATTCGCATGGTCTGTTTGCGCAAAGTGTTGGTGGCGGCGGCGGCAACGGCGGCTTTGCAATTTCGGGCGCGGTGGCCGACGGCGTCGCTGCTGCATTCGCGATCGGCGGGTCGGCGGGTGCCGGCGGACACGGCGGGACAGTTCAGGTTTCCGCTGACAAAGCTATTGAGACGCAAGGGGACATTTCTCACGGCATCTTCGCGCAAAGTGTCGGCGGCGGCGGCGGACATGGCGGATTCGCCATCGGCGGAGCGGTCTCGACCGAAGGCGCAGGCGCGAGCTTTGCGCTTGGCGGCAGAGGCGGGAGCGGCGGCACGGGCGACGGTGTCACGGTCACCAGTCAGGATGCGGTCAGCACAGCGGGCGATGGATCACGGGGCGTGTTTGCCCAGAGCGTCGGTGGGGGCGGCGGGGCAGGCGGTTTTGCAGGCTCGTTCGCTGTGTCGCTCGATGACGGCGCTGAACTCAGCGTCGGGATCGGTGGCGAAGGTGGCAATGGCCAGACTGCCGGTGATGCCAACGTCTTCCAGTATGGCTTCGTGTCGACAGCCGGAGACGATGCCAACGCGGTGATGGCCCAGTCCATCGGCGGCGGCGGCGGTCACGGCGGCTTCTCTTTCTCCGCCGCAATAGGCAACGAGAGTGCTGCCAATGTTTCCGTCAGTGTCGGCGGCAAGGGCGGCGAGGGCGGTCATGCGGCGGCGGCCAAACTTACAGCCACGGGCGGGGCATCGACATCGGGACACAGATCGCACGCGGTCGTTGCCCAATCGATCGGTGGCGGCGGCGGATCGGGTGGCTTGAGCGTTTCAGGCGCGTTCTCGACGACGCCGCAGAGCAACAATTTGGCACTGAGCGTTGGCGGCGACGGCAACTCCGGCGGCGACGGTGGAGCGGTCGCACTCTTGGCCGGTGGTGCGATATCAACGGCCAGCGATCATTCGTTCGGAGTTTTCGGTCAATCTGTCGGCGGCGGCGGCGGTGAGGGCGGTTTGGCGATCTCAGGATCATTCGCAAAGAACGAATCGCGCAGCCTGGACTTTTCTATCGGCGGCAAGGGCGGCTCAGCCGGGGACGGCAGCACGGTCGATCTTTCTGTAACGGACTCGGTCGTGACGACTGGCGACTGGTCGCACGCGATTTTCGGTCAATCCATCGGCGGCGGCGGCGGCAACGGCGGCATGGCCGCCGACCTTGAGGTCAGCAAGGGCGGTCAGGAAACTCAAGTCGGCATCGCCGTCGGCGGCAGTGGTGGAGCGGGAGGCAAAGCTGGCGCAGTCACGATTAGCGCTGACGGCGGTGCGATCACGGCCGGCGATTCTGCGGTCGCCGTGTTCGCCCAATCGATCGGTGGCGGCGGCGGCAACGGCGGTTCTTCGTTCATCTTCAGCTTCATTCGCAATGCCTCCGATCCTGGCCGGGCGCTGAACGCAGGCATCACAATCGGTGGCGCGGGCGGTGCAGCCGGCAATGCCGGAGACGTCATCGTCACAACCGCCGGACAAATTCAGACGACCGGTGTCAGCGCCCACGGCATCCACGCTCAATCGATCGGCGGTGGCGGCGGCAACGGCGGCAGCGTCCGGGACATGATCTTCAATAACGGTGGCACGCCGGAACCCGGCGAAGACCCTGACGCCTACTCCCTGCAGATCGACGTGGGTGGCTCAGGTGGCGCATCGGGTGACGGCAAATCTGTCGCCGTCACGAACCAGGCGTCAATCACCACGAACGGAGCAGATGCACACGGCATCATGGCGCAATCGATCGGTGGCGGCGGCGGTAACGGCGGCAACGGCGGACATGGCAAACCGCTGCCTCCGACACCGGGTGAAGTCAAGAAGCCGACCAGCGCCACTTTCTCTGTCGGTGGTTCCGGCGGGGCGGCCGGCAATGGCGACGACGTCACCATCGTGAATGGCATCGCTGGCACCCCCGTTTCCATCGTTACCCAGGGTGACGGCTCTTCAGCCATATTCGCGCAGTCCATCGGCGGCGGCGGCGGTGTGGGCGGCTACGGCGTCACAGGTAAACTGACGTCGTTCGGTCTTGGCGGAGCCGGCGGAGCGGCCGGCAACGGCGGAGCCATCGATGTGCAGAGTTTCTCGCTTCTTCAAACCTACGGGGTCTCGGCTCACGCCGTTCTCTTGCAGAGCATCGGCGGCGGCGGCGGCATAGCAGGCGCGATACTGGGTGGCCTGACGAAGACCGGACTGGGCGTTGAATTCGGTCGCGATGGCGGCGGCGCAGGACATGGCGGCACGGTCACGTTCTCGAATGTTGGCGAGATTCAAACCTCAGCCGATGCATCAATCGGCATCTTTGCTCAGTCGATTGGCGGCGGTGGCGGACTTGGCGGCAGCGTCGACAGTGAAACCGCCTTCGCGGGCAGCACAGGCGGCAACGGAACAGCAGCCGCAGTCGCCATAACGCAAACGGGCAACCTATCTACAAGCGGGACCGGGTCTGTCGGTATCTTCGCGCAGAGCTCGGCTGGCAACGACAGCGGACCGGTTACTGTGAACTATTCCGGCGAACTGCGAACATTTGGAACCGCTGCCGGCATTCAAGCCGAGTCGTCGAGCGGCACGGCTGCCGGAGCCGTCGACGTCACAGTATCGGGAGCCGTGTCGACCGCGGGTCAGGATTCAACGGCCATCTCCGGCTCCTCGACGGGCAAGCAGGGCGCAGGTCCGGTCACCGTGACCTCGGTCCTCAGCAGTATTTTTACATGGGGTTTGAGATCAATCGGCATCGAGGCCGCCAGCTCTTCGACTGAAGGCCAGGCCGGGACGGTCACTGTTTCAGCCGGAGCCGTCGGCACCCAAGGCGACGACGCCGTCGCAATCTCGGCGACGAGCAGCGGCATCACCTCGAGCAAAGTCGCAGTTACTGCATCGGGGGCCATCGCGACTGCGGGAGATCGCGCCCATGGCATCGTGGCGACTTCCGCCGGTTCTGGCGGGGATATCGACATCGATGTTGATGCTGCGCTTTCAGCGAGAGGTTTCGATGCGGACGCCATCCAGGCCATAGCCGACGCCGGCTCATCCATCACAATCACGATCGACGAGCACGTCTCGGGAGGCGCAGGCGACGCTGCTGCCGTGCGCGTTACAGGCGGCGGCGCGAATGCTGTGTCTGTCTCAGGCCGACTTGATGCATTGAGCGGCTGGGCCACCATTGCGGGCTCAGGTGATGAAACCATCAACAATAGCGGATTGATTGCTGGCAACATTGATCTGGGTACCGGCAACAATAGCTTCCTCAACACCAGCACAGGTGCTTTCAACTCGTCTTCGAGCGTGCTGCTCAACGGAGGATTGCTTACCAACGCCGGCGCGCTGTCGCCGGGCGGTATCGGCGAGGTTCAGACGACACGTATCGACGGCGCCTTTACACAACAGAACTCCGGAACGCTCTACTATGACGTCAATTTCTCAACTGCGGCATCCGATCAACTTCTCATGACTGGCGCAGCAGAATTGGACGGCAAGCTCGTCGTCGGATTGCATGCCTTGGACAACGATACGCCGATCACGGTTCTGTCTGCCGACGGTGGCATTACACTCAACGGTATTACCGTCGATGATACGGCAACCGCAACTTACAGCTTGGCTGTCGATGGCAATGACCTCAAGCTCGGCCTGAAACTGAATTACGATGTTGCTGGTCTAACCGGAAACTCGAAACGTCTGGCCGAGCACTTGAACGCGGTCTACGCGAGCGGCGACGACGAAAACATGTCTGCTGTGCTCGTTGACCTCGCCTCAATCCAGGATGTCGCTGCCTATGAGCAGGCGCTCGCGGGCATCAATCCTGAGGCTCACATCGCCAACTTGTCTGCGGTGATCGGCGCCGCGGGCCGTTTCTCGCAAAAATTGATGAGTTGTCGCGTGGCCGAGGGTGCGTATGCGCCAATCGCCGAAGACGAGTGCATTTGGGCTCATTTCGAGCGCCGCTTCACGGACCAGGAGGCGAGCGAAAGCCTTGTCGGCTACGACTCGATTGCCAGTGAAATCGCGGCCGGCACGCAGATTGCGATCGACTCGAACTGGCGTGCAGGCGTGGCCGTGGGCTACAGCCAGACGTCGCTGCGCGGCGGTGATAACTATCACAGCGACGGTGGCGTCTTCTCACTGGGCGGCTCGGCCAAGTATGTCGACGGGCCGCTGCTGTTAGGTGCCTCCGTTTCGGGGGGGTGGGGCGACTTCGATACGAACCGTTCAGTTACAGTACCAGCGCCCGACAGCATCTCCGGCAGCCTCGAGACATCCTATGTCAGCGCGATGCTCCGGTCGGCCTACTTGTTCGAAGCCGGCAACATCTATGTGAAGCCCTTGGTCGATGTGTCCGTGACTCACTTGAAGATCGACGATCTCCGAGAGACGGGGGCCAACCCTCTGAGCGTTTCCTCCACGGGGTCGTCAGAGAATATCTATACGGTTCGTCCTGCCGTCGAATTCGGCGCGTCGCTTGCGATGGGCAGCGGCTTTGTGGTGCGTCCCTATCTGGAAGTCAGCGGAAACTTCCACTTCGGATCCGACATGACGCTTCCGCTCTCCTTCGCAAGCGATCCCTCTAATGTTGCTCCGCTAGATATCTCCGGCGCGATGCCGGATCAGACCCTTGGGCTTGCCGCCGGCCTTGATCTTCTGAACATCGACAATGTTAGCGTCTCACTTCGCTACGACGCCCAAATTGCCGATGACTTCCTGGAACAGACGGGCAGGATCAAGATGAGCATTGGGTTTTAGTGTTTTCCAATGCTCAGTATTGGCAGACTCGCAATCAGGACCGTTTATAGACCTCGGCATGCTGGACTCGCATGCTGGCTTCGGCAGCGTGGTGCGCATAGCGGCACTTCCCTTGCCATTTAGTGCACTTTAAAAAAGTTACCGTCGCAGATTACTTGGCCGTGAAAACCAGCGGGAAATCCTCTGGAGCCATTGTCTGGCCATCGCAATTTGTCTTTTCACGGAATTCGACGAGACGAAGTTCAACCTCACCCTCGCTGGTGACTTGATACCGCTCATACTGACCGCAATCGGAACCATTACCTTCTGTATGAATGCCCGTCACCGTCCGCGATTTTATATCCCATGCCGGGTCCATCAATGCGTGATCACCGAGGCTCCGTTTGACCCCATTGGGCAGGCTCAACTTCAGGAGTTTAAAGTCGGCCGATGGCTCAGGGATGTAGACTACCGCGTACACAGCAGACGTCTTGTCGCCATAGTCACCACACGGGATCTGCCAGATTGCGGCTTCCTCCGACAATTGGAAAGCCATCACGCCCTTCTGTACCAATGCGGACTCGCAACCGAGTTGCTTCTCGGCAGCGGCTGTCATCTTGGCTGGAACCTCCTCGGGGCGCACGGGGTAGCGCTCGAACATGCCGGGTCCGACTTCAGCCGATTCTGGCTCTGCGGCCGTCGCGCAGCCCGCGTTGCCTTTAACAGTGGCGCGGAACACGGGTTTGCCCCTCATGATCAGGATCATCACGCCGGACACTACATCGACGCTCTCGCCCTCTTCTTCGGCGAGTTGCAAATTGATGATGACGAACTCGTTCTCACTCGGCATCCGGTAGAGCTGGTATTCGTAGAGATCGTAGCCGGTGGTTTTGCCTCCCGTCGCGATGCGATTGAGCGGTGTCACCTCATTGCCGATTTTTATGCGCGCCGGTCGGCGGGTGTGGTTTTCCCCACTCAACGTCTCCGCAAATAGGTAGGCGTACTTGTCTTCATCCGGATCTCGATCGTCCTGCCACAACACCACCGAACAGCCTTCGCTGCGATTGATCTCAGATTTTTCAAATAGCTCGAGGTCAATTGCTTCGCCGGCCCCGGCGGACATCGGCGCAGCCAGCGCCGTCAAGCCACAAACCAAAACCCCAAAGTATCTCAGCGCTCGCATTATCCTTGCCCCCATTCGGTGTGCCGTTCATGCCTCGCAACATCTATCAGCGCTTCGCGACAGGCGGTTGCGCTTCTTTCATTTCGCCCGATCCGCCGTGTTGCGCCGCTCCCTCCTCGAACCCCGACGGACACTCCATGCTGAGATGCCGATCGCGTCCTTGCTGGTGGCGTACGGGCGGCGCTCATGGCTTGAACACGATATTCGCTCGGGCCGGCTTCCATGCCGCTGGGATGCTATCCTTTGGTCCGCGCGTCATGCGCACTTTCGGGCTCCTGGAACCTCACCATTCTGAGTGGAGGAGAAAGCCGTTTCAGACCACAATAAAGGACTATACGACCCAGGGCATTGGCGATCGGGCCTGTAGGCCCTTCATCTGGAGGATGACGGTCCTCGGACAATCGGCCAGTCGGCCAGGGCACGCCCCGCTTCCAGGTGGCCGACATCGTTCCAATGCGTGTCTCCCCAAAACCACGGAATTCGTCCACTCGTCGCCACAGCGGCGAAAACCAAGCCCGTCGACCGCTCGGGCGGCAACGGATGATCGGGCCGTTCGAAATGCTCGTGCAGCTGACCAGACATGGAGAGGTCTCAGGAGAACAATACATGGAATAATCAAACCGGATCACACTACCAAACTTGCGTCGTTCAGTCGACAACTTGGGCATGAGCTGGTTACTGGGTTAGGAACCTGTCCGAACATGCGCGCGGCGCCTCGATCTGGCTTCAGAAATTTGATCGCAGCAAAAAATCATAGCCGCTTCCGCACCATAGTCAGCTCATTTGCGGTCGGCGTCGATGAAGCGGCACATGTTCACGGCAGCTTGTCCTAGGACGTGGACCATAGCTGCGAAGTGCACGCCCACGGCAACCTCGAGCCAACAGTACCTCTGAGGCGGATTGCTAGCCTGCCGTAACAGTGTCCGCTTACCGAGGCACTTTAGTCGTCGCGTCGAGCGATGGAGCGCCCAGTCAATTGCTGGCCGCTGATGACCGCAAACTATGCACGGCGCCAGACAGCTCAATGATGCGCGGCTACTTTTGCGGTCCAAGTCCTTCGGCAATCATGTCAAAGACCAACCTGACGCGCAGGCTCGTGCGCAACTCGCGGTGCGTCACGAGCCAAATCGGCGCCTTGATGCCCGGAAGATCGGGTAACAATCGCACGACATCGGGTGTGCGCTCGGCGATCTCGCGCAGCATCATGCCGACGCCAAGGCCGCGCCGCACCATTTCCCATATCACAACGGAGTTCTCTGACGTGACGCGGAAACACTCAACCGGAAGTGGGATGCCCGCTGCGGTAAGTTGTGCGGAAAACCGCTCGGCATCCTCGAAGGCGAGCAGGTCGGCGCACGCAAGCTCAGCTATGGTCTCAGGCTTTCCGTGCCTCTTGACCCAACTCTTTGCCGCATAGAAGTGCGCTGTCGTCTCCGTGATTAAGCGCCCGATTAACTCCGGTTCCGTTGGCCGCACGTGGCGGATGGCGATATCGGCCTCACGACGACGTATATCGCTGAGTGCATTGGAGGAGACGACAAAGATCGTAATCTGAGGTGCCGTCATGCGGATCCGATCGACGATCTCCGGCAAGACATAAGCCGCCACGGCGTCCGTCGCGGAGATACACACTTGACCGCTCACATCCTGCGCCCGGCCAGTAGCAGCGAGAGCCATCGCATCCGCGGCCGCTGCCATGGTACGCGCATGTTCTATGAGCCCCAGTCCTGCTTCAGTGATTGCAAGCCTTTTGCCGATCCGCTCGAACAACGTGACAGCAAGCGTGGCTTCGAGCTCGGCCACCTGACGGGAGAGGGTGGGTTGCGTCAGGCCTAGTTTACGAGCGGCCGCCGACAGCGACCCGGCATCGGCCGTTGCACAGAACGCACGCGCGAGATTCCAATCCAGGTCCTTCATGCAAAATCGTATATAGCATCTGCCTCCTTGCGCGATATCAGAAAATCCATGCATGGAGTATTGCCGCGTCGAAGATATCGACAGGAGTGCACCACCATGAACACTATCGACGACGCCCGCTTCTGGGATCGAATCGCGCGCAAGTACGCTGCAGATCCGATCAAGGACTTGAGTGGCTACGAGCGGTCCGTTGCCCGCATTCAAAGCTATCTGGTCCCCACCGATTCCGTATTCGAGCTCGGTTGCGGCACTGGGACGACGGCACTGAAACTTGCACCACTCATCACCCACATCGTTGCGACGGACATCTCGAGAGAGATGATCACTATCGCAGGTGAAAAGGCCACTGGCGCAGATTGCAGCAATGCCGACTTCACTGTTGCAACCGGCAATCGCCTGCCCTCCGCAGACGGCGCCTTCGATGCCGCGATTGCTTTAAACGTACTTCACCTGCTGCCCGATCGCGGGAAGGTTCTCGCCGAGGTGCGTCGCATCCTGAGACCCGGCGGACTATTCATTTCGAAGACCCCATGTCTTGACGAGATGAGCATTTTTATTCGCCTCGCTATCCCCATTGCACGCACGCTCGGTAAAGCGCCGCGCGTGGAGACGTTTTCGGCGCAGACACTCGAAGCCGAGATTGCAGCGGCCGGCTTCACGATCGTTGAAGCTGCGCGCCACGGCTCGAAGCGCAAAGACCCGCGCATTTTCATTGTCGCATCCAACTCCGCCTGAAACGTTCAGTACTCGATAGCTGGCCCTTGCCGCGATTTTCTACGAACCGGATTGTCAAATTCGGACACGGACAGGGTCCGCGAAATTGGGTACGTTGATCGCAAAGCCTCAAGAAGCCGAACCGCAGTCCTATGGTACGGTTGGGATGGCGACACCTGTGCCAGAATTTGGTCTTGGGCGGCTTTCGACAGGTCAGCAGACGCAACGGCCGACTGGTCGGTTGGTGTCCAACTGACCGAGCCCACTTCTGCTTCCTTCAGGGAGCGGACATGGAGATGAAGCATCCACGTCTTCACCATATTGAATAAGCTCCGCAGTTCTTATTGGTTCGGTCGTTGGCTTTCTGCCGATAGCGTCCTCGACAGGTTCAACACTTGTCACAGAGGACGATCATGTCACTTTCAAATATCACCCGCCGAACGGCCCTGGTGCTTGGCGCTTCGCTCAGCTTCGCTGGCCTCGCGGGCGCAGCGAGCGCCGCTGAACTACTCAATGTTTCGTACGATCCAACGCGTGAACTCTATTCCGAGTTCAACGCGGCGTTCACAAAGCATTGGAAGGAGAAGACGGGCGAAGACGTCACTATCAAGCAATCGCACGGCGGTTCGGGCAAGCAGGCCCGGTCGGTCATCGATGGACTCGACGCCGACGTCGTGACACTGGCGCTCGCCGGCGACGTGGACCAGCTCTACAAGAATGGTGGCCTGATCCCCGCCGATTGGCAGAAGCGCCTGCCGAACAACTCGTCGCCGTATACGTCCACAATCGTCCTTCTCGTTCGGAAGGGCAATCCGAAGGGCATCAAGGACTGGGGCGATCTTGGCAAGGACGGCGTTGAAGTCATCACGCCTAACCCTAAAACGTCAGGCGGTGCACGCTGGAACTATCTTGCCGCTTGGGGCTGGGCGCTGAAGCAGGACGGCGGCAACGAGGAGAAGGCCAAGGAACTCGTCACGCGGCTCTACAAGAACACGAAGGTGCTCGACTCGGGTGCCCGTGGTTCGCTCACCACGTTCACGGAGCGTGGCATCGGCGACGTGCTGATTTCGTGGGAAAACGAAGCCTATCTCGCGACCAAGGAACTCGGCCCCGACAAGTTCGAGATCATCACGCCGACGATCTCCATCCTCGCCGAACCGCCGGTGACCGTTGTCGACAAGAATGTCGACAAGAAGGGAACGCGTAAGCTCGCTGAAGCCTATCTCAACTACCTCTACACGCCTGAGGGCCAGGATCTCGCTGGAAAGCATTACTATCGTCCGCAGGATGCCAAGGCGCAGGAGAAATACAAAGCACAGTTCTCGGCCGTGAAGCTGTTCACGATCGACGACGTGTTCGGCGGTTGGTCGGCCGCGACCGAAGTTCACTTCAAGGATGGCGGCATTTTCGACCAGATCTACGGCAAAAAGAGCTGATTTCTTGTCGAGCCTACGCCGCCCCGCGTTCATCAGGATTTGCGGAGCGGCGTCTTCTTCTACCGGTTCGGGTTTCAGGAGCGCCAAATGACTGAGATTGCCAGTTTCGCAACGCACCTCGCTGATGAGCTCATCGCTGTGGTGCGCCATTTTGGCCTGATCCCCGCCGCCTCTCTCCCTCTGCCCGCTCTCGCCCGGTGTCGATGCTGCGCGCCCATCATTCGCTTGCACCACTGAGCCGGCCTCGTACCCATCACCGCAGAGAGAGACAATGACCACAATTCTTATCATTCCGGGGCTTCATTCGAGTGGGCCCGCACATTGGCAGACCTGGCTTGAAGAGCAGGTGCCGGGCACCGTTCGCGTGATCCAGAGCGACTGGAGCAAGGCCGATTTGCCGGCGTGGTCGGCGCGTGTACGCCGCGACATTGCCCGCAATCCAGGGCGGCATATCATTGTTGCTCATAGTTTCGGTGCTCTGGCCGCGGTTCACGCTGCTGTTGGCCATGCCGATCGGGTCGCTGGAGCCTTGCTTGTGGCGCCAGCAGATCCGGAAAAGTTCGGTATTGCGTCTGAACTTTCGAGCGATCCACTTCCGTTCCCCGCTGTCGTCGTCGCCAGCAACAATGATCCCTGGATGTCACATTGGAAGGCCGCCGACTGGGCGGACCGGTGGGGCGCCGATCTCGTCAATCTCGGAGACGCGGGACACATCAACGCCGAGGCGGGCTTTGGCCCTTGGCCGGAAGGATTCAACCTGATCGAGCGATTGCGCGGACGCTCGGATCGCATTTCAAGCCAACGGCCGGCGCGTGTCAGCGACTCGAGACGGCCGTTGTCTTGGAAGCGAGACGCGACAGGACCGGCAGGGCTCAAGTTCCGCCGGCCTACGTGGGCGGCAAACCGGCTGGGGGCCGGTTAGCCGAGCGCACGTGAGGCGGATGGACAACCCTCCACTGAAATCACTCGCGATCACGATTGTTGGAATTGATGCTGATGCGGACCTCCGGCAATGTCGAATCATCAACAGAATCAATCTGGTAATGCAGATCAAAATTCTATCATAGCGGAGTAGTCACGATGCGCGGGGGACGGATCACAACATTCGCGGCAGCTTTTGTGCTGGTTGGGGGGCTGGGGCCTCTCACCGGTCAGGCGAACGCGGCGGATCTGGGCGGCAATTGCTGCGGTGATCTGGAAGAGCGGATTGCCGAACTCGAAGCGACGGCCGCTCGCAAGGGCAATCGAAAAGTATCGCTCGAAGTTTACGGTCAGGTGAACGAGACGCTGCTGTTCTGGGACGATGGGTTTGAGTCGAACGCCGGCGTCTACACGAACGACAACGCGCGCACACGCATCGGCTTCCGCGGCAAGGCCAAGATCAACGCCGATTGGGAAGCAGGCTATCGCCTCGAAATCGGCGTTCGATCGCAGAATTCGAAGCGGTTCAACCAAGACGACCCTAACGCCGCCGCCGATAGCGGGCTCGATGTTCGCGACAGCCATTGGTATTTGAAGAGCAAGTCCCTCGGCACGGTGTCGCTCGGCCGTCAGTCAACCGCGACCGATGCGATTACTGAAATCAATCAGACGCAGACCGGTGAGACCCACAAATATTCGGATATTGAAGACACCGGCGGCGGGCTTTTTCTTCGCCGGACCGATGGGACTCTTTCGGATCTGCAGTGGCGCCGTTTGATCGGCGAAGGTGGCGACCAGCCGGGTGAAGGCGAACGCCGGTTTGACGCGATCAAGTACACCACGCCCGATTTTCAAGGTTTCACACTTTCTGCAGGTTGGGGGGCAGATGACTTCTGGGACGTCGCACTTCGCTACAAGGGCGATATTGCGGGGTTCGCAATTGCAGCTGGTGTCGGTTACGGCGAAATCCTGGATGGCACTCAAACACAGACCACAGCGGGGTCCAGAGCCAACATCGATGCCCAGCAGTTCGGTGGCTCGATCAGCGTTCTGCATTCGGACACCGGCCTGTTCGTGAACTTCGCGGCTGGCGAGAAGCAAGACGATGGCCTTGCGCCGGGGTTGGACAACAAGGACAACTTCTACGCCATCCAAGCAGGTATCGAGCGCAAGTTCGTTCCTCTCGGAAAAACGACAGTGTTTGGCGAATACTACGATTACAGCGGCGCAGCGCTGACACGGAACCTGTTCGGAAGCCAGGTCATCGGTTCGTCTATCGAGTCATATGGTTTCGGTGTGGCCCAGGGCATCGATGCTGCTGCAATCACGCTGTATCTCAACTATCGCCATGTCACTCCAGAAGCGCAGACGGTTGCGGCACCGGCCGGCGTTGCACTCGAAGAATTCGACTTCGTGACCGCCGGTGGAATCATCAAGTTCTAGTCTCGACCCTTCTCCCAAAAAGGACGGACAGAAAGGGAGCCGTTCCTCGCAAAAGGGGTGGCTCTCTTATATCTGCAACCGCGGAAACTCGGACGCTTTTCTCATAAGCTCATCACATCTTTTTAGTTCGGTTAGGAAATGAGGCTGCTTACGGTCGTGCCATGACCGACAGCCGCTCCTCCTCAACCCGTACCGATCCCATGATAGATTTCCGCTTGCGCCGTCCAGGTTCCCTGAAGCCAAAAAAAGGGGATACCGCCGCACATGTGGCGCAAATCGTAGGGAGCAGCCTGCGGGACATCCGCCGGAACCAGGGGCACTCGCTCGACACATTGGCAGCTGCATCCGGTGTCAGCCGAGCCATGCTTGGACAGATCGAAACCGGCAAGAGTGTGCCGACCATTACCGTTCTGTGGAAGGTCGCTGCGGCACTTGGCGTTCCAGTCGCGCATTTGCTTACCGATCCCGAGGCCGCGCTGTTTACCGTGACCCGGCGCTCGGAAGGCGACGGCGCCGCGGTCGATGGACATGCTGTTCATATCCGGCGTCTGGCGCGTCCGGAGGGGCGGGCGGGTTTCATAGTGGATGAAATCCGCATTCCGCCGGGGCTGCGCGAAAGCTTTGCCGCGCGCCGGGAGGGTGGTTCGACAACGCTCATTGTTGCGTCCGGGACGCTGGACGTCAGCATCGGGGACGAGCCGCCCGTGACGCTGGGTGCGGGTGATGTCATCCAATTTTCGGCAGGATTAAAGCATGCCTTTGCCAATAGTAGCGGCAAGACAGCGACGGCGTACTTCGTCGCTGGGTCTTCACGAAAAGGGAGCTAATGCATGCGCCGCTGCCGCCATATCTGAAATCCAGGAATGGAAATCGGTTCTTCTTCGTTCGGGCGCGGGTGCGTCTCCGTCATAGTGTCACGCAACGCGCAACATTACGGTTTTCAGATCATGTTGGACTTTACCAGAGCCTTTGAAAAGGTCGCCGCCTGGAGCGGTCTTGCCTCGGCACTCTTCGTTATCGCCTTCCTCGCCTTGCGATAATGGGAGCCCGCACATGTCCAGCGCTAGCAGGGTGCTGCCCGGGTTTGGGCTGTCACTCGGATTTACGCTCGCCTACTTGTCCTTGATCGTTCTCATTCCGCTGTCGGCTGTGTTCTTCAAGACAGCAACGATGGACTTCGAAAGGTTCTGGTCGGTAGTGGCGAGTGACCGGGTCGTTGCCTCCTATAAGCTCTCCTTCGGCATGTCGCTGCTGGCAGCGGCGATAAATGTCGTCTTCGGTCTCATGCTGGCTTGGGCGATCGTGCGGTATTCGTTCCCTGGTAAGAAGATCGTCGATGCGCTTGTCGATCTCCCGTTTGCCCTGCCGACGGCGGTCGCCGGAATTTCACTAACCGCGCTCTACGCGCCCAACGGCTGGCTTGGGCAACTCCTTGAGCCGCTCGGCATAAAAATCGCCTTCGGTCCCTACGGCGTGCTCGTGGCGCTCGTTTTTATCGGACTTCCCTTCGTTGTCCGCACGGTGCAGCCGATCATCGAGGATTTTGATATTGGTTTCGAGGAAGCGGCGGCCTCGCTGGGAGCTTCGCGATGGCAGACGTTTAGGCGCGTCGTATTTCCCGCCTTACTTCCTGCGCTCTTGACCGGCTTTGCACTCGCCTTCGCGCGGGCAGTTGGTGAATACGGGTCGGTCATCTTCATCGCTGGCAACATTCCCTTCGTTTCTGAAATCACGCCGCTCATGATCATCACGCGCTTGGAAGAATTCGACTACGAGGGTGCCACGGCGATTGCCTCAGTGATGCTTATCGTCTCGTTCATTCTTCTGCTCGTTATCAATCTTCTGCAGGGCTGGACGGCCCGCAGCACGCGCAGGAGCGCCTGATGACAAGCGCCGGATCTCCCTTGGCAGGACGCCTGTCTGTATCTTCAACTCACTTTGAAGATAGGCTTGCGACGCGAGATAGCACCTTCGTTAAAGCACTCATCCTGACTCTGAGCCTGTCATTTTTCGCGCTGTTTGTTGTCCTGCCGCTGATATTGGTTTTCGTGGAGGCCTTCCGTAAAGGGGGGGAGACCTACATCGCATCGTTGACAGACCCCGATGCGATCTCGGCGATCAAGTTGACGCTCCTAGCGGCCGCAATTGCAGTCCCTTTGAACCTAATCTTTGGCATCTCGGCGGCCTGGGCGATCGCTCGCTTCGAATTCCGGGGCAAACAATTTCTTATAACGCTCATCGATCTACCGTTCTCCGTATCGCCGGTCGTCGCCGGCCTTATCTACGTGCTGCTATTTGGCGCCCACGGCTGGTTCGGTGGCTGGCTGCAGGCCAATGACATCAAGATCATCTTCGCCGTGCCTGGCATCGTTCTAGCCACGATTTTCGTCACGTTTCCCTTCGTGGCACGCGAGCTAATTCCGCTCATGCAGTCCCAGGGCCGAGAAGAAGAGGAAGCGGCAATCATTTTGGGTGCCTCGGGTTTGCAGACGTTCTGGCGGGTAACGCTGCCAAACGTGAAGTGGGCTCTGCTCTACGGGGTCATCCTATGTAATGCGAGAGCTATGGGAGAATTTGGTGCGGTGTCCGTCGTTTCCGGACACATTCGGGGCGAGACCAACACGATGCCGCTGCACGTCGAGATTTTGTACAACGAGTATCAGTTCGCTGCCGCATTCGCCGTTGCATCCCTGCTGGCGTTTCTGGCTCTGGTCACGCTGTTTCTCAAGACGTACGTTGAATGGCAAGTCGAGCGGAACGTCGCGGTGGAGAATGACAAATGAGCATAGCAATTCAGAGCATTGCAAAATCGTTCGGGAGCTTCCGGGCTCTCGACGATGTCTCTCTTGATCTCCCGCGCGGCGAACTCGTAGCTCTTCTGGGCCCGTCTGGCTGCGGAAAGACGACGCTTCTTCGAATCATTGCGGGGCTCGAGACCGCTGATGCGGGGCGCATACTTCTCGATGGTCAGGACGCAACTGAGAAGCATGTCCGCGAACGCCAAGTTGGGTTCGTCTTCCAGCACTATGCCCTGTTCAGGCATATGTCAGTTTTCGAGAACGTGGCCTTTGGTATGCGCGTCAAGCCGCGCAAGGAACGCTTGGCCGACACCGAGATTCGGCGCCGCGTCAATGAGCTCCTGGATCTGGTGCAACTGGGCTGGCTCAAGGACCGGTATCCCGCGCAGCTTTCAGGTGGTCAACGCCAACGGATTGCCTTGGCGCGCGCACTGGCTGTGGAACCGCAAGTTCTTCTTCTCGACGAACCGTTCGGCGCGCTTGATGCCAAGGTGAGGAAAGAACTCCGCCGTTGGCTGCGCCGTCTCCACGACGAGTTGCATATTTCGTCGGTGTTTGTGACGCATGATCAGGAAGAGGCTCTCGAAGTTGCCGATCGCATCGTACTCATGAACAGGGGCCGCATCGAACAGGTCGGGACTCCGCGACAGATCTACGAAGAGCCGGCGACGTCCTTCGCCTACTCCTTTATCGGTAACGTCAATGCGTTCCACGGCAAGATCGAGGGCAACTTCGTCCGCGTCGGCGGAGATCTACTCCCCCACGCTCGGACCGATCTCACGGACGGAGAACCCGTCGTTGCGTATGCCCGGCCGCATGATACAGAAATTATTGGTGATGCGCCGGAAGTGGCCGGAGTTGCCGCCCGCGTGAACCGCGTCCTCAGCAATGGCGGTATATCTCGCGTTGAACTCATCGCAAACGGTCCTGAGCGCGGCGGCGCGAAGGACTACTTCGAAGTCGAAGTCAGCTCTGAGGAACTCTCTCGCATGGCTCTGGAAAATGGCCAACGCGTGCGCCTGAGAAGCCGGCGACTCAGCCTGTTCCGCGATCAAGCATCGGGATAAGTGACGTGAACTTTCAACAATTGCGCATCATTCGCGAAACGGTTCGCCGCAACTTCAATCTAACTGAAGTCGCTCATGCTCTGCATACGAGCCAGTCCGGTGTGTCGAAGCACATCAAGGATCTGGAAGACGAGCTTGGCGTTGAGCTGTTCGTTCGCAAGGGCAAACGGCTATTGGGGCTGACGGCACCTGGCCAGGAACTGGTTGGCATCGTCGAGCGCATTCTGATCGATACACAAAACATCAAGAAGTTGGGCGAACAGTTTTCGAATAGGGATCGCGGTCAGATCACTGTGGCTACGACCCACACCCAGGCGCGCTACGCGCTGCCGCACATTGTGACGGCTTTCAAAAAGGAATTCCCAAAGGTCAATCTGGTGCTACATGAGGCTTCACCTTCGGAGATCGTGGCCATGCTTCGCGATGGCCGCGCTGACATCGGCATTGCGACGGAAGCGTTGCAAGACGCTCCTGATTTGGCGGCGTTTCCCTGGTACTCCTGGCATCATGGCGTGATCGTACCGGACGGACATCCGCTGACAAATGAAAAGGAGCTGACGCTCGACGCCATCGCCGACTGGCCGATCGTTACTTATCAGACGGGTTTCACTGGTCGCGGCCGGATTGATGAAGCATTTCAAAAGGCTGAGATCATCCCCGACATCGTGATGACCGCGCTCGATGCAGACGTCATTAAGGCTTACGTTGAGTTGGAACTGGGCATAGGCATTGTCGCGACGATGGCCTTCAACGCGGAGCGCGATGCCCAACTCGAACTTCTCGACGCGACATCTCTGTTCTCGGCCAACACGTCCCGCATCGCCGTCCGGCGCGGCACCTACCTGCGGACCTATTCGTACCGCTTCATAGAACTGTGCTCGGGCGAACTTACCGAGAGCATAGTCCGTCTGGAAGCGAGCGCTGCGCGATCAGATGAGATCGCCTAGTGAGCGATGTTGCAGGTGTGTTAAATATCGACGCCGCTCTCCGCCTTGATACTCGACACCTGAAGGCAGAAGATCACGCAGGTCCGCGCAACACAATGCAACACCCCTAGCCGCGGACCTCTCGTTCAAGATGTTGTACGGCTCGTGTCGAGCAGACTTCGGAACCAGCAAGACGTTGCCCTAGTTTGTTGCGTTGCATCGTCTCGGTAGTTCTCCATGGCCGCTTTTGTTGAGGGTGCCCTCAACAAAAGCGGACGAATAGCCCGATCAAAGCTCAGCCGTCATAGCGCCGACGCGATCATCGCGAACCGCCTGCCCCCACCCCCTCACGCCGCCGAGATCATGAGCAGAAACGGCAGGCTGGCCTGATCATCGTCGGTGACGAGAGCCCCCATGGCGGTCACGATGCCATGGGGCTTGCTCTTCATCGCGCTGTTTAATTCCCAATCGACGTTGTGCCGCAGAACCTGCGCCTCGACATGATCGAAGAACACACCGACGATCTCGTCGGCCGTCCGCTTCATCAAGTTGCCGTCGGCCTCGAACGTGTAGTGGCCTTCGCCACCGGTATCGGCCTACATCATGCGCGCGGTATAGATCGCCATCGGGCCAGTCCTCCGAGAACTTGAGTGGCACTCACGCCAATCCCCGGCGGGTACACACGGTTCACGACAGCTGTACGACGATCAAGGGGGCCGGCGATCGACCACGACACGATGCGCATGACCCGGCTACACAAACGCCCCGGTCGTTCGGCGTTTGACCGGAGCGAAATTAAAGGTGGGGCACGTCTCTTGTGCCGTCGGGATCACACAGCCCTAAAACAATTGTCCACAAAGAGGTGGGTGCCGTTAATAAAGCTCGCCTCGTCGCTGGCGAGGAACAGGGCGGCTCGGGCGACCTCCTCGGGCTCGCACAAGCGGCCTTGTTGGACCGCAATTGCCGCATCCGACATGTCAACGCCAAGCTCGGAGAGTTCCTTCACCTCACGCAAGCCGTGTGGCGTCTTGACAAAGCCAGGACATACTGTGTTGCAGCGGATGCCCTGATCCCGGAATTCGACGGCGATTGACTGGGCGAACATGTGACACGCGCCCTTGGTGACGTTGTAGAAGACTTCGCGCGGAGTGGCCGCCACGGCCGAGATCGACGACGTGCAAACGATGGAGCCGCCACCCGCCTTGAGCATGCCAGGCAACACCGCACGCGTCATGAGATACATGCTCGTGACATTGACGGCCATCAGCCAGTTCCACTCGTCAAGCGAGCACTCAAGGAACGGCTTTACGATAATCGTACCGGCATGATTGAAGAGCACGTTGACGGTCCCGAGCTCCGAGACCACGGCTTGGACGGCGGCATCAACCTCGTCCACTTTTGAGACGTCTGCCAACGCGAAGATCGCCGTGCCACCCGCAGCGCGGATCTCTGCCACGACGGCCCGGCCGGCCTCCTCGTTGCGATCAACAATACCGACCTTGGCTCCTTCCGCCGCGAAGAGCTTCGACGACGCACCTCCCATGCCCGTTGCGCCACCTGAGATGAGTGCGATCTTTCCAGCCAGCCTGTTACCCATGGTCTCAATGCCCCTACATTGCTGTCTTCAGATGCTCGAACGTCATACGATCACCACGCACAGTGTTGGGCAATGGTTGGATGCGAGACCCGCGCCGGGCAGCCGCCTTTGGTAGTTCCGGAAAACTCTTCTTGGATGCGGCCGGCTGCTGCTTCAGTCTCCCCTGGCCCATCAGTGAGCGGTCAAGCGTTGGCTGCTAAGGTCGCCGCGAAGCTGTCGACAAAGAAGTCGGCGTTCTCGCGACTGAAGCAGAGCGGGGGGCGAATCTTCCAAATGTTGCCCTGCCGTCCCTCGGTGCCCAAGAGCACTCCACGTTCCCTCATATCGTTGGTGGCCCGAACTGCCATATCTTTGTCGTGCTCGCGCGTCTCGCGCGCCTTGACGAACTCCACTGCGAGATAGAGGCCCGCGCCTCGGACATCGCCAACGCAGTCATATTTTTCTGCCACCCTCTTCAGCTCGCTTAGAAGATAGGCGCCGGTTTCTCTTGAGTTCCGGCCCAAGTCTTCTTCCTCAAGCACCTCGAGCACGGCGAGTCCCGCAGCTGAGGCCACCGGATTGCCGCCAAAGGTGTTGAAGTAGCCGGACTTCTTTCCAAAATCCGTAAGAAGTTCCGGTTTTACGACGAGGCCACCGATTGGATATCCGTTGCCCATCGGCTTGCCCAGCACCACCATATCCGGGACGAAGTTGTGCCGCTGCAAATCCCACATCGCAGCACCCGTGCGCCAGAATCCCGGCTGCACCTCGTCGGCGATATAGAGACCACCCGCATCGCGCACGACCTTGACCGTTTCGTTGATAAACCCGGGCGTGCCGGGGTAGACGCCATCGCTCGCGAAAATGCTGTCGGCAATCATGCCGGCAAAGCGAATGCCCTTACTTTTCATATCTGCAATCGCTTCGCCGACGGACGCCGCTAGTATCGGTCCGGCTTGGCCTTGCGCCGAGCGATACGTGTCAGGTGCCGGCACGAAATAGATGTTGCTGTTTGCCGCCTCGGTGCTTGCTGAGGACGGCGATATCTGCGTCGCCGTTGTGGTGTTGCCGTGATAGGCGTTCTCGGTTGCAATGAAGCCGGTGCCGCCGGTTACATGCCGGGCAATGCGCAGCGCCAAGTCGACACTTTCGCTTCCCGTGCATGTGAAAACAACGTTCGATGTCTCACGCGGGAAGGTTGCGAGTAGTTTCTCAGCGTATGTGTAGACGATGTCGTAGAGATAGCGCGTATGCGTATTGAGCGTTGCCATCTGCTTCGCAACTGCTTCTGTGACGCGCGGATGGCAATGACCAATTGATGGCACATTGTTATAAGCATCGAGATATCGCGAGCCGTCCGCGGCATACAGCCAGACGCCATCACCGCGCACGACATGCAGCGGGCGCTCGTAGAACAGCATCGACATCGGGCCGAATGTTCGCTTCCGGCGGGCGATCAGAGCCGCTGCTGCCGGGTCGAGCCCCTCGGTCCGGTCCATATCAAACGCGTTGAGTTCGAGGATCTTTTGAATCTTCGTCATTGCGTCTCCAGATTGCGGCCGCCCTGGCTGCTCATGGCAAGGTGAGTACAACATCTATCAAAAGTGGCTTCGGTCCGCTACTCTGGTCGCGCGAAGTGACCAAGAGAATAGTCATGTCAGAGACGTCACGTCCAACACCCAATCGCTGGAAGCGCTTCGCCGAGTGGGACGAGCGCCCCTTGCGTCTCGACAAGTTCGCGGCCGAGGACGCGGAAAATGGATTTTCCGCATTCAGAAGTCCGCACGATCCGGCGCCATCAGCGATGTTCTCCTCAGGACGCGTCACGTCGATGGATAGCAAGCCAGCAGCTGGCTTTGATATGATCGACACCTTCATCGCGCGCTATCACCTCGATCCTGAGATCGCGCCCGAAGCGATGGCCATGCCGTCGCTTGAGGTTGCGCGCATGCTGGTCGACATGAATGTTCCGCGTTCCGAGCTGGTGCGCCTTGCGCGCGGGATGACGCCGGCGAAATTGGCTGAGGTCGTGGCGCACCTCTCCTCTATCGAAATTGCGTTTGCGTACTCCAAAATGCGCGCGCGGAAAACACCCGGCAATCAGGCCCACGTCACCAACGCCAAGGATGATCCGCTCCAAATGGCGGCCGATGCTGCAACCGCGGTGGCGTTCGGCTTCGACGAAATCGAAACGACGATGCGTGTCGCACGCAATGCGTGGTCGAACGCCGTCGCTTGCGCAGTTGGGGCTTCGGTGGGCCGCTGGGGAACGCTTTTCCAGTGCTCGAGCGAGGAGGCCGAAGAAATCCGAATTGGGATGGCTGGGTTCACATCTTATGCCGAGACGGTGTCCGTGTATGGCACTGAGAAGAGCTTTGTCGATGGTGATGACACGCCGTGGTCGAAGGCCTTTCTCGCCGCGGCCTACGCATCTCGCGGTATCAAGATGCGCTGCACCTCGGGAGCGGGATCGGAACTCTTGATGGGGTTTCACGAAAGTAAGTCTCTTCTCTATCTCGAGGCGCGCTGCCTCTGCCTGCAGCGGGCCATGGGCGTTCAAGGCACACAAAACGGGGGCATCGATGGCGCTCCTGTGACGTGCACCGTCCCCGGAGGTATGCGCGAGTTGATGGCGGAGAACTTGATTGCTGTTTGGCTCGACCTCGAATGCGCCTCAGGCAACGACGCACGCCCAACCGAGAGTGAGATACGGGTGGGCGCAAAGATATTGCCGTACCTCATCGCTGGCTCCGATCTCATCTGCTCGGGATTTGGCTCGATCCTGAAGTACGACAACTCGTTCAATGCGTCTCTGTTGAATGGCGAGGAGCTGGAGGATTACTTAGTCCTGCAGCGGGACTTCGAGGCCGATGGCGGACTAACTCCGGTCGACGAATTGCGCATCATGGATCTCCGGCGGCGCGCCGTCGACGCCCTCGGCGCCGTCTTGGAAGAGCTTAACCTCTCCCAGCCAACACCGGCGATGAAGCAGAGCGTCGTTTCCGCATCGGGATCCGACGACACCGAAAGCTACCTTCCCCGTGACGCCACGCTCATCAGCGAAGCCATCAAGGAACGCGGCATTACCGTTGTCGACGTCATCAAGGCTCTCGCAAAGCGCGGCTTCTCCGAGGAGGCCGAAAACCTCCTCAAGCTCGTGCGGCTGCGCATTTCAGGAGACTACTTGCAGACATCTGCGATGGTCCGCGGCGGGCGCGTTCTGAGCGCGATCAACGATCCCAACGACTATCTCGGACCGGGCACCGGGTATCGCTTGAGCGAAGTGCGCCGCAACGAAATCGTTGCAATCCGCGACGTGCTCACACGCGAGGAGGTCCTGCGCGCCGAGGCCATTCACAAAGCCGCTGAGTTGAAGCGCATCAATTACAGGTCGCTTGGGCCAGCCCACCCGGGAAACGATCGCACAGAGGTCGTCATCGGCGTCAGTCCAGCGTTCGGTATTCATCTGTTCCAAACTGTGGCCGGTCACCCGCTTTCCCATGTGCTGCGCGAGTTAATGGCCGGCATCTCTGAAGGCGGCGCAAAGGCACGCATCGTTCGCATGCACCACACTGCTGATACGTCATTCCTTGGTCTCAGCGCCGCTCGTCTCGCGGGTTCTGGCATCGGCATCGGGCTGCAGGCCAAGGGAACTGCCGTCATTCACCAGCGGGACCGGCTGCCCCACAATAATCTTGAGCTCTTCTCCAATTCTCCCATAACGCGGCTGGAGCATTACCGGCGCATGGGGGCCAATGCCGCCGCATATGCTTTCGGCAAACTGCCGGAGCCTGTCGTCGTGCCGACACGGGGCGAGGCCATGGGCTCGCGATACCATGCCCGCGTCTCGCTCATCTACGCCATCGAAACGGAGCTGACCCGCGAAGGCGCCGAGCCCGAGGCCGTGGACGTGACACTTCTAGGAGCCACAGCATGACCGAAAAGCTCACCATCCACGACTACCCCCTCGCGGAGAAGCGGCCCGACCTTGTCAGAGGCAAGCGTGGAAAGTCACCTGACGACATAACCCTTGCCAGCGTCATCGACGGCGAGATTACCATGGAGGACTTGCGCATCACGGCGACAGCGCTTCTCCAGCAAGCCGAGATCGCACGCGCCGCGAGCCGTGACACGCTCGCCGCCAACTTCGAGCGCGCGGCCGAGATGGTCGCCGTGCCTGAGGATACGATGATGCGCGTCTACGAATTGCTCCGCCCTGGGCGAGCCACGTCAAAGACGGTGTTGCTCGATGCCGCGCGCGAGCTGCAGGAGCGCTATTCCGCGACCCGCCTCGCCGAGTTTGTTACCGAGGCAGCGGACGTCTATGAACAGCGCGGACTTTTCAAAAACCGTTTCTGAGGGGCGACATGAGTTGGAAGACGGGCTATCGCTCAATCTATTACGACGGCGCGCCAGAGCCGGCTGATCCCGATCTCACACCGGCGACAACCGCGCTCCTCGTCATCGACGTCCAGAACACATACCTCGTCCGGCCGGAGCGGGCGACGCTCTCTCTCGACGAGCAACGCCGGTACGACGCCTGGACCCCATTTCACGACCGCATGCACAACAGGGTTCTGCCCCGGACCCAGCACCTGCTCCAGGTCTTCCGCCAGGCAGGCATCGAGTGCATCTTCGCGCGCATTGCCTGCCACACAAAGGATGGCCGCGACCGGTCACTTTCACAAAAACTGCCGGGGTGGAATAATCTCTTGCTTCCCAAGGACGAGCAGCCATCGCAACTGGTTCCCGAGCTCCAGCCCATCAGCGATGAAATCGTCGTTACTAAGACAACGGATAGCGCGCTGACAGGTACGAACCTTCGGTTAATCCTTACGAATCTCGGCATAAAGACAGTGGTGTGCTGCGGGATTTTCACCGATCAGTGCGTCTCGTCCACGGTGCGGAGCCTGGCGGACGAAAGCTTCTCCGTCATCGTTGTCGAGGATTGCTGCGCTGCGGGATCGGATGCGCTGCACCACAAGGAACTCGAGGTCATCAACATGATCTACTGCCACGTCATGACGAGTGCCGAGCTCGAGGCTCTGATGCGTTCGGCCTGAAGCCGTGCAAGGCCGAAATGCGTGCTCCGCTCAAGAAATGAGCAACACCTCGCCCGGTCGGTCTTCATCTGATGCAAGGGCGGCCTTGCGTTCGTTCACCGCGCGGCTAATCATGCGATCGGTCTGGGGGGACAGTTTTCCGGACATCACGGGTCTGACGGGAGGAAGCCGGTCTGCGCAGCTATGCGTGGACTGTCCGGAACAAGGAGATCTCACAGTGTCAAACGGCCAAGCCAGCGCGCTTGAGGCGCAAGAAAGTTTCGACGTCAAAAAAGAGAAAGTCGACATGCTTCACGGCAAGGCCGTGGGACTTGTCGGCGTGTTGTTCCTTTGCGTAACGGGCGCGGCGCCGATGTCGGCAATGCTCGGCAACGTACCGTTTGGAGCAAGTGCGGGCAACGGCTTGTTCATGCCGGGCGCGTTCTTGCTCGCGACGATCGTGCTCACGATCTTTTCGATCGGCTATGCTGCCATGGCGAGCCGTGTGTCGTCCGTCGGAGGCTTTTACTCGTACATCTCGCTCGGCCTTGGCCGCGACGTGGGAATGGCCGCCGGCATGGCATCGTTCCTGTCCTATAGCGTGTTCGAAGCCTCGCTCTATGGTCTCTTCGCTTACTTCGCAAACTCTTGGCTGTTGAGCCACTTCGGCATCAACGTTTCCTGGATCTGGCTTGCCTTGTTCTGCGTCGTCCTCGCGGGGCTATTTAGCCACTTCGACGTCCAGTTGTCGGCAAAAATACTTGGCGTGGCGCTGATCCTTGAATTGGTGATGCTGTCGATTTTCAATTTCGGCGTCTTGATGTCGCCAACGGCCAACTTCGACCTTGCGGCACTAAACCCGCTCAGCGCGTTTACGTCGCTTGCGGAGACGAAATCGACTTGGAACGGGGAGGAAGTGACGATTGCGGCCGGCGTCGCTGCCGTGGGCATCTTCATGGCCTTTTGGTCGTGGGTTGGTTTCGAGATGGCGCCGAACTACGCCGAGGAATCGGTTGATCCCAAGCGCATCATCCCTCGCTCCCTGTACTACTCGGTGATCGGGCTTGGCCTGTTCTACATCCTCACGTCCTGGTGTGCGGTATCCGCCTATCCGACAGAGGCCGAAATGGTCGCCAAGGCATCCAAGGACTCAAGCAACTTCTTCCTCACGCCACTTGAGCAGAACGTCGGAAAGTGGGCATCCGAATTGATGTACTTCCTCATTCTGACCAGCTCCTTCGCGTGTGGCATGGCGTTTCACAACACGGCTTCACGCTACGCCTACTCCTTGGGCCGGGAGGGCGTGTTCCTGCGCTTCCTCGGCAAGACCCACCCCACGCACAAGAGCCCGTATACGGCATCGATGACTCAGTCTGTGCTGGCTGCGATCTGGCTCGGCCTCTTTGCGTACTTCATGGGCACGGATGACCCGACAGCCCAGGCGTATGTCGCAGTTTACACGATGCTCGCCATCCTCGGCACGATGCTGCTCCTTATTTTGCAAGCCATCGTGTCGGTCGCGATCATCGTCTATTTCCGGCAGAACCACCCAGGAGAAGTCAATGTCATAGCGGGCCTGATAGCCCCGCTCATCTCATTCGTGGCACAGGCTTATCTCGTCTATCTGCTGGTCACCAATCTAGCGACCTTCGGCGGCGCGGGTGCGTTTGGATCAAATATCCCCTGGATCGCTCTCGCCATCGTCGTTTGGGGCTTCGTCTGGGGGCTGGTGCTTCGCGTCGCTGCACCCGAAACCCATGCGAAGATCGGGCGCATCGTCTACAACGATGCATGACGTTGCTGGAGAGCGGACTGACGTCCGCTCTCCATACCACAATGGGACGGTGCTCGATCCGGCGATTAAAGGGCGACGCACGGTTTCATAGCGCCAAGCCACAGCAGTTTTTCACGCAGGAGCGTTTGTATGCTGACATCAATCGCCGGCAAATCCGTTGTCGTCACCGGCGCCAGCAAGGGTATCGGTAAAGGCATCGCCCGCGTGTTCGCCAACAGCGGTGGGAAGGTGCTCGTCGTATCGCGCCACCTCAATGAGGCGGAAACGTGTGCCGAAGAACTGCGGCGTGCTGGCGGCACTGCGAAGGGCCACGCAGCCGACGTGACCAGCATCGGCGACATGCAGGTTATGGCAGACGCTGCCGCCACCGCACATGGCGGCATCGATATTCTGTGCGCCAACGCGGGGATCTTCCCTCAAGCCAAGATCGAGGATTTGTCGGTTGAGGATTGGGACCAGGTGATGGCCACCAACCTAAAAGGGACGTTTCTCTCGATCAAATCGTGCCTGCCCTATCTCAAGAAGTCAGGACAGGGACGCATCATCATCACATCCTCGATCACCGGACCAGTAACGGGGTTTCCGGGCTGGACGCATTACGGGGCGACTAAGGCCGGCCAGCTCGGCTTCATGCGCACCGCCTGTATTGAGCTTGCCAAGTACGGCATCACTGTGAACGCCGTGCTGCCCGGCAACATCTTGACCGAAGGGCTCATCGCCCTTGGGCCAGACTATGAGAAAAGCATGGCAGCCTCGGTGCCACTGAAAAAGCTCGGCACAGTCGAAGATATCGGCTTTGCGGCTTTGTTCTTTGCATCGAAGGAGGCCGGATACATCACCGGCCAAACCATCATCGTCGACGGTGGACAGATTCTTCCAGAGAGTTTAGACGCCCTCGCGCAGGCCTAGCCGAACAATCGTTTCCACAATCCGGCCTTGGCGTGCAGAGTGCCCACGGTGCCATCACCGAACCGTGTGAGGTAACGTTCGCAGAGAGGCACGGTCCCCTGTGTGTACGCGACACCCATGGATTGAGCGAGCTCAGTTTCCGAGTGAGAGCCGATCCAGGCCACGAGCAATAAACGGCGCAGCATGACGAATGTCTCGATTTCGGCCTCGTCCTCCGGTGAGAGTGTTCCCACGCGCCGGTAGCCGCGCACCCACGCCGCAATAAGTTCCGGAACCTCAGGTGTGTGCTCAAAAAATGAGACGGTGGTGGCACAGTCGTAGAGAAACCACGAGAACCCACAATCATCGAAGTCAATCACCTTTACCGTGCGGCCATCGAGAAGCAGATTGGCTAGGCGCATGTCGCCGTGCACAAGACCGAAGCGGTCACCCCCCTTGCCGAACTTTTCCAGACGCGCCTCGATGAGCGCAACCGCCCGCGCGAACACCGCCTCAATGTCAGGCGTCAGTCCCATACCGTCGCGCCAGCGGCCCCAGTGTGGGCGATGTCCAAGCGATGTGTCGAAGTCCCAGGTATGGCGCTCGAACCACGCTGGACGGGGCCAAGCGCGAACGTGGGCATGCATGCGGGCCGCTGTTTCGCCCAGCATTTCAAATCCTGCGATATCGGTCGCAGCCGGTTCGCCGCCGGTCTCCCATTCAAACAGCACGACGTTTCGCGGCTGCGGCAGCCCCGTATGCGCAACCGTCTGAATGAGCTCGCCGTCGTGTCCTTTGATTGGCGTAGGGGTGATCGCCGCGCCATCGAGTCGAAGCGCCTGTTGCCAAGCGAGCTCGGAGGCAATCCCGGTACGAGAATGATATCCGTCACGATGAACGCGAAGGGCCCATCTCCGGCCGTCCCGAGGGTCCTCGATCTTAAACGTCGCATTCTCCGACAGATTGATGAGCCGGATATCGACACCGTCCGGCAAGGCGTATCGCTTCACCGCACGACCTGCGAGCTCAAGCAATTTTGCAAGGTATGCTTGGTGCTCCGCACCATCATCACGCGACACGTCGGCAACCCCCACCGAATGCTTTGAAAGCTATCCGAGCTATAGTGCCATCCCGGAAGCACGTCACGTCACAAAAAACGATAGGATCCTCGGAGCACGACTCCAGCGGGCCTGTGGACGGATGGCCAATCTTCTCCAGCGCATGATCCAGGCCGGTCACGTCCGCCGCATGATGTGGGTGTCTGATCAGCTTGGCGCTGGACTTGACTTGCGTAGGGCTGGTTCGCGCCTCCACATTGAATCAATCGGCGCCCGGTGCCTGACTCCGTCGCGTGTGAACAGTTAGCTGTCCGGCAGCTATGCTGGGCTGCTCGTGGTTGGGGGAAGGGGGGCTTTGTG
>JALHQM010000024.1:29852-31382 GCA_022841965.1 Hyphomicrobium sp. | reverse complement strand
ATGCGCTCTTCAAGGTCTGCGCAGCAGTTGCCGCCGAGGTCGGCAGCGTTCGCGCTGGTTGCAAGGCCGCCTGCGAGCAGGCCGGCCGCCACCAGGGCGCTCAGGCTATACTTATTCATGGAGCTTCTCCCAATCTGCGTTGGCATCTTCGAAAGCGGACGCCGTACTTTTTTCGATACGCAAACTGAAAACCGCGCTCTCAGACAGAAACGGCGCTTCGATCGATGTGTGACCAGCCGTTAACGGGAAACTCTGTGATTCCCTCTTGCGCAACAATCAGGCATTCAGCTTGAAGATGCGTCTGCTGGTTCAGTGTGTCTGCTGGGACACGAAATGCCCGCACGTGCTTGATTTTCCACGCTTAGAAGCCGCACCAAAAGTGTGACTTTGTCCACATTTGACCTGTGGACGACGGTGGAAAGCTCTCTTTCGACCTCCCCGGCGACCCTAGCGCCGACATCCCGCCGCCCTGATCTGGCCCAAATCGACCTTCGCCCGTGCGGCCGACTCGGGCCGTCGAGCCGACTCACAACCCCGCGTTCATCCGCCGAAGCCGCAGCCCCATGACGCGCATCACATAGAGCGCGAAGGAGGGAACTTCGCGCACGAGATCCAGGAATGTCTCCCGGTCGATCACCGCCACTTCGCATCCCGTCGCAGCCACCGCCGTGGCACTGCGTGGCGCGGCGTCAATGAGCGCCATTTCTCCCGCAATGCCGTGCAAGCCGAGCGTGTCGACGATCTGTTCCCCCACCTTGATCTCGATCCGTCCCTCCAGAACAAGGATCATCGTGTCGCCATCCTCGCCCGCCTGGAACACGATCTCCCCCGCCTTAAGACGCCGCAGCGGCACGCCAAACTCTTCCAAAAACCCGAAATGAAAGGGACCGCTATCAGTCATAGACGTATCTCCACTCACAGTGAGTCGGCGTGCGGGTGGTGCCAGACACCGCCTCCACGAAGCCTACCACGCGTTCAGTATGCGGCGAACCACCCGCACATAAAGCGCACTCGGGATCACCCGCCGCGCGAACAACATCGCCCGGCTGCCCACCGGATAGCGCAATCGCGGCCAGCGATCCGTCGATGCCTTATGGATCGCCCGCGCCACCGCGTCGGCCCCCGGCGCGCTGCGCTCGAACGCGGCCATCCGCTGCAACACGCCCTCCGAAAACGCCGCGTGATCCGGATGCGCGCCCCGGGCCGCTCTGCCCGCGATCTGCCCCTGAAACGATCCCGTCCGATGCACCGCCGGCTGCACGATCTTCACCGTGATGCCCGACCGGCGCGTCTCGAACGAAAGCGCCTCGCTAAACCCCTCAAGTCCCCACTTGCTGGCGCAGTACGCACTATAGAGCGGCAACGTCATCTGCCCGCACATGGACGAGACGTTGACGATCCGCCCCCCGCCGCACGCCCGCATGTGCGGCAGCACGGCCCGCGACACGCGCATCGCACCGAGCACGTTCGTCTCCAGAACCAGCCGGTCGTCCGCCTCCGTCAATTCCTCCAGCGCCCCCACGAGGCACA
>JALHQM010000024.1:25636-29752 GCA_022841965.1 Hyphomicrobium sp. | reverse complement strand
TCTTCCAGCGTGTGGTCGGTGTTCATGCCGATTCCGAAGCGCATGCGCAAAACGCGCTCCTCGCGCGGCGTCAGTGAGGCGAGCACCCGCGTCGTCGTCTCACGCAGGTTTGACTGGATCGCGGCATCGATCGGCAGCACCGCGTTGCGGTCCTCGATGAAGTCGCCCAGATGCGAATCCTCTTCGTCGCCAATCGGCGTCTCGAGCGAGATCGGCTCCTTGGCGATCTTCAGAACCTTGCGCACTTTTTCCAGCGGCATGGCGAGCTTTTCGGCCAGTTCTTCCGGCGTCGGCTCGCGGCCGATCTCATGCAGCATCTGACGGCTCGTGCGCACGATCTTGTTGATCGTCTCGATCATATGGACCGGGATTCGAATGGTGCGCGCCTGATCGGCAATCGAGCGCGTGATCGCCTGCCGGATCCACCACGTCGCGTAGGTCGAAAACTTATACCCGCGCCGGTACTCGAACTTGTCGACCGCCTTCATCAGGCCGATGTTGCCTTCCTGAATGAGATCGAGGAACTGCAAACCGCGGTTGGTATACTTTTTCGCAATCGAGATGACGAGGCGGAGGTTGGCCTCCACCATTTCCTTCTTCGCCTGCCGGGCCTCCCGCTCGCCCTTCTGAACCGCCTTCACGATGCGGCGGAACTCAGGGATTTCCAGCCCCGTCTCGGTGGCGAGGTTGTGAATGTCGCCACGGATGCGCTCGATCATCGGGCGCTCTTGCTTGACGAGGTTCGTCCACTTCTTGCCCTTGCCAGAGATCTTCTCGATCCACGTCTGATCGAGTTCGTTGCCGAAATATTCGCCGATAAAATCCTGCCGGCTCACACCATAACTGTCGGCAAGCCGCATCAAACGGCCCTCGAAACCGACGAGGCGCTTATTGATCGCATAAAGCTGTTCGACGAGGCTTTCGATACGCGCGTTATTCAGCGACAGCGACTTCACATCGACGATAATTTCGTCGCGGATTTTTTCATAAGCCTTCTGCTGCTGGCGCGAGCCCTGTTCGCCCGCCACCTGCTGTTCCAGCTTCTTATCCTGCTGCTTGCGCAGCTTCTTGTAGGTGTTGGCGATGCGGTCGAAGGTTTCAAGAACCTTCGGCTTCAACTCCGCTTCCATCGCGGCCAGCGACAGCGCGTTTTCGAAATCTTCCTCATCATCCGCCATGTCGCTGCCGGGAGCACCGGGCGCTCCCGGAGCACCAGGCGCAGCGCCTGGGGCAGCGGCCGGTTGCCCGTCAACCACCGCTTCACCCGGCTCCGGCTGCTTTGCCTCGGGGCCCTCGTAGGTCGCTTCCAAATCGATGATGTCGCGCAGCAGGATCCGACCGTCGTTGAGTTCCTGCATCCAGATGATGATGGCCTGGAAGGTGAGGGGGCTTTCGCATAAGCCCGCGATCATCGCCTCGCGACCGGCCTCGATGCGCTTGGCAATGGCGATTTCGCCTTCGCGCGAGAGCAGTTCAACGGAGCCCATTTCACGCAGATACATGCGAACCGGATCATCCGTCCGTTCGGTCGGCTCGGCTCGCGTCTCGGTCTTGACGAGTGCCGTGGTCGAGGTCAGCGCGCGTCCGCCCCCGTCCTCCTCGTCGCCCGCCTCATCGACGGCCTCCGCGCCTTCTTCCGCCTCTTCCTGATCGACGACGTTGATGCCCATATCGGACAGCATCGCCATCGTGTCTTCGATCTGCTCTGAGGAAACTTCCTCCGACGGCAGCACGGCATTCAATTCGTCATAGGTCACGTAGCCGCGTGCTTTCGCTGTCTTCAGCAGCCGCTTAACGGCGGCATCCGACAAATCCAGGAGCGGGCTGTCACGCTCAGGCGTGTCCCCCGAGGCGTCATCGGCGCGCGGTTGCGCGGCAGGCGCTGCCCGCTTCGGGGCGGCGGAGGTTTTGGTCTGGGGTGCGCGGCTCATAAGGTCTTGCCTCTCGGGAGGGCCCAAAGTTTAAACGATGCGATACGAAAGCGGCCGCCTCGTCGTTGAAATGCATCCAACGGCTGGCCCACATGGTGGGGCGCAGCCGGGCATCTCCGGACGATGAGCGCGCGTTTCCCTCATATCGCAGCAGCATCTTCTGAGTTCTGATCCAGGTCCCCGGGGCGCGCCAAACGCTCGATCTCGGCCTGAAGCTCGCGGATGCGCTGAAAGGCATCTTCATCGCGATCCTCATGCCAAGCCCGCTCCGCGCTTTCGAGCGCCGCCTTCAACCCGACTTGCCGGTCGTGCAGCGCGAGGGCGTGGCGCCAGCCAACGTCCACCTCGGCGTGCCCGGCGTTGGGCTCGGCGAACCTGTCACACTTTTGTATAACCGAACGATCGACGAGGTCCAAAACCCCACCGAAGCCCGTTTGGACCAAATGGGAGCGCAACCCCGCGCTGTCAAGGGAATTGTCAAGTGAAACCGCCGCAAGGATGGCATCCCGCAACCGGGAAAGCACAGGGGCGACAAACGTCACCTGCGCCAACGTCTCCGCGTCTTCGGTTGCCAGCCACGAATGGTTAATCAGTGTTCGCACCAACAGCAGCTCCCTGTAGCCGGGCCGTGTCTGGTCGCCAGACGCCAGCACACTATTGAGCAGACTGGACGAGGGCAGCGCATGGATCGGTGTCGCCCCTGGCCCGCCAAATCCAGCGCCACTGCGCCCAGCGCCCGAAAAACCACCCCCGAAGCCGCCTTGGCGACCGCCGCCGTATCCTGGCCGGCCGCCCCGCGGATATCCCCCCGCCGGCATGCCACGGAAGTCTGTGCCCGGCCGCGCCCCAGGCACACCCTGCCGCCCAAAGCCTGTCTCGCGCGACGGCCGGAAGGGTGTGGTCGACCGGTCGTTCCCCCATGCCGCTTGCAGCCGCCGCCGCATGTCCTGCTCATAATGCGTCCGTACCGACCCATCCTCGATCCGCGCCGTCAGCATCCGGATCTGCTGTTCCAGCCGCGCGCGCCGCTCTGGTGTCGACCAGTCGTCCTGCGCCCATTCGCGATCGAACAGCACTTGCGCTAGCGGGTGCGCAGCGGTGAGCGCCGCCTCCATCGACTCCGGCCCCTGCTGGCGCACGAGATCGTCGGGATCGAGCCCATCCGGCAAAAATGCAAATCGCACGCTCATCCCGGGCTTCAACAAGGGCAGCACCGTATCGATGGCCCGGTACGCCGCCTTTTTCCCCGCCACATCGCCGTCGAAACAGAGGATTGGTTCCGGCGTCATCCGCCACAGCAACGCAACTTGTTCCGGCGTAAGCGCGGTACCGAGCGGCGCGACAGCTTCCGCAAAGCCGCCCTCCGCCAATGCAACAACATCCATGTAGCCTTCGACTGCGATCACGCGCTCTTTGTCATGCGCAATGCCGCGCGCCTGATGCGCGTTATAAAGATTGTGCCCCTTATGAAACAACGGCGTTTCGGGCGAATTGAGATACTTCGCCGGCGCATCCGGATCGAGCGCGCGCCCCCCGAACGCAATCGTCCGCCCCTTCCAATCGCCGATCGGAAACATCACGCGATGCCGGAAGCGGTCATAGGGTTCGCGGATCTCCTCGCCTGAAATCAACATGCCCGAGAGCGCCTGCTCTTCAACCGAGAAACCGGCCTTTGTCAGATGCTCCTTCAGGGCCGTGCGCGAGTTGGGCGCATAGCCGAGCCGAAAGGCCTTGATCGTCTCGCGCTTGAGACCGCGCTTTTCCGTCAGATACCGCCGCGCCTCCGCCCCGCCCGGACCGGCAAGTTGCTCTTCGAAAAACGCAACGGAGGCCTCCAGCACCGCCGACAATCGTTGCCGCTGGTCATAAACCTCTTGATCGCGCACCTCGGGCTTGGGCAGCGTGACGCCCGCTTCCGCCGCCAGCCGCTCCACGGCCTCGGGAAATGTCAGCCCCTCGGTCTTGATCAGAAATGTGAAGATGTCGCCGTGCTCGCCCGACGCGAAGCAGTGGTAGAAGCCCTTCTGGTCGTTGACGAAAAACGACGGCGTCTTCTCCATCTTAAAGGGCGACAGCCCCGACCACTCGCGGCCCTTCTTTTTGAGCGCAACCTTCCGCCCCACCACCTGGCTCACAGCCAAGCGGGCTCGGATTTCATCGAGCAGGTGAGGTGAAAACCGCATAT
>JALHQM010000024.1:0-25536 GCA_022841965.1 Hyphomicrobium sp. | reverse complement strand
CCCGTGTGGCGCTCCTTCAGCGCCGCCATGACGCGCCCCATGTCCTTGAGGCCCTTGGCGTTCATCTCCGCGACCAACTCCGTCACGGCCGCCCGCATCTCGTCCTCGCTCATCTGCTTGGGCAGATAGGCCTCGATA
Source organism: Hyphomicrobium sp. (assembly GCA_022841965.1). Classification (GTDB taxonomy): domain Bacteria; phylum Pseudomonadota; class Alphaproteobacteria; order Rhizobiales; family Hyphomicrobiaceae; genus JAGVSR01. The sequence continues at coordinate 25,398 of JALHQM010000024.1, read as the reverse complement.
ACGGCGATTTCCTCGACTTCCTGGTCCGCCAGATCGTCCCGCCCCGCAGAACGGTACGTCTCGATACTTTCCCGGCGTTGCTTGATCATCTTCTGCATCAGCGACAGAATATCCTGGTCGGCGATCTTATCCCGGCCCGTCGCCTGCCCTTGATCGTCCTGATGTGCGCTGAGATCGCGGTCCTTGATGGCCGCCGAAATCAACCGCAGCGTTGCCAGCCGCCGCTTGTCGCCGGACTTCATGGCCGTCTTAATGTCGTCGCTGAGACGGGTGCGCATGACTTTAGGTCTCCTGAACTGCGGCCCAGCTTTGCGCAGATGAGGCCGGTGTGTAGGATTATGTCCCGCATCCGGCAAGCCGCTCATATGATGAACGCTGTGGACCAGCCACACGGTGGTGCGTCAAGGTGACGGGTGCACCGCCATATGCGACCCCCGGCGTTTCTTGATTTCCAGGTGCGCTTCCCATAGGGAACGCCCGTGACCCCTGTGATCGTTTCCAAGAGGCCCCGATGCCGTCTCCCACGCCCGCGCCCTGGACCGATGCGCCCACGACCGCGCGCCTCGTGCTCGCCGATGGCACCGTCATCGAAGGCTACGGCCTCGGCGCCACCGGAACGGCCGTTGGCGAAGTGTGCTTCAATACGGCCATGACCGGCTACCAGGAGATCCTTACCGATCCGTCTTACGCTGGCCAGATTATCACCTTCACCTTCCCCCACATCGGCAACGTCGGCACCAATATCGAGGACAGCGAGACCTCCAATCTCGCCTCCCGCTCGGGCGTGCGCGGCTGCGTTTTGCGCGCCGACATCACCGATCCGTCGAACTACCGCGCCGTCGAACACTTCGATCACTGGCTGAAAGCCCGTGGCATCGTCGCCATCGCCGGCGTCGACACACGCGCACTCACGGCCCTCATCCGCGACAAGGGTATGCCGAACGGCGTCATCGCGCACGAAGCGTCCGGCGCATTCGATCTCGCCCAACTCAAAGCCGACGCCGCTGCGTGGCCCGGCTTGGTCGGCATGGATCTCGTGCCTGACGTCACCAGTGGCCAGAGCTACACCTGGGACGAGATGCGCTGGGTCTGGGGCAAAGGTCATCCCCGCAACGAAACGCCCGAATTTCACGTCGTCGCTCTCGACTACGGCTTGAAGCGCAACATCCTGCGCTGCCTCGCCAACGCCGGCTGCAAGGTGACGGTGATGCCGGCCAAAACAACAGCCGAAGACGTCCTCGCCCGCAACCCCGACGGCGTCTTCCTGTCCAACGGCCCCGGCGACCCGGCCGAAACCGGCAAATATGCGGTTCCCGAAATCAAGAAGCTCGTCGCCAGCGGCAAGCCGGTGTTTGGCATCTGCCTCGGCCACCAGATGCTCGGCCTCGCACTCGGCGCCACGACCAAAAAGATGCATCAGGGCCACCACGGCGCCAACCATCCGGTGAAAGACTTCACGACCAACAAGGTCGAGATCGTCTCCATGAACCACGGCTTTGCCGTCGATCGCGACACGCTGCCCGCAGGCGTCGTCGAAACCCATATCTCGCTGTTCGATGGCTCAAACTGTGGCCTCGCCGTCGAAGGAAAGCCGATCTTCTCCGTTCAGCACCACCCCGAAGCCTCGCCCGGACCGCAAGACAGCCACTACCTTTTCAACCGCTTCGCCAACTTCATGCGCGCGGACAAGGGCACGTCTCCCGTCAAGGAACGGTGATCCGCGGCGCTAACGAATGAGTAGACTTCGCATGCTGCAACATCCGAAGTCTTCGACCACCGGTCTTGCCCTTGCGCTGGGTGCCACATGCCTCGCGCATGCCACGGCCGCAGCCGGCCCGTCCCCTCACCCTCTATGTCCCCACGCGACCGCCGACGCGTGTGCCGTCTACGACACCGGTCGCGCGACGGGCGCAACCGCGTTCACGCAAATCGACCCCGCGACCAATCTCAGAAAGTTGATGCCGGCCATTGCCGCCAGCGAGATCGTCATTCTCGGCGAGGCGCACGACAATCCCTATCACCACAAACTGCGCGCGGGCCTTCTGACCAAGCCCGCCATCGCGATGGAACAACTGCGCGCCGATCAGAACGCGGGTATCGCAAGTTTCACCGAGTATCGTGCGAAGTCGGCCCGCCTCGCAACGATCCATGATTTCAAAACGAGGGTGGACTGGGAGTCGAGCGGCTGGAGCCAATACCCCTACGATCCGCTCCTCGAAGCCATCGTTCAGGCCAACGTCCCGCTCTACGCTGGCGACCCGCCGCGCGACACGATCCGCAAAATCGCGAAAGAAGGTCTGGGCGTCCTCAGCGCCGAAGATCAAAAGCGCCTCGCCCTCGACGAGCCACTTGGGCCAAAACTCGACGCCGTGTCCGCAGACGAAATCGAAGGCTCCCACTGCGGCATGCTGCCCAAAACCGCGATCCCCAAAATGGCGCTCGCCCAGCGCTACCGCGACGCTCACTTGGCTGATGCAACCCTGAAGGCCGCCGCCGATCACGGCCAGGCCGTCCTCCTGACCGGCAACAACCATGCCCGCACCGATCGGGGCGTGCCGTGGTACATCCGCGCCCGCGCCCCCAACCAGAAGGTCGTGTCCGTCGTCCTCATCGAGGTCGAAGAGGGTAAAACCGATCCCGAAGCCTACATCCCCCGCGATCCCGACGGCAAACCGGCGGCGGACTACCTCATCTTCACCCCCTCCATCGTTCGCGACGACCCCTGCAAGGCCTTCGCAAAGTAAACGGCAGCCACCCGGGCAACCTTTCCCAGATTTAAGGACAGCCCGCCGCACGACCTGCGTATAAGGGCGACAAAAGTCCAATAATGGGAGGTTACCCCGCCGATGCGAGCACGTGTTCTGTCTCTTTGCGCCCTGGCCATTGCGGCTACCCCCGCCTTCGCCGACGACAAGTGCAAAGGCGAAGTCGAGGCTGCCTTTGTCAAACAGCGCGCCCAACCGGCGTTCCGCACGGTCGCGACCGCGCAGACCCTGAACGGCCCGCTAATCCGGACCATCGATTTCGTCGCTCCCGACGCGATCTACAACAAGATCGAGAGCCCGACTGAAGACGCCCCTGTCGAAACCATCGGCATCGGCAAGTGGGCCTGGGCCAATACCGAAGGTGGATGGGACGAGCAGCCTCCGCATAACGCGCAGGTCGTGGTGCAGGAGCGGGAAGCCTACAAGATCCCGCCCAAGGCAGCTGCCGACTTCTCGTGCTTGGGCAAGGTCAAGTACGATGGCAAGGATTACGTCGGCTACGGGACGGCCGTTGCTAAGGATACCGACGGGATGGACGTCGTAACCACCGTTTACATCTCGTCCGACACCGGTCTCCCGGCGTACTACGTGACCAAGTCAGCCAAGTCCGACGGGCCGGCAAAGTTCGTGGCAGCCTATTCCTATGAGGGCATCAGCATCATCCCACCGACCGATGTGATCCCGAGTTCGGAACCGGCAAGCGACAAGAAGTAGTCCGAAACTTTGACCAAATGGCGCGCGACGGCGGCCGATGGAGTGTTAAAAAATGACGTTTGTTCTTCGCGCCGCAACTGCCGCCCTTGTGGTTGCCGCGTCCGCCACCTCTGCCTTTGCGGATTGCTCACAGGAAGTCTTGCAGGCCTTCACCCGCCAGTCGAATACCGACATGGTCCGCAAAGAGATGAACCTGATCGGTGAACAGGGTCCCTTCACCATGACGATTGAGTACGTCAAACCCAATCGCATGCGTCAGGTCGTCAAAACACTGACCGCGCCCGACAAACCGACCGAAACCGTTCTCGTCGGCACAGAAGCGTGGAGCCGCACTGGTACGGACGCTTGGCAGAAGCTGGATAAGTCGACGACCGATCAAATCGTCAGCTTCTACAAGAGCACCTTTGCTGAGACACCCGGCAACGTCGGCATGTTCGAGTGCATGGGTGCTGAAACAATCGATGGCCAGAAGGTCCGAGCCTTCAAGGGATTGGACGAGCCCAAACAGAAGTCGCCAGAGCAAATTGAAGCCGAGAAGCGCGGTGAGAAGCCGGAAGAGCCGCCCAAGAACGAGGCTGTGCGCGTCGTCTACCTTGACACCACATCCGGCCTGCCCTCGCGCATCATTTTCGCCCGCGAAGGCATGCTCGACAAACCGATCTTCAAGGAAGTCTACAGCTACCCAACCGACATCAAGATTGACAAGCCCGCCGGCTAAACAAACCGTCGAATTTTAAGCGCCACGACGAAGCCCGGACCCTCCATTTGAGGGTGCCGGGCTTTTTGCCGGGGATCGCGGCGCGTTCCGGCGCCCACACCCTTGACGGATGGCCCGCCAACCCCGAAGCGTGCGGGCGTACCGATCTCGGGCGCGCGAACGGTCGCGGCCTATAGCCAAACCATGTGCGCTGCAATAAGAGTTGGCCCCGCCATGCCAAAACGTACAGACATCGACACCGTTCTCATTATCGGCGCCGGGCCCATCGTCATCGGGCAGGCCTGTGAGTTCGATTATTCCGGCACCCAAGCGTGTAAGGCCCTGAAAGCGGACGGGTACCGGATCGTTCTGGTCAACTCCAATCCAGCGACGATCATGACCGATCCGGACATGGCCGACGCGACCTATATCGAGCCGATCACCCCTGACGTGGTCGCCAAGATCATCGCCGCTGAAAAAGCCCTGCACCCGGATAAGAAACTGGTCCTCTTGCCGACCATGGGCGGCCAGACGGCTCTCAACACCGCCCTCGCACTTGAAAAGCAGGGCGTGCTGGCCGCCATGGACGTCGAGTTGATCGGCGCCAAGGCCGAAGCCATCGACATGGCTGAAGACCGCAAGCTTTTCCGCGACGCGATGGACCGCATCGGGCTGGAAAGCCCGCGGGCCGTCATCGCATCCTCGCCCGAAATCCGCGACGCCGCCGGCCGCGTCGTCGGCTACGATCGCCACGCCGGTTTCGCTGAAGCCATGCGCGCGCTCGACACCATCGGCCTGCCATCGATCATCCGTCCCGCTTTCACCATGGGCGGCACAGGCGGCGGCGTCTGCTACAACCGCGAAGAATTCGAGACCATCGCCAAGTCCGGCATTGATGCCTCACCGGTCGGCCAGATCCTGATCGATGAAAGCCTCATCGGCTGGAAAGAATACGAAATGGAAGTCGTCCGCGATAAAGCGGACAACGCCATCATCATCTGTTCCATCGAGAACCTAGATCCGATGGGCGTCCACACCGGCGATAGCATCACTGTCGCGCCGGCCCTCACGCTGACCGACAAAGAATATCAGATCATGCGCGACGCCTCGCTGGCGGTGCTGCGCGAGATCGGCGTCGAAACCGGCGGCTCCAACGTGCAGTTCGCGGTCAACCCCGCCGATGGCCGGCTCGTCGTCATCGAAATGAACCCGCGCGTCTCGCGCTCGTCCGCGCTCGCCTCCAAGGCCACCGGCTTCCCGATTGCCAAGGTCGCCGCCCGGCTGGCTGTCGGCTACACGCTCGACGAACTGGAAAACGACATCACCGGCGGCGCCACGCCCGCGTCCTTCGAACCGACCATCGACTACGTCGTGACGAAGATCCCGCGCTTTGCCTTCGAGAAATTCCCCGGCGCCGATTCGACGCTCACCACCGCCATGAAGTCGGTCGGTGAAGTCATGGCCATTGGCCGAACATTCGCCGAAAGCCTCCAGAAGGCGCTCCGCTCCATGGAGACCGGCCTGTCTGGCCTCGATGACATCACGCTGGAAGGCCTTGGCCTCGGCGACGACAAGAATGTCGTTCGCGCCGCCCTCTCTCGTCCCGCACCCGACCGTCTCCTCAAAGTCGCGCAAGCTCTCCGCATGGGCGTCGACCACGAAACGGTCCACGCCTTCTCCAAATACGATCCTTGGTTCATCGACCGCCTACAGGAAATCGTCGATCTCGAAGCGCGCGTCAAAGCGCATGGGTTGCCCACGTCCGCCCGTCAGATGCGAATGCTCAAGGCCGTTGGCTTCTCCGATGCCCGCCTCGCCAAACTCTCCGGCAACACCGAAGCCGACGTGCGCCGCCAGCGCCACGGCCTCGGCGTCACGCCCGTCTTCAAGCGCATCGACACCTGCGCCGCCGAGTTCGCCTCGCCGACCGCCTACATGTATTCGACCTACGAGACGGGCCTCACCGATGCGCCCATTTGCGAAGCCCAGCCGACAGACCGCGAAAAGATCATCATCCTCGGCGGCGGTCCCAACCGCATCGGCCAGGGCATTGAGTTTGACTATTGCTGCTGCCACGCGTGCTTCGCGCTCACCGAAGCCGGTTATGAAACCATCATGGTCAACTGCAACCCTGAGACGGTCTCAACCGACTACGACACCTCCGACCGCCTCTACTTCGAACCACTCACCGCCGAAGACGTGCTCGAAGTCATTCGCAAGGAGCAGTCGAACGGCAAGTTGAAGGGCGTCATCGTCCAGTTCGGCGGGCAAACCCCGCTGAAACTCGCCGGTCCCTTGGAAGAAGCGGGCGTCCCCATCCTCGGCACCTCGCCCGACGCCATCGACCTCGCCGAAGACCGCGACCGCTTCAAAGCACTCATCGAACAGCTCGGCCTCAAACAGCCTGCCAGCGGCATTGCCGGCACCCCCGGCGAAGCCCGCGCCGTAGCTGACCGCATCGGCTATCCCGTCGTGATCCGCCCCTCCTATGTGCTCGGCGGCCGCGCCATGGAAATCATCCACGATGGCGGCGAGATCGACCGCTACATCACGCGCCTGTCCGCGACGCTCGACAACCCGTCGGAGCTTGTCGTCTCCCCCAAGCGCCCGCTGCTGATTGACAGCTACCTGTCGGACGCCGTCGAAGTCGACGTGGACTGCTTGTGCGATGGCAAGGACACCTTCATCGCCGGCATCATGGAGCACATCGAGGAAGCCGGCATTCACTCTGGCGACAGCGCCTGCTCACTTCCCCCCTATTCGCTCTCCGACGCGACCGTTGCCGAATTGGGCGTTCAAGCGCGCAAACTCGCTCTTGCCCTCGAAGTGAAAGGCTTGATGAACGTCCAGTTCGCGATCAAGGACGATGACATTTACATCCTCGAAGTGAACCCGCGTGCATCCCGCACCGTGCCCTTCGTGGCCAAAGTGATCGGCGAACCCATAGCCGGCATCGCGTCGAAGGTAATGGCTGGCCAACCGCTCGCGTCGTTCGGATTGCAGAGCCGGAAGTTCGACCACATCGCAGTCAAGGAAGCCGTGTTCCCGTTCGCCCGCTTTCTTGGCGTCGATCCGATCCTCGGTCCGGAAATGCGCTCGACCGGCGAGGTCATGGGCCTCGACCGCGATTTCGCCATGGCCTTTGCCAAGAGCCAGATCGGCGCGGGTCAAAAAATACCCATGGGCGGCACCGTCTTTGTCTCGGTGAAGGATCGCGACAAGGAGCGGATCGTGGCCCCGTTGCGGGACCTTGCGGATCTCGGCTTCAAGATCGTCGCGACTCGCGGCACCAAGCGGCACTTGGAGGCCGAAGGCGTCCCCTGCGAGGTCGTCAACAAGGTTCTGGAGGGCCGTCCGCACATTGTAGATGCGATTAAGAATGGCGAAATTGCGTTGGTTTTCAATACGACAGAGGGCGCCAAGGCGCTCGCCGACAGCAAGGACATCCGGCGCACAGCCTTGCTTCACCACGTCCCCTATTATACAACTTTGGCCGGGGCCGTAGCCGTGACCAAGGCCATCAAAGCTTTGACGTCCGACACCCTGAAGGTTGCGCCGCTGCAGGCCTACGTCGCGCGCACAACCTGATGCGACTATCGCCCGTTAGTTGAGGGCGCGGCTGCAACCGCTGCGTCCCTTGCGGGTTTCAATGCGAGGGCTTCTCACGCGTTTTGCAAATGGATCGAAGGGTGCTGGCCCGGTGGCCAGGCCAACTAGGAGACGTTAGCGATGTCGATGGATCGGGTTCCGATGACCCTCGAGGGCTATCAAAAGGTTGAGGCGGAACTGCAGCGTCTGAAAGCCGTCGAGCGCCCGCGCATCATCCAGGCGATCGCCGAAGCACGCGCGCATGGCGACCTTTCGGAAAACGCCGAGTACCACGCCGCCAAGGAAGCCCAAGGCCTCAACGAGTCGCGCGTCGCCGAACTCGAAGATAAGTTCACCCGCGCCGAAGTCATCGATCCGTCGAGCCTGTCGGGCACGAACATCAAGTTTGGCGCCACCGTCACGCTGGTCGACGAGGACACCGAAGACAAGGTGAAATACAAAATCGTCGGCGATCTCGAAGCCAGCGTAAAGGACGGCAAGATCTCGATTTCATCGCCGATCGCGCGCGCGTTGATCGGCAAGACCAAGGGTGACACCGTGGAAGTAACGACCCCAAAGGGGTCGCGCTCCTACGAGATCTTGAAAGTCGAGTGGAAGTAGGCGGCAACCTGCCGTCGGGTTCGCGCGTTGAGCGAACCGGAGATCGCACACCATGACCGTGCCAGACGCGTCTGCCGGCCCTCCCGCCAATGGAGCGCCGCCGTCCGATCGCGCTTTTGATTATCCTGGCTACCGGATCTATTGGGTCGCGCGCTTCCTCCTCGTCTTTGCGATCCAGGTGCTGAGTGTTTCCGTCGGCTGGCAGATTTACGATCAGACCCGCGATCCCTTCCTCTTAGGCCTCGTCGGTCTTGTTCAGTTCATGCCGGCCCCGCTCCTTGTCCTCGTCACCGGTTCCGTCGCCGACCGCTACAACCGCCGCGTGATCATGGCGATCTGCATGGCCGTCGAAGCCGCCTGCGCCCTAGCGCTGCTGACGATCCTCCACTCCGAGACCAAAGAGATCTGGCCCGTCTTCGCAGTGCTTCTCGTCTTCGGCATCGCCCGCGCTTTCATGGGCCCCGCTGTGCAATCGCTCCTCGCCAACCTCGTTCCCCAACCAGCCCTCGCCAACGCCATCGCGCTCAACTCATCAAGCTTCCAGATCGCCACCATCGTCGGCCCCACCGCCGGCGGCCTCCTCTACGGCATCTCCTCCGAACTCGCCTACGCAGTCTCTGTGGCGTTCTTTCTTTTCGCTGGCATCCTGACCCTGATGATCCCCAAGCCAGCCCAACGTAAAACGCACGAACCCGTCACGACAGACGCCCTCTTTGCAGGCTTTCGCTACATCTGGAGCCAACCGATCGTCCTCGGCGCGCTGTCCCTCGACATGGTTGCCGTCATGCTCGGCGGCGCCACCGCGCTTCTGCCCGTCTTCGCGCGCGACATCCTCGACGTCGGCCCTTGGGGCCTCGGCGCCCTGCGTTCGTCCGTTGGCGTCGGCGCACTGCTCATGAGCCTGTGGCTGATCAATAACCCCGTCCGCGATCACGCTGGCATCACGATGTTCGCCGCCGTCGCCGTCTATGGCCTCGCAATCGTCGTCTTCGGAACGTCAACGACGGTTTGGCTGTCTGTTCTGGCCCTCGCCGTTATGGGCGCATCCGACATGGTCTCAGTCTTCATCCGCCAAACGCTCATTCAGCTGCAAACGCCAGACGACCTCCGCGGCCGCGTCAGCGCCGTCAACATGACCTTCATCGGCGCATCGAATGAACTCGGCGAATTCCGCGCCGGCAGCATGGCGGCAGGCTTCGGTGCCGTCCCAGCCGTCGTCATCGGCGGCGCCGGGGCCCTCATCACCGCAGCACTCTGGGCGAAACTCTTCCCCGATCTGCGCCAGGTCCGCCATCTCAACCGCGCCGCCTGATCTACTCCACCGCCAGCGGCACGCCCGGCGCCAGCTTCGCCCGCCGGATCGCCAGCGTCGTCTTCACACTCGCGACGTTTGGCACCGCCGTCAGGTCTTTCAACACGAAATCCTGAAACGCTGGCAGATCGCGCGCCACGCACTTCAAAATGTAATCGCTCTCACCCGACAGCATGTACGCCTCCCGCACAATCGGCCACCCGAGGATGCGGTTCTCAAAGGTCCGCAAATCCGCTTCCGACTGAGTGTGCAGTCCCACCATCGCAAAGGCGGTCAATGCAAATCCCAGCGCCTGCTCATCGACGATCGCCGTGTAGCCGCTGATCACACCGGTTTCTTCGAGCGCCCGCACGCGCCTCAGACACGGCGGCGCCGACAGCCCCACCTTTCCCGCCAGCGCCACATTGGTGAGCGACCCGTCGGCCATGAGTTCTTTGACGATGCGCCAATCTGTGGTGTCGAGTTTGCGGGTCATGGGAGCTCTGAACTGTGCGGACAACGAGATTATGTCGCGTTCGCCGTCCCCAGTGAAACAAAATTACCGCCTACTGGAAGAAGCCCCGCTAGACAGCACGCCCCCAATTCCCGCAGGGTGGAAACATGACGACCGACGTTCCGGCCCGACCCCGCACCACCGGCCGCCCGCTTGCCGGCGCCCGCTGCTGGATCATCAGCGAGGCCAAGGCCGGCATGGACACGCAAACCCGGGGCCTCGCCGATGCCTTAGGCGTCGACTACGAGCTGAAGCGTGTCACCCTTGATGGCATGAAGAAGTGGACCGCCCCCTGGGGCCGCGTGCCCAAGCACGCCGGCTTCGGCAATCCCGGCACGAGTTTCTGCCCGCCCTGGCCAACTCTCGCAATCGCCACCGGCCGCGCCGCCATCCCATACCTGCGCGAACTGCGCCGCCGTGCCGGCCCCAGCCTCTTCACCGTCGTGCTTCTTGATCCCCAAACAGGCCCTGGCACCGCCGATGTCATCTGGGTGCCGGAACACGACCGTCGTCGCGGCCCGAACGTCATCACGACGCCGACCTCGCCGCACGGCTTCTCCCCCGAACGCATCGCTTCGTTGCGTGCTGGTACACCAGCGGCGATCGCAGCACTTCCCCACCCGCGCATCGCGGTTCTTCTCGGCGGAAAAAACGGCTCTTATGCATTCAGCGACGCCGACGATCAGCGCTTGCAGCAAGCGCTCCAATCACTCGCCGGTTTGGGCGCATCCTTCATGATCACGCCGTCGCGGCGCACGCACCCGCGTCTCATCGAAGTCACCGAGACCGCCACCCGCTCCGCCCCGCGCATCCTCTGGAACGGCACTGGCGACAACCCCTATCCGGCCTTCTTCGCCAACGCGGACGCTTTCGTCGTGACAGCCGACAGCGTCAACATGACCGGCGAGTGCTGCGCCACGGGCCGCCCCGTCTACGTGTTCCATCCCTCCGGCGGCAAACCGAAGTTCCACCGCTTTCACGCCAAGCTGGAGGAGATCAACGCCACACGGCGTCTGCCCGAAACCTTCGACCGCCTTCCCGCATGGAGCTACGCGCCTATCGACGCGACCGGCCTTATCGCCCGCGAAATCGAACGCCGTTGGCAGAAACGCTGCGCCTGGACGACGCCGGATCACACTGCAAAATAAAAAGCCGCCCGGGAAACCCGCGCGGCTTTCGCCGTCCGATGCGTGAAACCGGCTAAAGCGCCGCGCCGCCGAACTCGCCGATGATCCGGCATGGAACAGCCTTGGCCGCCAGCGCCTTGCACATCTTTTTTGCCTCGGCCTCGGACTTCACCGGACCCGCCATCAGATTGTAAACAACCGCCCCGTTGTCGACCGATAGCGAGTAGCGCGGCTCGAGACTCTTCAACTTGTCGGCATGGGTTTCCGACAAGAGATTCCAGCTCAAGCGCAAACTGTCGATCGAAGATCCCGATGCGATCTGCACGCCCACGGGTTTGGCAGCAGGCGTCACAACCGGCTCACCGAACGGCGGCGGCTCGGCGGCCGCGGCAGCAGGTTTGGCCACAGGTGCAGGCGCGGGAGGCGTTACCGGCTTCACGCTTCCCGTCTCCAGAGCAGGCTTGGCATTGAGCAACCGGGCATCGGCGATCTTCTTGGCCGGCTCTACGGGCGCGATGTCAGCGCGCGGTGAAAGCGGGCCATTCACCGGAGCGCTGTCCAGCCGCAACGCCGGAGCGGGTCCGACCGGCTGCGTGGCCGGGATCGGCTGATTGACCGACGCCCCCAGCGCCGCCAATCGCTCAAAAACCACCTTCTGTTGTGTTGCCGTCTCCATCACGGTCGAACGGATCTCACTCACGTCCCGGCGAAGACCATCGACTTCGCCACGCAGCGATTCAATCTCGGCCACCGACTGACCGGCAGGCTCCACGCGCGCCACAAGATCGGGACGAAGCACCACCACCGACAAATAAGCTACCGCGGCAGCTGCCGCGAAAGCCCAAGCCGATCCGCTGACCGACAACCCGCCCCGTCCAGAGCGGCGCCCTGACCCGGCAATCGCCGGCGGCAGCTGGTAGGCCGGTTCGAGCGGCGGATCGAAATGTCCGGGAAACTGCGGATGCTGCGGTTGGCCGGCCGCGAAACCGGGAGGCAACGGCGGCGGGGTCGGGGGATAGGGGCTCTGCGGCTGCGACATGCTCTGAAACCCTTGAACAATGGACGACTTTGCCGATTGCTGGCGTGAGTCGTGTGGCACCGTCAACGAGCCACCGGGCTTGGTGCGCGCCGGCCTGTGGACACGACCAACGGGCCACGCCTAAGACGGCCTTACCTACAACCCAAGATGGGTGCTTAACCGGCGCTGCGAGACGTGGCGCACCGAATCCAGGCACCATTCGCCACAGAGCATCGCCATACCCCCTTTATCGGACCGGGTTAATTGCCGCGGTACGGTCTTTGCAGAACCGCACGAGCTAAACCAACCAACCGGACGTCCCCCCGGCTTTCGGCACCGTTCGTTCGTCGATGGCCGTCCGTCCAGGTCACTCGATCACCTCTCTCAGAAGGGCAACAACGACGCCATGGCTACTGCTGCGCCGCTGATCGTCATCCTCGCCGCCGGCAAAGGCACGCGCATGAATTCCGCGCTGCCCAAGGTCCTGCACAAGGTGGCGGGCCGCTCCATGCTGGGCCACGTCCTGGCGCTGGCGAACACCGTCACGGACGCAACCGTCGCCGTGGTCGTTGGCCCGGGCATGGACGAAGTCCGCGCCGAGGTGACGCGGCTTTCCCCCGCCGCCCGCGTGTTCGTTCAAGAAAACCAATCCGGCACCGCCGATGCCGTTCTCGCCGCCCGCCCTGCGCTGGAAGACCATTCCGGCGACGTTATAGTTCTTTACGCCGACACCCCGCTCATCGAAGCCGGCACACTGACCGCGCTCGGCGATGCGCTCGACGCGGGCGCAGGCGTCGCAGTGCTGGGTTTCGAAGCCAGAGACCCGACCGGATACGGCCGCCTCATAACTGTAGGCGAGGCGACCCTGCTCGCCATTCGCGAACACAAGGAGTCGAGCCCCGAGGAGCGCAAGATCACGCTCTGCAATTCCGGCGTCCTCGCCTTCCGTTTACCCGACTTGCTGGGTGTGCTCTCCCGCATCGGTAATGCCAATTCTAAAGGCGAATACTACCTCACCGACGCCGTGGAGATCGCCCGCGCCGATGGAGTCCGCGCCGCCGTGGTACGCTGCCCAGAAGACGACGTGCTCGGCGTCAATTCCCGCAGCCAACTCGCCGTCGCCGAACGCATCTGGCAAGACCGTTCCCGGCAGCGGGTCATGGACGATGGCGCAACGCTGACCGCACCCGAAACCGTGTTCTTGAGCTACGACACTGTCATCGGCCGCGACGTGATCATCGAACCCCACGTCGTTTTTGGCCCTGGCGTCACGATCGCTGACGGGGCGGAAATTAAAGCCTTCTGCCACATCGAAGGCGCCAGCATCGGGCCGGGCGCCCGCATCGGCCCCTATGCCCGCTTGCGCCCCGGTGCCACGCTTGGGCCCGATGTCCACATCGGCAACTTCGTGGAGGTAAAAAACGTCGCCGTCGGCCCAGGCGCGAAAGCCAACCATCTGGCCTATCTCGGTGACGGCTCCGTCGGCGCGGGCGCCAACATCGGCGCCGGCACCATCTTCTGCAACTATGACGGCTTCTTCAAACACAAGACCGAGATCGGGGAGGGGGCTTTCATCGGCTCGAACTCGTCCCTCGTCGCCCCTATCAAAATCGGCGACGGCGCGTACGTCGGGTCGGGCAGCGTCATCACCAAGGACGTGGCGGCTGGAGCCCTCGCCCTCGAACGCTCCGCCCAGGAAGACCGGCCCCAGTGGGCGGCCAAATTCCGCGAGATGATGTCTCGCCGCAAGGCGGCCAGATCGAAGTAACGCCCGTGAAACTCGGAAACAGGTTTTGATTTGTCGCCCATCGCGACACACCGCTTAAGATCGACGTGAAATTCTACAGGACGACAGGAAAACCGCGCATGTGTGGCATCGTCGGCATTCTCTCCAACAAACCCGTCGCGATCGACCTTGTCGAGGCGCTCCGCCGCCTCGAATACCGCGGCTACGACAGCGCCGGCGTCGCAACCCTCGAAGATGGCCACCTCGACCGCCGGCGCGCCGAAGGCAAGCTGCGCAACCTTGAACTCCGCCTCAATGAGCATCCCCTCCAGGGCCACGTTGGCATCGGCCACACGCGCTGGGCGACGCACGGGCGACCCACCGAACGCAACGCCCATCCGCACATGAGCGCCAAGGTCGGCGTCGTCCACAACGGCATCATCGAGAACTACCGCGAACTGAAGGCCGACCTGTCCTCGCGCGGCCATGTCTTCGAAACCGACACCGACACTGAAGCCGTTGTCCACCTCGTCACCGATGAGCTCGACAAGGGGCTGGACCCGATCGCCGCCACCAAGGCCGCGCTTGCAAAGCTCCAGGGCGCGTTCGCCCTCGGCATTATCTTCGCCGGCCACGACGACCTCATGATTGCCGCCCGAAAAGGTTCCCCGCTCGCCATCGGCTACGGCACAGGCGAGGTGTACCTGGGCTCCGACGCCATCGCGCTCGCCCCCTTCACCGACACCATCACCTACCTCGACGAGGGCGACTGGGCCGTTATGCGCCGCTCTGGCGTCGAGATCTATGACGAGGCGGGCAGCCGCGTCGACCGCCCGAAGATCAAATCGGTCGCCAGCGCACTTCTCGTCGACAAGGGCAATCACCGCCATTTTATGGCCAAGGAAATCCACGAACAGCCCGAGGTCGTCAGCCACACGCTCGCCAACTACATCGATATGAGCGCCGGCACAATTGCCTTTCCCGACCTCGGCATCGATTTGGCCACCATCCCGCGCG
The DNA here is from genome assembly GCA_022841965.1 of Hyphomicrobium sp. Taxonomy (GTDB): domain Bacteria; phylum Pseudomonadota; class Alphaproteobacteria; order Rhizobiales; family Hyphomicrobiaceae; genus JAGVSR01. The sequence continues at coordinate 10,320 of JALHQM010000024.1, read as the reverse complement.
TCACGATTTCAGCGTGCGGCACGGCCTACTACGCCGGCCTCGTCGGCAAATATTGGATCGAGCGCTACGCCCGCGTGCCCGTCGAAATCGATATCGCCTCCGAGTTCCGCTACCGCGAAGCCCCGCTCATCGACGGCGGCCTCGCCGTCTTCGTCTCGCAGTCGGGGGAAACCGCCGACACGCTCGCCACGCTGCGCTATTGCAAGGCCGGCGGTCAGCGCATCGCGTCGATCGTCAACGTGCGCACATCATCAATCGCCCGCGAAAGCCACGCCGTTCTGCCGACGCTTGCCGGCCCCGAAATCGGCGTCGCCTCCACCAAGGCGTTTTCATGCCAACTCTCCGCCTTGGCCTGCCTCGCCATCGCTATCGGGCGCGCCAAGGGCACCATCACACCCGCCAAGGAAGCCGAACTCGTCAAGGCGCTGATCGAAGTCCCACGCCTGATGTCGTCGATGCTCCACTCCGAGCAGCAATACGAAGACCTCGCGCAATACCTGTCCAAGGCCCGCGACGTCCTCTTCCTCGGGCGCGGCATCAATTACCCGCTGGCCCTTGAAGGCGCACTGAAGCTGAAGGAAATCTCCTACATCCACGCCGAAGGCTATGCTGCCGGCGAACTCAAGCACGGTCCTATTGCCCTCATTGACGAAAACGTCCCCGTCATTGTCGTCGCCCCCGACGACGACCTCTTCGAAAAGACGGTGTCGAACATGCAGGAGGTCGCCGCCCGCGGCGGCCAGATTATCCTGATCTCCGACGCCCCGGCCGAGAAGTGCGGTTGTAAACTCGTGGCGCACATCAAGGTGCCCAAGGGCCACGATTTCGCAAATCCGCTGCTCTATGCGGTGCCGATCCAACTTATCGCCTATCACACGGCGGTCTTCATGGGCACCGACGTGGACCAGCCACGCAATCTCGCCAAGTCCGTCACTGTCGAGTAGCGCACAGCCCGCCAGAGCAGCGCACGGAGCAAGCCGTTAACCCACTTCGGCCGAAACCTGGGTACGAATCAGAGAAATCCTGTGCGGATCTCGCCCCAGAATTGCCACCCCGAGACGCTTGACATACAAGAGAGGCGTAAAACGTCCGTGTGCCGCGTGCTAGATCGGTTGGGGGAAGACAGAAGGATGCACGCTAAGCAAATCATACTCGCCGCCGGTTGTGCGGTCGCAGTCCTGGCTGCGCCGGTCGCGGCCTATGCGCAAAACGTCCCCTCCGCACCGTCAGGTGCTAAGGCTCCCACTGCCAACGGAGTGAAATCCTACGAGGCCGGTGCCAAAGCCTTCGAAGCTGGCAAGATGGCGCCCGCCATTCAGTCCCTATCAAATGCCTTGTCGGTCGGCGGCCTCTCCAGCCAACAGATGGCCAAGGCGCTCTACTATCGCGGCGTCGCTTACCGCAAGACCGGCAAGAGCGCGCAAGCGATCTCTGATCTCACTTCCGCCGTCTGGCTGAAAAACGGCTTGAGCGACGCCGACCGCGCCGCTGCCATGGAAAACCGCCAGGGTGCCTACCAGGAAGCCGGCCTCGGCAATGCCACGCCGATCGGTACCCCGCCGCTCGATGCTCCAGCCGCTGCAGCAGCGCTTCCGCCCGCACCAACAGCCGTCGCCGCCGCACCGGCCCAGCCCGCCGCCGTGCCTGTTGCCAACACGGCCGATAGCGCCACCTCCTCCTGGACCGCCACGAGCGCCAAGAGCGCGGCTGATGCCTCCGTCCCCAATCTCGCAGCACCCTCTGGCAACTATGCGAGCCTGTCGGCCCCCGACGCGCCCTCGCTCTCCGCCCTGCCCCAAGGCGACGCGGCCGCCGCACCCGCCACCAACCCCCTCGCAGGCGTCGGCACCGCCATCGGCAACGCCGGTACCGCAGTCACGGGCTTCTTCGGCAACGTCTTCGGGGGCGGCGGCACCGCGACCACGGCACCATCCGCCGATGTTGTGACCGCGACCGCTCCGCCACCCGCTCCACTGGCGCCGCCGCCTGTCCAAAGCGCACCGCCCCCACCCGTCGGCGCTGACTGGAATTCGGCCGTGAGGGTGACCCCTGGCAGCGACCAGAAGCCAGCAAAAGCCGAAGCGAAGCAAAAAGTCGCGTCCGTTGAAAAGCCGCGCGCCACGGCGGCCGGCAAATACCGCTTGCAGGTCGGCATCGTCAGTTCGCGCGAGGAGGCCGAAGGCATCTCCGCGAAGTTGCGCGCCGAGCACGCAGCTAACCTCGGTGCCGCAGCCCCCGCCATCGACGAAGTGACCTTCGGCAATGGCACCTTCTACCGCGTCCAGGTCGGCCCTTACGCCAGCGCCGCCGAACCGGGGCAGTTCTGCACGGCCCTAAAGCCCAAAGGTTTTGACTGCCTCGTCGTGACCAAGTAATCGCCCCGTAGTCCGTCAGGCGTTGACGCCAGCCGCCACGCGCCGCACCATGCGGTCATGACGCGCGATACACCCAAGCCTCCAGCGCCCAGCCTCGAAGACGACGGGCCTTCCGTGTCCATCGGCGACGCAGCCCTTGCCGAAGGCCTGAAGCGCCTCGCGCATGACGACCCTGTCGCTCCACTGCGCATTGGTGCCCGTCTGCGCAACTACTTCCTCACCGGCATCATCATCGTCGGCCCCATCGCGGTCACCGTCTACCTCATCAAATGGTTCATCGCTTTCGCCGACGACTACGTGAAGCCTCTGATCCCGTCGGTCTCTCTTCCCGAAACGTATCTGCCCTTCGCCATTCCCGGCATCGGCGTCCTATTCGGCATCATCGGCCTCACCTTTATCGGCTTCCTCGGTGCCAACCTGCTTGGCCGTTCGCTAATTTCCGGCGGCGAGATGATCCTCGACCGCATGCCGATCGTGCGCAACGTCTATCGCGCGCTCAAACAAATCTTCGAAAGCGCCGTCACCGCCACCGAATCCAAGCGCGCGTTCCAGAAGGTCGGCCTGATCGAGTTTCCATCGAAGGGTCTCTGGTCAATTGTGTTCGTGACAGGCGAAGCCGGCGGAGAAATCGCCGCCGCCAAACCCGGCGGTGAAACAGACCTCGTCGCGGTCTTCATGCCGACCGGCATCGTGCCGCCCACCGGCTTTGTCTGCTACGTCCCGCGTCGCGACGTCACCTTCCTGCAAATGTCGGTCGAAGACGCGGCAAAGATCGTTATTTCGGCCGGCATGGTCACCCCCGACCAACAGATGGCCCGCCTGAGAAAACTTGCGGAAAAGGCCAATAAACCGGCCTAAGCCGCCCGGAACAAGCGCACAGCCTCATCGCATTCGAAAAGATAGAGCAGCGTCCGCAGCGCCCGCCCGCGCGCACTCGTCAGTGTAGGATCCCGGTCGAGGATCATCTGAGCATCATCGCGCGCGGTTGCCAGCAGCATCGGAAATCCAGGCACGTCGGCCACGCGGAATTCCGGCATGCCGCTTTGCCGCGCGCCCAGCACCTCGCCGCCCCCGCGCAACTCCAAATCCTTTTCGGCAATTTTGAATCCGTCCTCCGTCGCCTCCATCATGGCCAGCCGCTCTTTCGCCGTCTCCCCCAACGGCTGCGCATAGAGCAGCATACAGAAGCTCTCGCGTGACCCGCGTCCCACCCGTCCGCGCAACTGGTGCAACTGGGCCAGACCGAACCGCTCCGCATGTTCAATCACCATGATGTTCGCGTTGGGCACATTGACGCCCACTTCGATCACCGTCGTTGCGACAAGAATTTTCAGCTCATTCTTAGCGAACGCCGCCATCGTTGCGTCCTTCGCAACGGACGTCATCGCACCGTGCAAGAGCCCCACCGTGTCGCCGAAAATCTGCTTCAGATGCGCGTGCCGCTCTTCTGCCGCCGCCAGTTCCGACACCTCCGAACTCTCGATCAGCGGACACACCCAATAGACCTGCGCACCCTCGACCAACTGCACACGGATGCGGTCGATCAGCTTCTCCATCGCGTCCGTTGGAACAGCTTTCGTGATGATCGGTTTCCGCCCCGCCGGCTTCTCAGTGAGCTTCGACACATCCAGATCGCCATAGTGTGTCATCAACAGCGTGCGCGGGATCGGCGTCGCCGTCATTACCAACATATTCGCGCCGCCGTCCCCGCCCTTCATCTGCAACGCGAGCCGCTGGTGAACGCCGAACCGATGCTGCTCGTCAATCACGGCAAAGGCCAGATCGCGGAACACAACGTCGTCCTGAAACAGCGCATGCGTCCCAATCAGAATATCGATCTCGCCCGATTTCAAAGCATCGAGCAAATGCTGGCGCGGCTTGCCCTTCTCGCGCCCCGTCAACAGCCCGATGCGCAGGCCAGCCGCCTCCGCCAGCGGCGCAATCGTCTCCAGGTGCTGCCGAGCCAGCACTTCCGTCGGCGCCATGAGCGCGGCCTGCGCGCCGGCCTCCACCGCTATTCCCATCGCCATCAGCGCCACAACGGTTTTGCCTGAGCCCACATCCCCCTGCAGCAGCCGCAGCATCCGGTTCGGCGACTCCATGTCGGTGGCGATGTCGCCCAGCGCCGTCTTTTGTGAGTTCGTCAGAGAAAAGGGCAGTGCCTTGACGATCTTTTCTCGAACACGCCCATCGCCACGCACCGGCCGTCCGCGCTGCGCCTTGAAGCTCAACCGCACAATGCCCAGCGCCAACTGATTGGCCAGCAATTCGTCGTAGGCGATCCGCTGCCAAGCCGGCGAGGAAGGCGACACATCCCCAGCATCCTCCGGCTTATGCACCCGATGCACAGCATCATGGAATGATCCCCATCCCCGCGCCTTCAGCCACGCCGCATCCTGCCACTCAGTGAAATCGGGCACCCGCTCCACCGCCTGCCGCGCAGCCTTCAGCACAACCTTCGCCGTCAACCCGGCGGTGAGCGGATACACCGGCTCCAACAACGGGAGATCATCACGCCGATCCTCCGCCACGATGTAATCGGGATGCGCCATCTGCACCGTGTCGCCATACTTCTCGGCACGGCCCGAAACGTACCGGATCTCGCCCACCGGCAACTGCCGCTCAATAAAACTCGGCTCAGCCCGGAAGAAGATGAGATCGAGCTTTCCCGTCTCGTCCTCCGTCGAAACCTTATAGGGAACTTTGGTGTTGCCCCGCGGCGGCGCCTTGTGCTTCAGCACGCGCACCTTCAGCGTCACGATGGTGCCGGGCACCGCCTCCGCCACCGACGGCTCCGCCCGCCGGTCCACGACGCCGGTCGGCATATGCCACAACAGGTCCAGCACCCGCGGTTCCCGGACGCCGGGTGGCAGCTTCAACGCCTTTTTCATCAGCACCGCCAGCCGCGGTCCGATGCCCTTCAGCGTTTCCACGGGTGCAAACAAAGGTGTGAGGTCGTCAGGCCGCATGATGCCGCTCTAGCCGGAACTCCAGGCGGACGCTATAGAACCCTTCCGCCGGGCTGGGCGACAAAGCCGGTCTGGCCCCGAAGCGTCAAGCCGTCTTGACCCTCCCCCCACAAGGACTGCCGCCCGCGGCCATGGAACACATCACCCCCATTGACGATATCGCCGTTCGCCGCCGCCGCGCCCTGTGGCGCGCGACCCATCGCGGCACCAAGGAACTCGATATTCTCATCGGGTCCTACGCCAGCGCCCATCTCGCCCGGATGGATGCTGCCGAACTGACCCACTTTGAAGACTTCCTGACGCAGCAGGAGACGGAGCTCCAGGCCCTGTTGCTCGGACCCACCGCCGCCACCGGCGTGCCGTTCGCCGACATGGTCAACGCCGTCCGGGCGTTCCACGGCATGCCCTCGGCCTGACGATCATTTTGAGCCCGAACCGATGACCGCCCAGCACGACGCCAAAAGGCACGATACGATTTTATGCGGCGTCCCCGAGGGCCTTGACGCGCTCGTGTTGGCTAACCTCGTGCAGGAAGCGGGCAGCACGTCCGGCGCCGGGCTTCATCTCCACATCGCGCGCGAAGATCGCCGCACCGAGGAAATCGAGAACGCGCTCAAATTCTTCGCACCCAAAGTGAAGGTCCTCTCGTTTCCCGCGTGGGATACGGTGCCCTATGACCGTGTCGGCCCCAACGCCGACATCATATCGAAGCGCATCACGGCGCTGGCCAAGCTCGCCCACGGCAGTCGCAAGGAACCGACGATTGTCCTCACCACCGTCAACGCGGTGCTGCAGAAAGTACCACCCCGCCTCTTCATCAAGAACGCGATGAAGATGTTGGCCCCCGGCCAGCGCATCGACATGGGCGAACTTGCCCGCCGGCTTTCACTCGCTGGCTACACGCGCTCATCCACCGTCATGGAGCCCGGCGAATTCGCCGTCCGCGGCGGCATCCTCGACCTGTTCTCACCCGGCCGCCAGACACCGATCCGCCTGGACTTCTTCGGCGACACGATTGAGAGCATCAAATCCTTCGACATCGAAACGCAGCGATCTCTGAAGCCCGTTCCCAAAGTAGTACTGATGCCTGTGTCCGAAGTGGCATTCGGCGAGAACGCCATCGCGCTTTTCCGTCGCCGCTACGTTGAACTCTTCGGCGGCGCGACAGGCGACGATCCCATGTATGAAGCCGTCAGCGCCGGCCGCCGCTTCCAGGGCCAGGAACACTGGCTGCCCTTCTACCACGAGAAACTCGAGACGCTGTTTGACTACCTCCCCGGCGTGAAGGTCTCCTTCGACCACAACGCCGAAGAGATCGTCAAAGCCCGCTTCGAGCAGATCGGCGAACACTACGACGCCCGTGTCGAAGGCTTGGAAACCAAAAACTTCGGCGCCGAGCCTTATAAGCCCGTGCCACCCGACCAGATGTTCCTCGACGCCAAGACGTGGGGGGCAGCACTCGGCAACCATGAGATCGTCCGCCTCACAGCCTTCGAGCAGACCGAGGGGCCCAACGTCCGCTCCATGCACGCCAAGAAGGGCCGGACCTTTGCCCTCGAACGCCAGAACCCGGAAACGAACGTTTTCGACGCCGTCGTCTCCCACATCCGCGCCCTCCAGATCGGAAAGCGCCGCGTCATCGTCGTCACCTGGACACCCGGCGCCCGCGAACGCCTCAGCCATCTCCTCACCGAGCACGGCCTCAAGGACGTCCGCAAAGTCGACAGCTATGACGACGCGCTCTCACTCCCCGGCGACGTCGCAGCCCTCGGCGTGCTCGGCATCGAAGAAGGTTTTGAGACGCCCACACTCGCCGTCATCGGCGAACAGGATATCCTCGGCGACCGGCTCGTCCGCCCGCGCCGTAAACCCAAACGTGCCGCCAGCGTTCTCACCGAAGCCACCAGCCTCTCCGTCGGCGATCTCGTCGTCCACGCCGACCACGGCATCGGCCGCTTCGCCGGCCTCAAAACCATCACCGCACTAGGCGCTCCCCACGATTGCCTCGAACTCATCTACGCCGGCGGCGACAAGCTCTATCTGCCCGTTGAAAACATCGAACTACTGTCCCGCTACGGCTCCGATGAGGGCGACGGCCAGCTCGACAAGCTCGGCGGCGGTGCGTGGCAGTCGCGCAAAGCCCGCCTCAAGAACCGCCTGCGCGAGATCGCCAGCGAACTCATCAAGATCGCAGCCCTTCGCCAGCTCAAAGAAGCCCCCGCCGTTTCGCCGCCAGCCGGCGCCTGGGACGAATTCGTCGCCCGCTTCCCGTATGAGGAAACCGAAGATCAGGCGCTCAGCATCGAAGCGGTGCTCGCCGATCTCGCCTCAGGCCGCCCGATGGACCGCCTCGTCTGCGGCGACGTCGGCTTCGGCAAAACCGAAGTGGCACTGCGCGCCGCGTTCGTGGCCGCCCTCAACGGTATGCAGGTCGCCGTTGTCGTCCCCACGACGTTGCTCGCCCGCCAGCACTTCAAGACCTTCACCGAGCGCTTCCAGGGTCTCCCCGTGAACGTGGCGCAAGCCTCGCGCCTCGTCTCAGCCAAAGACCTCACCGACGTCAAAGCCGGCCTGAAGGACGGCAAGATCGACATTGTCATCGGCACGCATGCGCTGCTCGGCAAAGCCATCGACTTCGCCCGCCTCGGCCTGATCGTCGTCGACGAAGAGCAGCACTTCGGCGTCACACACAAAGAGCGTCTCAAAAAACTGCGCGAGGATGTCCATGTCCTGACACTCTCAGCGACACCCATCCCGCGCACGCTCCAATTGGCGCTCACCGGCGTCCGCGAACTTTCCCTGATCACCACGCCCCCCGTCGACCGCCTCGCCGTGCGCACCTTCATCTCGCCCTTCGATCCGGTCATCCTCGCCGATGCCCTGAAGCGCGAACGCGCCCGTGGCGGACAGAGCTTCTATGTCGTGCCCCGCATCGCCGATCTCGACGAAGTCGCCGAATTCCTGCGCGAAGTGGTGCCTGATCTAAAGGTCGCCCGCGCCCACGGCCAGCTGACGCCCACCGAACTCGAAGACGTCATGACGGCGTTCTACGAGGGCCAGTACGATATCCTGCTCTCCACCGCGATCGTCGAATCCGGCCTCGACGTGCCCAACGCCAACACCCTCATCGTTCACCGCGCCGATATGTTCGGCCTCGCCGCCCTCTATCAGTTGCGCGGTCGCGTCGGACGTTCGAAGCGCCGCGCGTATGCCTACTTCACCACGCCGCCCAACCGCGTCCTCACCGAAGGCGCCGACAAGCGCCTCAAGGTCCTCCAGTCGCTGGATACCCTTGGAGCAGGCTTCTCCCTCGCGTCCCACGACCTCGACATCCGCGGCGCCGGCAACTTGCTCGGCGAAGAACAGTCGGGCCACATCCGCGAAGTCGGCTTTGAACTCTATCAATCGATGTTGGAAGAGGCCGTTGCCGCCATGAAGGGCGGTGAACTGGGAGAGGCCGCCGACAAGTGGAGCCCGGAAATCGCGCTCGGCATGCCGGTGCTCATCCCCGAAGCCTACGTCGCCGATCTGCAACTCCGCCTCGGCCTCTATCGCCGCCTCTCCTCACTCGAATCCCGCGCCGACATCGATGGCTTCGCCGCCGAATTGGTCGACCGCTTTGGCGAACTCCCCGACGAAGTGCGCTACCTGCTTGACGTCATGGAGATCAAAGGTCTCTGCCGGGCCGCCAACATCGCCAAGGTCGATGCAGGCCCCAAGGGCGCCGTCGTCTCCTTCCGCAAGAACGACTTCGCCAACGCAGCTGGCCTCGCGCAATTCCTGCAAACCGAACGCGCGCTGGCCAAGATGCAACCCGACCACAAACTCGTCTTCCGCGGCGACTTCGAAACCGCCTCCGACCGCATCAAAGGCGTCCGCCAACTCGTCTCATCGCTAGCCCGCATCGCGGGTGAAGCCAAGAAAGCTGCTTAACGCGGAGCGATCTGCTTCATTCCCCCACTCCCCGCGCGCGGGGAGTGGGGACGCCGCGCCCACCCACAATCGTCATCCCGGCGAAGGCCAGGACCCAGTCAACGGTGAGTTCAATGATGATCTCGTCATCATCCGCAGCCCTGGAAGAAGCCGCCATAACCGTCTCGCTGAAGTTTGTCTGGGTCCCGGCCGGCTTCGCTCCGCTCAGCGCGCCGGGATGACGTTGAAATACCGATCATATGGACGAGGCACGCCCCCCAAACACCCGCACCAACTCACTCCGCTTCACCTTCCCATTCGGCGTCCGAGGCAGCGCATCAACGACCACGATCTCGCGCGGGCATTTATATTGCGCGAGCCGCTCTCTTGCGAACGCCAGCACGCTCCCCGCATCAACGACATGCCCGGGCTTCGCCACCAGAAACGCGCCGATCACCGTCACGCCTTCGCGCGGTGAAATCTCCGCGCACGCGACTTCCGCCACATCCGGATGCTGCGCAATCGCGGTCTCGACCTCCAACGGCGACACCCGGTAGCCCAGCGCCTTCATCACATCGTTGGCACGGCCCTGGTGGAAGATGTACCCATCCGCGTCGATGATCGCGAGATCGCCGCCGAGGAACCACTCCCCGCGATAGACCTCCGCCTCTTCGTCCGCCCGATTCCAATAGCCGAGCATCAGCCCCGGATCGCTGCGGTGAACCGCAAGCAACCCTTCCTCGCCCGCTGGCAACGGTTCTGTCCCGCCTTCGACCGGCAGCACCGCCACACGACGCCCCGGCTGCGCGCGCCCGGGTGATCCTTCCTTCCGCGCCATGCCTGGACAGGTCGACACATAAGTCGAGATCTCGCTCATCCCGAGCGCTTCGAAGAGCTCGGTACCGGTGCGCGCGTGCCAATCACCGAACAACGACGGGGCAGGGGCCTCCCCGGCGATCAACCCGTGCCGCAACCGGCCCACGTCCAGCGGCCCCGGCGGCGCATATTTCAAGATCTGCCGGAACAGCCCCGGCACGGCAGCAAAAATCGTCGCCCCCGTTTTG
>JALHQM010000023.1 GCA_022841965.1 Hyphomicrobium sp. | reverse complement strand
GGGGGAGATAGGGGATTTTACGGCGTGGGGTGGGCCGATTTGGTTGTGGCGGGGCGAGCTGTCCACTAGCGTCGGCGCAGGGATTGATGACTTCGGAGGGACCCATGCGTTCGGTGACACTCGGTTTGGCTGCGGCGGTTTTCATGGGCGCGCTGTCGGCGGCGGCTCAGGCCGGCGATTGCAAGAGGATCGCTGCCGTCGGTCAAATGCTGACCCACGATACCGCCGTGCTGTTCTCGACCAACGCCCTCAAAAATACCATCGCATCGAAAGGCCTCGTCGGGCAGGGACCTGTGAAGACGACCTGCGAAGATGAAGGGGCCACGACGACGTGCCGCTCCTCGCAGATGGCCTGCACAGGCGGTACGCCGAAGAGCTGCCTTGGCGCGTGGTTGTGCTTCTAAGCGCGGCGTATCGTTCGGGGCTTTGCCTCTTGCCCGGGATGTCCGGCTCCACGCGTTTGGCGCGCTTGAGCAGCGATCCGGCGAAATTTTTCGCTCCTAAGTTATCCCCGCCTCCCCCCCGTTGCCCTACACTGCCCGCATCCCCGTCCCTCACAAAAGGGGGCGTTGCTTAAGAGGCGTCTTGTGACGTGGGGCGGGGTGCAGCAGTCGCCGACGGCGGGTTACGCACCCGGTCTCGGTGAGGCTCGGACCGGCCGCCTGGTGGAAGCCCAGTGCTGCGAAGAACGCGCTGAAACGCTGGTCGTATGCCACAAACCCTGCGCGGGGCGGTCTTCGGGCCGCAAAATACTACAAACCTCAGCGGCGCGACCACCGCCCCGCCCCCTTCGTGGGTCATGCGAAGGCTCGATGGAAAAATCAGCCGGTTGCCGGGACTTCCACCGCACATTTTGTTGTATAGATCGCTTTTGTGCTCTGCCGCTTAGCTGCGGCCGGGGCGCATGATCAGCGGAAACAGGCCGAAGAGGATTTGGGCGGCGAGGCCCAAGCGTTCGGGGAGGTTCTGATAGCTGGCGAGATGGTCGGAGAGCGTGCGGCCCAGGCCCAGCGTTCCCAGGATGGTTTCGGCGGCGAGCAGGAGGGTGAGCGCGAGGCCGCTCATGGTGGCGCGGGCGGCCAATGTGGCGGGGACGCTGAAACGCGCGATGATCCAGCGGCAGGCGAGCCAGGAGACCGCGAGCATGATGGGGAGTTCGGTGAGGACGGCTGCGGTTTCGCCGAGGCGCGGGGCGATGAACGTGACGCGCAGCACACCCAGAGCGAAGCCGGCGGCGAAGGCGATGGCGACGTAAGCGAGGCCGGCGGTGGCGGCGGTCCTCATCGGGCGGGTCGCCATGATCTCCTCCGTCGTCGCGGCGCGGTTACAGTTTCAAGTCCGGGCCGCGGAGTTGGTAGAGCAGGATGGCGGTCGCAACCGCGAGGTTGAGGCTGTCGAGGGTGGCGCGCATGGGGATTTTGACCTGACGCGTGGCGATGTGGGCGAGCGCGCTGGACATGCCGGGGCCTTCGGAGCCCATCATCAAGAGGACAGGGGATTTCAGTTTCGCGTCGCGGAAGTCTTCGCGCGCGGCGAGCGTGGTGGCGACGCGATCGCCCGGCCAGATGGGCGCCCATTCGAGGAACGTATTTCGTTCCACGGCGACGAGTGAGACGTTGAAGATCGAGCCCATGGTGGCGCGGACGGCGTCGCGCGAATAGGGATCGGTGCATTGACCGGCGAGGATGATGCCAGCGGCGCCGACCGCGTCGGCGGTGCGGATGATGGTGCCGAGATTGCCGGGATCGCGGATGTCTTCGAGGACGAGCCAGAGGGATTTCTGCGGGACGGATTTGGGTTCGGGCAGATTGGCGAAGCGCTGGCGAAAGACCGCGAGCATCGTTTGCGGGTTGTCTTTGGCGGCAAGCTTTTCGAGCACGGCTGCGGAGACTTCGAGGACTTCGGCGCCGTCATCGAGCGCGGATTGGACGAGGCGGCGTTGCGTGTCGGTTTCGAGTGCTCCGGCGCGGTAGACCAGCGTTTCCGGGCGGAAGCCGGCGGCGCGCGCGGTTAGGATGATGGAGGCGCCCTCGGCGAGGAAAAGGCCGGTTTCCTTGCGTTCCTTGCGCATATCGAGGGCGCGGATGGCTTTGACGCGGTCATTCGTCAGGCTGGTGATGGGTTTGATGGAGTGGGTCATGGCGTTGAGACCCAGCGTGTGAAGAGGGAGGTCGGGACGGCGTTGCCGTTGTGAGCACGGATCGCCAGTTCGCCGGTGTGGAATTGGCCGGACTTGACTTTGAGGGTGTCGCGCATGAGCTGGTCGAAGGCGAGCGCGGAGGCGCGGATCGCGTAGACGGTGAGGATCATCGACGATTGCTTGGGGTCGAGGAGCTTGACGCAATCGGCGAGGAAGGATGGGAGGTTTGTGAATAGGTCCCAGACTTCGCCTTCGGGGCCGCGGCCGAACTTCGGCGGGTCGACGAGGATGACGTGATAGGTTTTGCCGCGGCGGACTTCGCGGGCGACGTATTTCGTCGCGTCGTCGACGATCCAGCGGATTTTGGCGGCGTCGAGTTTGGAGGCGGATTGGTTTTCGCGGCCCCAGGCGACGGCCTTCTTCGAGGCGTCGAGGTGCGTGACGTCGGCGCCGCTGGCTGCTGCGAGGAGTGTTGCCGCGCCCGTGTAGCCAAAAAGGTTGAGCACGCGGGGTGGACCATCCTTCACGGCGGCGATGCGGTCGAGCATCCACTGCCAGTGCGGGACTTGTTCGGGAAAGAGGCCGAGGTGCCAGAGGCCTTGCAACTTGCAGAGGACTCTTATGCTGGCGCCTTCCGACTCCCCTGCGGGGAGCCGGCCGGAAGGCGCGTTGGGAGCAGGGAGCGCTAGGCGCACGGGCCAGCTTTCGGGGACGGGCTTGTCGACGCGCCAGCGGCCTTTCTCGTCGTCCTCGCCAGAGGCTGAGAAGACGGCGTTGGCCTTCATCCATTCGGATTTGACGAGGCGGGGTGTCCACAGGGCCTGCGGTTCGGGGCGATCGACAACGATCGTGCCGAAGCGTTCGAGCTTTCTACCCTCGCCGCTATCGAGCAGCGCATAATCGGCAAACCCCTCCGTCTCGATGAGATCGATGGTGGGCGGGGCGGGCGCGGGTTTGGTGGGTGCGGCGGACATGCGTCCGCGACCTAGCACGTTCCCGGCGGTGTGGGCAGGGGGAGCGGATCACGCGGTGAATGAACCCTCTCCCCACAGGGGGGAGAGGGACCGACCTCAGCGATAGCGGTCGTTGTCGTAGTCGTATGTGCGGCCGTCATCGGGCGGTACTACGGCGGGGAGGCCATCGTCAGGTGGGCCGTCGTCGAGGTCTTCGTATCCCCGGTCGCCCTCATCGATGCGATCATTGGCGGGGGCGGCGCCGCTGTAGCGCTCCTCCTCGAACTGACCGGAGAGGAGGGGGCCGATGCGGCGCACGGTGATGCGGCGGTTGAGGCGCTCGGGACCGCCGGTGGGAATTTTTAGCTGTTCCTCGCCGTAGCCTTGGGTGACGAGGTTTTCAGGCGCGACGCCATATTCGGTGGTCAGGATTTCGGCGACAGATTGGGCGCGGCGGTCGGACAGGGTGAGGTTGTCGTCTTGGGTTCCGACCGCATCGGTGTGGCCTTCGATCATGAAGATCTCATCCGGGTTCCTCTGCAGCACACGATTGATTCCGTCTGCCAGACGATCAAGAGCGCGGCCTTGGTCGGGGCCGACTTCCCAGGAACCGAAGTCGAAGGTGACGGTGTCGAGATCGATGCGGCGCATGCGATCACGCAGGTTGCTCGAATAGCGAACTTCATCCAGCGAATAGCCGCGATCAAGGCGCTCGAGAGGTGGGGCAGTAAGGGCTTCATAAAGGTCGTCATCGGAGGCGCGGCCATAGTCGACGATATACTCGTCGCGCGGGATGCGGACCTTTGGCGCGGCAAGTGCGATCGCGCTGCCGACGACGAGGCCGATGCCCGCACCGATCAGCACGTCGCGAGTGCGGCTCTTGTCGCGGCGGTAGTGGCCGCGATTGTCGATTAGGATGACTTCGCGACCATTGGGGTAGCGGCGATAGCGATGGAGCAGGCGGCCATTGCGGTCGCTGACATCATAAATGCGGACACCGCCGCGGCGGGTCATGAAGGTGGTCGAGGTGCCGTCGGCGCCGCGGATCGTGCGGGCATCGGGAGCGATGCGGCGGAAGCGTTCCGATTCATCGTGGCGAATGAAGCTGCGATTGTTTTGTTTAACGATGACGCGGCGATCCGGCTCCTCAATGACGCGAAGGTTGCCCTGCGAAATGGTGCGTTCGCGGCGATTGCGCCTCAGGTCGTCGAATGAGCGTTGCTGTTTAGGTGCGCGGCGGTAGTTTTCACGGATGTTGTTGGGGATCGGGGACACTGCGATTTCGGGCTGCCGAACTCGGCCTGGCGGTTGTTGCGGCTGGACGCCGGTCGTAGCGGCGGGAGGTGTGGCGACCGGAGGGGCTCGCTCGCGCCAACGGCGGCGCTCATCGTCACGTGGAGCGGCGCGCTCGGCATCGCGGCTGCGCCGTTCTTCCTGGCGCTGCTGCTGCCGGTCATTTGCGGGAACCACGGGCGGCACGCCAGCACCGTTTGGTGCAGGTACTGGCACCGGCACAGGTTGTGTCGCGACCGCCGGGGCCTGTTCGCGCAACCGGCGGCGCTCGTCGTCACGTGGGGCGGCGCGCTCGGCATCGCGTTTGGCCCCCTCCTGGTTTTGGAGTTGATCCTGGCGGGCCTTTTCCGCAGCGCGTTCTTCGCCCACGCGGTCGGCTTCCTGTTTCTTGGCCTGCTCAGCCTCGCGTTGGGCACGCTCCTCGCTCTGGAGCTGATCCTGGCGGGCCTTCTCCGCAGCGCGTTCTTCGCCCACGCGGTCGGCTTCCTGTTTTGCTGCGCGCTCGGCCTCGCGTTGGGCGCTCTCCTTGCTTTGGAGCTGGTCCTGACGCACCTTCTCCGCAGCACGTTCTTCGCGAACGCGTTCGGCTTCCTGCTGCCGCTCGTTGCGCTCAGCTTCGCGTTTGGCGCGCTCGTCGCTCTGGACTTGATCCTGACGGGCCTTTTCCTGTGCGCGGTCTTCGCGAACGCGTTCTGCTTCCTGCTGCCGCTCGATCCGCTGCTGATCTTGGTCCTGTTGCTGACGCGCGCGCTCTGGTTGGCGTTCACGGCGCGGCTGCTCGTCGTCTGTGCCTCGCTCTATGCGCTGGCGCACGGGCGGCGACTCGGCCGCAGGCTGCTCGTCGCGACGCTTCTTTTGTTCGACCGGAGGCGGCGCGGGTGCTTCGACTGGAGCAGCGGCGTCTGGCGGCGGCGGACTCTCTTGAGCCAGCTCAATCGCCTGTGGTTCGGCGCTGACGGCCGATGCGGGCATTGGCGCAACGATTCCGGCGGCGGCAATCATCAACGATGCGAGGTGGCGTGGGTTGTAGTGCATGGCGGTCCCCTGGCGCACAAACGCGCTAGACAGCGCCTTATACGGTGCAAATTGCGGCAGGTTGGAGATTGGAATGTGCTTCCGGCGCGAGGATTGTGTCAGGTGCCGCGATTGAAACGCCACATGCGGAGAAAAGTTTCCTTGATCTCGGCTGCGGGCTTATCGAGGACACTCAGAGGAATGCGAATTTCTGTCTTAGAAGTGAGCCGCCACGGCAATCGCATGGGCCGCCGCAAAAGGGGCCGGGCGCGCCAGTCCGCAAGCAACGCTTCGGGGATGGGTTTTTTAAGACCGATGATCAAATCGAGGGAACTGCCTGTGCGTTCCACCATTTCGAGTGTTTCGATGCTCTCGACAGCGCGCCAAGAAATGAGGCCGAGACCTTCGATAAAAAGGCCGTACTGGCCCGAACCGATGCGTGGCCGGCCGCTCTCCAGAAGGGGAAGATTATAGTAGGCAACGGCCGCCGGGAGCAGGCCGACAGCCGCGAGGATCGGAATGCCCTTGGAGATCCCAGCCAAGACCATGGCCGCAGCAAGCGCAGTCATGGCGTAGATCGGGAAATGAACCTCTTCTTGATCATAACCGACGGTGTAGCCGACGATGTCCGTGTCCGTGACCATGCGAGAGTTCCAGATTGATCCGGAGGTCCTTGACAACCCTTGGGCCGCCAACGGCTTTGGTTTCAGTCTCAAATGAAGTCCACCGTGCGAGACAAAAAGCAAGTCTCACTCTGATGGTTCACGCATGGAGCGGGCAAAATCGTAGGCTGGCAGAGACGCCCAAATTTTTCTGCTGAGTAAAGATGCAGTTGAGTAGCCGGCTTGACTAATTTTCGCGCGGCCCTCGCAGCATCGCGCTTAATGGAATGGCGCTTAATAGAAAAGGCTTGAGACGCTCTCGGCGCGGCTTGTGCGGAGAATCGCTTCGCCGATCAGCGGCGCAATGGAAAGCACGCGGATGTTCTTGGCGGCTTTGACGGCCTCGGTCGGCAGAATGCTATCCGTGATGACCAGCGATTTCAGCTTGGAGTTTTGGATGCGGCTGACGGCGCCGCCCGAAAGCACGCCATGGGTGATGTACGCGGAGACCTCGGTGGCGCCATACTTCAGAAGGGCTTCTGCGGCGTTGCAGAGCGTGCCGCCGCTGTCGACGATGTCGTCAATCAGAACGCAGCGCTTGCCTTCGACGTCACCGATGACGTTCATCACTTCGCTTTCGCCGGCCCGTTCGCGGCGCTTGTCGCAAATGGCGATCGGCGCATCAATGCGCTTGGCGAGCGCGCGGGCGCGGACGACGCCGCCGACGTCCGGCGAGACGACGACCACGTCTTTGGCCTCGTTCTGATCTTGAATATCGCGCGCGAAGATGGGGGCAGCGAAGAGGTTGTCGGTCGGGATGTCGAAGAAGCCCTGAATCTGTCCGGCGTGGAGATCGAGGGTGAGCACGCGGTCGGCGCCGGCACGTTCAATCAGGTTGGCGACGAGCTTGGCCGAGATGGGCGTGCGCGGGCCGGGTTTGCGATCTTGGCGGGCGTAGCCGTAGTAGGGGATGACGGCCGTGATGCGCAGGGCGGAGGACCGTTTCAATGCGTCGATCAGAATCAGTAGTTCCATCAGATTGTCGTTGGCGGGGAACGACGTCGACTGGATGATGAAGGCATCCTGACCGCGGACATTTTCCTGGATCTCGACGAAGATCTCCATGTCGGCGAAGCGCTTCACCTGGCCTTTGGTCAGCGGGACCTTGACGTACGAGGCAATGGCTTCAGCCAGCGGGCGGTTCGAGTTGCCGGAGACAAGCTTTAAGCGCGGATGGCCCCGGTCCTTGTCGTCTCGGGCATCGAACGGCATGACGCGCCTCTTGTTCGGCTGGTCGGTGACTGTCGTGTGATGACGCGCTCTCTAGCAAGGGGCTGGAGGCGTGTAAACCGCGACGGGCAACACTCTGATAGATAACGGCGGATCAGTGAACGGCCGGCCGGGGTTGGTCCCCGGCCGGCCGCGCCGTTAATTGTTCTTGGGCAGCAACTTGATAATGCCCTGCGCTGCGGCGGCCGCGGCGGCATCGGCCGTTTTTCCCCACGCTCCATCGAGCGAACCCTGCGGGACCTCGTTCTTTTGGGAGACGGTGCCAAGCTGTTTGCCGGTCGGGTCTTTCACATGCCAATCGATCGTGATGGGCTGCTTGCCTTCCCGGGTGGACCCTACGGTCACCTTGCCCTCGACACGGTAGTTGGGTCCCGCAATGCTGGTCAGCGGGATGCCGTTGCGGACAAGTTCACGTTGGATGGCACCGGTCAGTGCGATGCTGCCGTCGCCGGGCGCTCCGGTGACGTTAGGGACGGCGGTCAGAACAGCGCCACGTTCGATGCTGCCGGTGGCCGTAGCGGGCGCTGCCACTGGCACGGCGGCCGTGGTTGCGACAGGGATCGCCTGCGCGGCCGGCGGAATGGGCGCGGTCGCGATCGGAACGTTTGCGGCGGGGGACGGAGCTGATGATGGAACACCCGCTGGGGCAGCTCCGAGGGGAGCCTGCGACGGTAGCCATCCGGCGACTTGCGTCGCGGTCTTGCTGGCGATCTGGCCGATCATCGCGGGGGAGACTGTTGACCACGTTTCGGAGGCCCCGGCACCTGCGGCGACTTCTTCGCCGGTGATGCGGTTGACGCGTTTGCCGGTTGGGTCGGTGATATCCCAGATGTAGGAGATCTTGGTCGACGCCTTTTCCTTCGCGGCAACAACGTAGCCGCGCAAGGTGTAGTCAGACGGGTCGGCGGGTTGCTTGGCGACCGTCACACGCTGGCTTTCCAGCGCGGCGGCCACCTGAGTTTGCAAAGCGCGCGACGTCGCGTCCGGCGGACCGACGATCGGGGCCACGGCCATTCGTGCGCGCTGAGCCACGGGTGGCGGGGCCGCCGACGCGAACGGCGCGGCTGTATCCGCACCGCCACCTGCAAACAGATTAGACCCGGTCTCGCAACCCGCGAGGCCAATTGCCGAAATCAATAGTAATGCTGCCCGTGCGACCGGCATCCGAACGCCCCTCGCCGCAGCACGATCAATGGTCGCCACTTCGACGCCCCCTTTGTTTGACCCGCTGATTTCCGGCGGCCGACGTACTAACTTTGCGGCCTTATCTCCCTCTAAGCAACCGGTACCCACATGCTTCTGCCTAACCCGGTCCAGCAGCCCCCCACAAGCACATCGGGACGCAAACATGGGAATGTCCCTAATGGTGGGGGCCCAATTGGGGCCTAACTTGTGGATTGTGCAGTTAGGTCACAACGATGGCAGAGATTTGGCGCCCGTAATCCGGCTCCGATCGATGCGTTGTGCGGCGAAACGAGAAGAATTTCGATTCGTCGGCGTAGGTGCAGGGGGAGACCCGGTCGATGGCGGCAAGGCCGAGGGCCGCGAGGCGGCGGGCAACGAAGCCAGGAAGATCGAAGCGGGATTTTTCCCCGGAGGCCGGAGTTGTGAAAAAATCCCGGTTGGCGGGATCTAGGCCCACGACTTCGGCTTCGAACTCGGGGCCGACTTCGTAGGCGGCCTGGCTGATGGTGGGGCCGATGGCCGCGCGGATGCGGTTGCGGCGGGCGCCGGCCTTTTCCATTTCAGCGACGGTGGCCTCGACGATGCCCGCCACGGCGCCGCGCCAACCGGCGTGCGCCGCGCCGACCACTTTGGCTTCGGGGTCGGCAAAGAGTACCGGGGTGCAATCGGCGGTGAGGATGCCGATGACGAGGCCGGGAACGGTGGTGACGACGGCATCGGCCTTGGGGAGCGCATCCCGCGCGATGGGGCCCTCGGCCCGCACTGCTGTGCCGGAGTGGATTTGATAGACGGTGAGGACCTTGGGCCGCACACCGCCAAGGTGGCGGGCGACACGGGCGCGGTTTTCGAGAACGCGGGCTGGATCGTCTTTGGAGCCGAGGCCGCAGTTGAGGCCAGCGTAGAGGCCTTCGGAAACGCCGCCGTCGCGGGTGAAGAAGCCGTGGCGAACACCGGGCAGGTCGAGCGTCGGGCTGAGGATGGGTTTGAGCATGGTGCGAAGCTACTCGAAGCCGGGGAGATTAGGGAGGTTGGGCGAGCGCAGGCCGATGACTTTGAAGCGGGAGCCCATGCCTTGCGGGGCAATGAGACGCGCGACGGCCAATTCGATTTCGCCGGCTTTGGCGGGATTGGCGCCCATAAGGTGTGAGGCGCGTTCGACGATGCCGAGGCGGCCGAGGAATTCGCCTTGCGTGATGGGGCCGTCGACGGCGAGGGCGTCGCCCTCCGCTTTTGCGCAAGCACGAGCAAACTGCTCAAAGTCGACATGAACAGTTAGGTCCGTCTCACCTGGCGCCAGAAAAGGCGAAACAGCTTGATGAGATGCCACGGCCTGAAGAGTGTCGCCGAAACTCGTTTCTGCATGGCCGTAATCGATCAGCAGTGCCGCAAATGGACGTTGCTGAGCGCAAGCCGCAAAGGTCGATTTTGCCAGAACGGATGTCGTGACTGCGCCTTCGAAGATGTCCCCCTCGTTCGGGGTAAGAGTTGTTGGAAGCGGCTTCGGACGATACCCACAGGTCAAATCGGTAACAAAGTCGAGCTGCCCGGCCTCATTGAGCCCGACCTCCCGGGCTCTCCAAGAGCCTTGGCTGAAAACAAACTGATGTATCCCGAATGTATCGAGAAATTCATTGCCGATCACTATGGCAGGAGCACTGCCTAGGTGCCGGTTTCCCCACAAGAGTTTGCCTGCATTGTCGTGAAACGAGATTGGCCGCCCACTGTCAGACAAAGATTGCATCTGAACTTGTTGGAGTGTCAGGTTGCTCTCGACAAGGTGGACGTCGATCGCGCCCAAGAAGCCCGGCACTTTTTGAGCTGCGCGGAGTGCATCGCGCATGAGGGTGCCGCGGCCGGGGCCGAGTTCGACGAGATTGATGCGGGCGGGCGATCCCATCTGCTGCCAGACGACGGCGGACCAGAGGCCGATCAGTTCGCCGAAAACCTGGCTGATTTCGGGCGCGGTGATGAAGTCGCCGTCGCGGCCGATGGCGGGCTGCTTGACGTAGTACCCGTGTTCGGGGTCGTGCAGGCAGGCCTGCATGTAGTCGGCGACGGACATGGGGCCGTCGCTGCGGATGCGCTGTTTGAGTTTGAGCGCGAGGGCGGTGTCGCGGCGAGCTTGGGGATCGTACGACATGGGCTCAAAATGGGTCCGGCGCCACTGGGAATGCGGCGCCGGTTGTGGACGTTTGCGGGCCCGTTGGCAACGGGCGATAGACAGGCGCGTCAGGAGGCAATCTTGAAGCGCGCTAGATGTTCTTCCCAGGCGAGCGCATGGCTGACGATCTGGTCGAGGTCGTCGTTGTGCGGCTGCCAGCCGAGTGAAACGCGGATCTTTTGCGAACTGGCGACGATAGCGGCAGGATCGCCCGCACGGCGCGGCGACAGGCGCACCTCGAAGTTGACGCCCGACACGCGCTTGACGGCGTCGATCACTTCCAGAACCGAGAAACCTTTCGAGTAGCCGCAGTTGAACACGTCGGACTTGCCGCCGGAGCGGAGATAGTCAAGGGCGGCGACGTGGGCGCGGATCAGATCGCTGACGTGGATATAATCGCGGACGCAGGTGCCATCGTGCGTGGGATAGTCGGTGCCGAAGACGTCCATGTGCGGGCGCTGGCCGAGGGCCGTTTCGCAGGCGACTTTGATCAGATGCGTGGCGCGTGGGGTCGACTGGCCGGAGCGGCCTTGCGGATCGGCGCCGGCGACGTTGAAATAGCGCAATGCTACGTAGCGGAAATCATGCGCGCGGGCGGCGTCGGCGAGCATGACTTCGGTCATGAGTTTCGACCAGCCGTAGGGCGACATCGGCGCGGGGGTGGCGGTCTCGCTGACAGGATTTTCCAGCGGGTTGCCGTAGACCGCAGCGGTCGACGAGAAAATGAAATGCTTGATGCCGGTGGCAACGGCGGCTTCCATTAGGGCGCGGGATTTGACTGTGTTGTTGTTGTAGTAGCCGAGGGGATCAGCGACCGATTCCGGGACAACAATGGAGCCGGCGAAGTGGACGATGGCCTTAACGGCGTACTTGCGGATGACTGTGCGGACGAGGTCTTGGTCGCCGACATCGCCGACGACAAGAGTGGCGGCCGGGGGGACGGCCCAGCGGAAGCCGGTGGACAGGTTGTCGAGGACCACGACGCGCTCGCCTGCATCCAGGAGGGCCAGAACCATGTGAGAGCCGATAAAACCTGCACCGCCGGTAACGAGGACTGTCATAGCCGTAACGCGCCTCCCTGACGCTTCCGTTGGGGGATTTCGTGGTTTGAGAGCTTCGGGACCCTGGTTAATCCAGACAATTTACGAATCCCTGACCGCTGCGCGCCACAATCCGTACCTAATTCGCGTAAACTCCCATTCAAGATCCGTGCCCGGATTCTGATATCCAGCCCGTCCTCCTTCGGTCATTGTCCCCAGACTTTGCCCTTGGTCATCCACTGGAGCCTTCTCGCATGCCCTCGAAGCCCTCGCGTATTCGCAAGGCCGTGTTTCCCGTCGCCGGTCTCGGCACCCGCTTTCTGCCCGCCACCAAGGCGGTGCCAAAGGAGATGCTGACGGTGGTGGACCGGCCCGTCATCCAGCACGTCGTGGATGAAGCGCGGGCGGCAGGCATCGAGCATCTCGTCTTCGTGACGGGACGTAACAAGGCGGTGATCGAGGATCATTTCGACATCCAGTATGAACTGGAGCGAACGCTCGCGGATCGTAAGAAGACGAAAGAACTCGATGCGCTGAAAGCGGACTTGCCAGCTGCCGGACAGGCGACCTTTACGCGGCAGCAGTCACCGCTGGGCTTGGGGCACGCCGTTTGGTGCGCGCGCGATATCATTGGCGATGAGCCGTTTGCGCTGTTGTTGCCGGACATGCTGCATCACGGCGCGACGCCATGCCTAAAGGACATGATCGAGGCCTATGGCGCGTCCGGCGGCAATCTGATCGCGGTGGCTCCGGTTCCCGACGACCAGACCCACCAGTATGGCATCGTCGGTGTCACCGATGCCAAGGCCAAGGTGGCGCGCATCACCCAGATGGTGGAGAAGCCGCCGCAGGGCACCGCGCCGTCGAACCTACACATCACCGGGCGCTACATTTTGCAGCCAGAGATCTTTGATCTGCTGGCCAAACAGGAAAAAGGTGCTGGCGGCGAGATCCAGCTGACTGACAGCATGATCCGCCTTATGAGCGACCTGGGGCAGCCGTTCCATGCCGTGCGCTTTGACGGCACTATTTACGATTGTGGGTCGAAGATCGGCTTTTTGGCCGCCAACCTTGCCTATGGGCTCGAGCGGCCCGATCTGGCGCCCGGGCTCAGGGCGGAGATCAAGCGGCTTTTGAGTTAGTCAGCGAGAGCCTTCATTCCGGCTGGAAAACAACCGTAAACACCGGAAAGAGGAGAACTCGACCTGGGGGGTATGGCATCATGTTGCCGGTTTCCGGTGTCACAGGCATCGGATAGTGTCGAGCGCGCGAAAGGGTACCGATTGCAGAGTGCCCGCCGGAGGTTGTCGGAATGATCTTGAGAAAACGGGGTGCCGAAGGTGGCACTGCCCTGACGCGGAAGCTCACGCCCCCCGGCGTCTTTCTCTTGCGTATGATGATCTTCCTGACGCTCGTGGGATTCTTGGCGGCGATCCTGCATCAGCAGCTTCAAACCGCCTTCATGACCAACCCAGGGCTCAATGGGCTGATCGTTGGCGTGCTCTTTCTAGGCATCATTTACGCCTTTCGGCAGGTCATCCGGCTCTATCGCGAAATCAAATGGGTGAATGCGTTCCGGATCTCAGATCCGGGATTGGCGACGGGCACACAGCCGGTGCTGCTGGCACCGATGGCCAATATGCTGCGCGACCGGACGGGTACGTTTTCTCTCGCGACTGTGTCGATGCGGTCGATCATGGATTCGATCGGATCGCGATTGGACGAAGCGCGCGACACGGGCAAGTATCTCGTCGGCCTACTCGTGTTCCTCGGACTGCTTGGTACATTCTGGGGTTTGTTGGAGACCATGTCGTCGGTCGGCGCGACGATTGCGACACTCGGTAACACGGGTGAAGGCGGGGCCGCGTTCGACGAGTTGAAGACGGGGCTTGCCGCGCCGCTCAAGGGAATGGGCACGGCGTTTTCGTCGTCGCTGTTGGGGCTGGCTGGCTCGCTGGTGCTGGGCTTTCTTGAGCTGCAGGCGAACCACGCGCACAACCGTTTTTACAATGAGCTCGAAGAATGGCTGTCGGGCATCACGGAGCTAACGCCGGGCTCCACCTCGGCGACGGATCAGGCGAGCCGGCAGCTGACGACGGCGGTCTATGAAATGCAGCGGGCTGTTGCGGACCTCTCCGATAAGCTCGGGGCGCTGAATATTTCCGCCGCGTCCCATGGCGGAACCAGCGATGGTGGCGTGCCGGGGGCCGGGCCTGACGAAGCGGTGAAAGATCTGGCGCGTGGGGTCAATCAATTGGTCACGCTTATGCGCAGCGAGCAGAAGGTCGTGCGCGAGTGGGTCGATGAGCAGGCGTCGCATCAGGCGGAACTGGCGGGGGCCTTGAAGGCGCTCGCGGACAATTTCCAGCGCAGGACGACCTGAGATGGCCATGGGCCGCGGCCGGCGCCGCAGCATGGAGTACGGCGAATTCTGGCCGGGATACGTGGACGTTCTGTCGACGCTCCTGCTCGTCGTCACATTCCTGATGTCGATTTTCATGCTGTCGCAGTACTTCGCGACGCAGGAGGCGGCCGGCAAAGATACCGTGCTGCAGCGGCTCAACCGGCAGATCTCGGAACTGACGAGCCTGTTGTCCCTTGAGAAGGGCAAATCGAAGGAGGCGCAGGACGAGATGGCCGAATTGCAGGCCATGCTGGCCACGCTGAAGTCGGACAATGAAAAGCTCAGCGGTGTGGCAGCCCTTGGCGATGAGAGCGCCAAATCGGCGGTGGGGCAGATCGGAACCCTGACCAGCGACCTTGATCAGCAGAAGGCCGTTTCGGAAGAGGCGCTGGCAAAGGTCGATCTTCTCAATCAGCAGTTGGCACAACTGCGGCGGCAGATTGCAGCGTTAAATGAAGCGCTGGATGCGTCTGAGAAAAAGGGCGAGGTGAGCGACAAGACGATTAAGGATCTCGGTCAGCGGCTCAATGCTGCGCTGGCGCGGCAGGTGCAGGAATTGCAGCGTTACCGGTCGGATTTCTTCGGCCGGCTCAACGAGCTTTTGAAAGACCGGAAGGACATTCGCGTTGTTGGCGACCGCTTTGTATTCGAGAGTGAAGTTCTGTTCGGGTCGGGCGCTGCATCGCTGACGCCTGAAGGACTTGCGGCGCTTGATCCGATTGCGTTGGCGATTGCCGATCTCGGCCGGCAGATCCCTAGGGAAGTCGATTGGGTCGTGCAGATCGACGGGCATACGGATATCCGGCCGATTGCCAGTGCGCAGTTTCCCTCGAACTGGGAGCTGTCGACGGCGCGCGCGTCGTCAGTGGTCAAGCACATGATCGCCCGCGGCGTACCCGCGGAGCGGCTGGTGGCGGCAGGCTACGGCGAATATCAGCCCATCGAGAGCGGGACGGACGACACCTCGCTGCAAAAGAACCGGCGCATCGAATTGAAGCTGACGAGCCGGTAGGGCAGCGGGCGCTACTCGGCTGCTTCCTTGCCAAACTGGAGAGCGGCGAGGCGTCCATAGAGGCCACCCTTGGCGACAAGTTCGGCGTGGGTCCCGCTTTCGACAACGCGGCCTTCGTCCATCACCAAAATGCGATCGGCTTTCTGCACGGTCGCAAGGCGGTGGGCGATCACGAGTGTGGTGCGGTCGCGCATGACGACTTCGAGGGCCTGCTGGACGGCGCGTTCGTTTTCGGCGTCGAGCGCGCTGGTTGCTTCATCGAGGAGCAGGATGGGCGCATTCTTCAGGATGGCACGCGCAATGGCGAGACGCTGGCGCTGGCCGCCGGACAGCGAGACGCCGCGTTCGCCGAGACGGGTGTTGTAGCCATCCGGAAGGGCGCGAATGAAGGTGTCGGCCTGGGCTGCGATGGCTGCCTTGCGAACCTCATCTTCGCTCGTTGTAGGGCTGCCATAGCGGATGTTTTCCAGGACGGTGTCGGCGAAGATCGCGACATCCTGGGGCACCAGCGAAATGCGGCGGCGCAAGTCATCGAGGTCGGCCGAGGCCACATCCACGCCATCGACGCGCACGCGCCCCGTGGTGGGATCATAGAACCGCAGCAGCAAATTGAAGATCGTTGTCTTGCCGGCGCCGGACGGACCGACGAGGGCAACGGTTTCGCCGGGCTTTACGTGCAAGGTGAAGTCGCCCAATGCAGAAACACCCGGCCGGGACGCATAATTGAACGTGACGTTGTCGAAGTCGATGGCGCCTTTGGCGGGGACCGGAAGGGGCACGGGATTGTCGGGGGTCCTGATTTCGGGAACCACGGCCAGCAGTTCCGTCAAGCGTTCGGCAGCGCCGGAGGCTTGGCTGATTTCACCCCAGACTTCGGCGAGTTCGCCCAAGGCGCCAGCGACGAAGAGTGCGTAGATAATGAACTGGCTCAATTCACCGGCCGTCATTTCGCCGGAAATCACGGCGGAGGCGCCGTACCAGAGCACGGCGACGATGCTCGCGACGGTGAGAAACACGGTGAGCGCGGTGAGGCCGGCGCGGGCTCTCATACGGTCGCGGGCGGCATCGAACGAGCGTTGCACGGCGTCTTGGAAGCGATCGGATACGACCTGCTCATGCGCGAACGATTGCATCGTGCGCACGGCTGACAAGTTTTCGCCCGCGTAGGCGGAGGCTTCGGCCAGCGTATCCTGGGCCTTGCGCGAGAGATCTTTCACGGACCGGCCGTAGGCCATCAGCGGCAAGACGATGACAGGGATGGCGATGAGCGTCAGGCCGGACAAGTGCGGGCTGGTGATGAACATCATCACGAACGCACCGATGAGCATGATCATATTGCGCAACGCCTGCGAGATCGTGTGCCCGGCGACAGCTTTGATCTGCGTGGTGTCGGCGGTGAGGCGGCTCATCACCTCGCCTGAATGCGTCTTTTCAAAAAATGCGGGGCCGAGGCGGGCGAGATGAGCGAAGACGTCTTGCCGGAGATCGGCAACGACGCGCTCGCCGAGCCAACTGACGCAATAGAAGCGCGCGGCGATGGAGGCGGCGAGTATCGCGCCGATCAGAACCATCATTGCGAAGTACTGGTTGATGAACCCAGCGCTATCCGCCGAGAAGCCGTGATCGATCATGCGTCGCGCTGCAAGCGGCACGGAAAGCATTGCGACGGCGGAGAACACGAGGGCTGTAAAACCCGCAACAAGCATGCCCTTGTGCTTCAACAGGTACGGCTTCAGCGAGATCAACGGCTGGAGCGACTGCATCCGGCCGCCAGCGCGGGCGCCATCGGGCTGGTCGGCAGACGGGGCGCCGTTGGATGATGACTGAGTGAGGCTGACGACGTTGGTCAAACTCTCTGAAGACGTGCCAGTCGTTGCCATTGATCCCCTGGTCGCTGTCGTTTGCCTATTTGCCTCGTTTTACGCGAGGTCAGGTCATTCATACACAGACTTCCGGCTCGCATCGTGGCCACATCCGGGTCGCGTCAGAACGTAGCAGGAACGTGGGGCCGGAGAAATCGGCGCGTGGCGTGGTATTTTCCGCAGTCTGGTCGGCTTGTGCCCGCCGGGCAACTCGACTATAGAAGCCGCTTCCCGAATTCAAGGCTGGTGGAGGCTGCGGGTTACCCCCTGCTCCCATCGCTGCCATTTATCTCACAGAGCGCCTTACGATGAAAAAAGAACCCGGCCTGCATCCTGACTACCATCAGATCAAAGTGAAGATGACGGATGGTACGGAATTCATCACCTATTCGACCTACGGCAAGGAAGGCGACGAGCTCCATCTGGATATCGATCCCTCGACGCATCCGGCGTGGACGGGCGGCGATGGGAAGCTTTTGGACCGCGCCGGCCGTGTCTCGCGCTTCAAAAAGAAGTTCGAAGGGATTTTCTAAGCGACGTCGCGACGGTTTCAGATACGAAAAAGGCCCGGGTCTTGCCCGGGCCTTTTTCGTTGGGGGGTCGATGCGGCGGTTCAATTGAGTTTGGCGAAGGCCTGCTGCAGACGCGAAATCTGGGCGCCAACGGGATTGGACGGCAAGACGGCGGCGAGGTCTTCGCCGGGCCGGACCATCGCGAGGTCGAGTTGCACGATGCGGTCGTGAAGCGCGAAACTCTCTTCGATGAGTTTTTGTAGGCCATCGGGCAAGTCGCCAAAGCCGCGAATGTGCGACGGGCGGCCGAGGCTTTGTAGCTTCACGCGCGCGCGCTTTATCTGGGCTTCGACTTCGGTGATCTCGCCATCTTTGACGGCGCGGCGGATCAGCAGCCAGGAGGCCAAATCGAGGAGGCGCGTGGTCAAGCGCATACTCTCGGTGGTGTAGAGGACTGTGGCCTGACCATTGAGGGCCTTGGACGCCTTGCGGCCGTCGCCATCAAGATAGCCTGCGGTGCGCTCGACGAGGGCCATGCCCTCCTTGAAGACGCGGTCGAATTGGGTGGAGGCTTGGAAGCGCTCACCAAACGAGACGGTCACGCCTTCGGCGTTGACGTCACGGAACTCGAAACTTGGTTTGTCTTTCATGGAACGCTTTGACACAGACGCTTACTCTCTCGATACCATAACACCCGGCCAAGCTAGCTGGCCAGAGTTAACAACTTGC
Organism: Hyphomicrobium sp.; assembly: GCA_022841965.1. Classification (GTDB taxonomy): domain Bacteria; phylum Pseudomonadota; class Alphaproteobacteria; order Rhizobiales; family Hyphomicrobiaceae; genus JAGVSR01. Next base: position 13,703 of record JALHQM010000023.1, on the reverse strand, counting down.
ATCCTAACGCGGCAGATTGAGACGCATTCCGGTCGCGCCAGGTGATAGTTGTGGATTAAGCAAAAAATGAGCCGCCTTGCGGGCGGCTCTAAGGTCAAACAGGGAGGCGTTACAGAGTGGGAGACCCACTCGGGTCCAGAAATCTGGATGACGATGACCATAGTCCGGTTTGGTAAATAAATGGTTGGCGCGTGTCGCGCGTTGGCGCGATGCGGCGTTCGTCAGGCTCGGCGCGACGCATTGTTCGTCACGCTCACCGCGACTCCCTGATCTGGAGCGCGGGCACGGTTCAGCTTTTGCCCGTGAAAAGTTCGGATGCCGCGGCCTCATGGGCTTTTTTCTTGTCTAGTTCCGTTTTGAGGCGGGCGATCTCGCTCTCGAGAGATTGCAGGCGCGTTTCCAAGTCGGCTTTTGATAACGTGTCGAGCGGTTCGCCGACGGTGTGGCCACTCAGTGGCTTTGCCTTGGCTTCGTCCCAGTCCATGTTGACCTCCATTTTGGACGCACGGTGTCGGTCTTCTCTTGCTGGCGAGGATGTCACGCCATACTCAACACTACAATTAGCCGTCCTGTTGATGCCAAACGGAGCCCGACATGTCCGCCCTGCCCGAAACTATGACTGTGATCGCGATTGCCGGCAAAGGCGGACCTGAGGTTCTCGTGCCTCAGACGCAGCCGGTGCCGACGCCCGGGCCGGGACACGTGCTGGTCAGGGTGCTGGCAGCGGGGGTGAACCGGCCGGACGTGTTGCAGCGCATGGGGCTCTATCCCGCACCGAAGGGACACAATGACTTGCCGGGCCTGGAGATTGCGGGTGTGGTTGCGGCGACGGGTACCGGCGTGACGCGGTTCGAAATTGGTCAGCGGGTGATGGCGCTCGTCAATGGCGGGGGTTACGCGGAGTACTGTTTGGCGGATGAGAGCTCCACGCTGCACGTCCCGGAGGGGCTTTCCATCACGGAAGCGGCGGGACTGCCGGAAACGTTCTTCACCGTTTGGCACAATGTCTTCGAGCGTGGCGGGCTCAAGGCTGGCGAGTGGATCCTTATTCATGGCGGGACGTCGGGCATCGGTGTGACGGCGATCCAGTTGGCAAAGGCGTTCGGGGCGAAGGTGATCACGACGACCGGGTCGGGCGAAAAGTGCGAGGCGGCGCGTCAGCTGGGAGCAGACCGTGCGGTGAATTATCGGACGGAAGATTTTCTCGATGCGGTGAAAGACACAACCGGCGGACGCGGTGTCGACGTGATCCTCGACATGGTCGGCGGGTCTTACATCGAGAAGAACATCCGCGCGCTGGCCGATGACGGGCGGCTCGTCTACATCGGCTTTCAGTCGGGATCGAAGGCGGAAATCGACTTCATGCGGGTGATGTTGAAGCGTCTGACGATTACGGGCTCCACCCTGCGTATCCGGCCGGCCGATGTGAAGGCGCACATCGCGCGCAAAGTCGAAGCGGAAATCCTGCCGTTGCTTGCCTCAGGTGAGGTGAAAGTTCTCATCGACAGCACATTCCCCTTGGCGCAGGCCGCGGACGCACACCGGCGGATCGAGGAGGGCACGCACATCGGAAAAATCATTTTGACGACGGGCTGATCCTGGCCGAAGCGCCCAAAATAGAAAAAGAGCCGGAGCAAGCGGCCGCTCCGGCTCTTTCCATTTTTTAGTATTGGCCGGCTCGGGGCAGTTGCTCAGACCGCCTGGAACCCGCTGAAACGCATAGGAAAACGCCACAGACACGAATGGCCGCGCAGGCGCGCGCCATCCTTCTCGCACCTCATGTCGCCTCCTTTCATGGGAGGGTGCAAGACACGCGGCACTCGTTCCGGTCTATCTGCGTCGCGGAATCCTGTCACGTGTCAGGCTGAGATCACCGTCTTGCGGCTCAAGCGCGGTGCCCCTAAGACACTGCAGCGACGCGAACGGCCCTCAAGGGTTGCATTTGCTACCTCCTTGAATCCGCAAGCGCCTTGGCCCTCAGACCCGGTTCAGCGGCTTTCATGTCACACAACACCTTCGGTCATCTTTTCCGCGTCACCACCTGGGGCGAGAGCCACGGGCCCGGCATCGGGTGCGTGGTCGATGGTTGCCCACCGGGGTTGCCGATTACGCCGGACGCGATCCAGGTGTTCCTGGACAAGCGGCGGCCAGGGCAATCGCGGTTCGTGACCCAGCGGCAAGAGCCGGATGCCGTGGAGATCCTCTCGGGGGTGTTCACGGATGCGGAGGGGCGGCAGGTTTCGACGGGCGCGCCGATCTCGCTCATGATCCGCAATGTCGATCAACGGTCGAAAGACTATGGCGACATCGCGCAGAAATTCCGGCCGGGTCATGCGGACTATACGTATCAGGCGAAGTACGGCATTCGCGACTATCGCGGCGGCGGGCGTTCATCGGCACGCGAGACCGCGACGCGCGTTGCGGCGGGGGGCATTGCGCGGCAGGTGCTGGGTTCGGGCGTCATCGTGCGCGGTGCGCTGATACAAATGGGCAAGATCAGAATTGATCGCAGCCGCTGGGATTGGGACGAGGTCGACAACAATCCGTTCTTCTGCCCCGACCCGGTGGTGGCGAAAGAGTGGGAGGGTTACCTCGACGGTATTCGCAAGGCGGGATCGTCCATCGGCGCTATTGTGGAAGTGGTGGCGGAGGGCGTGCCGGCGGGATGGGGTGCGCCGCTTTACGGAAAGCTCGACCAGGATATTGCGTCGGCGATGATGTCGATCAACGCGGTAAAGGGCGTCGAGATCGGTGCGGGCATGGCGGTCGCCGAACTGACGGGTGAGGAAAACGCAGACGAGATGCGGCCAAACTCCATTCCGCATGGACGGCATCACGGGCCGGGGTTCATGTCGAACAACGCGGGCGGCATTCTCGGCGGTATCTCCACTGGGCAGGCGATTGTCTGCCGATTTGCGATCAAACCAACGTCGTCGATCCTGACCCCGCGCCGGACCGTGACGGTATCGGGCGAGGCGACAGAGATTTTCACCAAGGGACGCCATGATCCGTGCGTGGGTATTCGCGCGGTACCGGTGGGCGAGGCGATGCTCGCGTGCGTGCTCGCCGATCACATGCTGCGCCATCGCGGGCAATGCGGTGGCGGCTGAGCGTTTGCAAATCCAGTCATGGAGACGCCACTTGACGCGTAGCCTTGCGCTTTCGGTATTGGCCAGCGGAGTTTTGGCATGTGGTGCAGCCGCGGGTGAGATCGACGATAAGCGGCTGAAGGCTGCGGGGAGCGATGCGGCGAATTGGATCACGCACGGGCGCGATCTGGCCGCGACGCGGTTTGCGCCGTCTAAGCAAATTTCGACGGAGAACGTCAGCCGGCTTCGGCCGGCCTTCATCTATCAGACCGGCACGGCAGCGACGTTTCAGACGACGCCCTTGGTCGCTGACGGCATCATGTATGTCTCGGCGCCGTTCTCACATGTGATGGCGGTGGATGCTGCGACGGGGCGGGAAGTTTGGCGCTACGACCATAAGAGCCGGGCAAAGAAGCTCTGCTGCGGGCCGGCGAACCGGGGCGTGGCACTTGGATACGGGAAGGTTTACGTCGCCACCGTCGATGCGCGCCTTGTGGCACTTGATCAAAAAACGGGCACGGTGATCTGGGACATCCAGATGGCGGACACCGAAGCGGATGCGACGGAGGACAAGGCGGCGCTCAACGCGACCGATCCGGCGCTGAAGGGCAAGGTGTCGGGATCGACGGGTGTGGGGGCGGCGTCAGCACCGCTGGTGATCGACGGCAAAGTGATCGCCGGAATTACAGGTGTTGGCTACGGTCTGCATCTCGACAGCGACCGGCCGGGGGCGCCGCTCGGAACTGTGGTGGGCGTGGCGGGGCGGTATGGGCGGCCCGGGTTTATCGCGGCGTTCGATGCCGAGACCGGCAAGCGCGTCTGGCAATTCGATACGACACAGAAAGGCTGGGAAGGCACGTTCGCGCAGACGACCGCTTATGGTGTGCGGCTGCCTCGCGATGTCGCGGCGGAAAAGGCGGCGTTTGCCACCTATGCCGATGCGTGGAAATTCGGTGGCGGTTCAATCTGGCATTCGCCGAGTGTCGATCTCGATCTGGGGCTTTTGTATTTTGGAGTCGGCAATCCATCGCCGCAGGCGGCGGGGGAAAGCCGGCCGGGGGACAATCTCTATACGAGTTCGCTGGTCGCCATCGATTTGAAGACGGGCGCCTATCGCTGGCACTATCAGCAGGTGCCGCATGACATGTGGGGCTACGATGTGGCGAGCCCGCCGGTGCTGTTTGATTTTCAAAAGGACGAAAAGGTCATTCCAGCAATCGGGCAGGCATCGAAGCTTGGATGGTATTTCGTACATGACCGGCGCAACGGAACGCTGCTGTTGAAATCGGACCCGTTCGTGCCGCAGGAGAACCTGTTCACGGCCCCGACGGCTGAGGGCGTGGTGATTTGGCCGGGCGTCGCGGGGGGATCGAATTGGTCGCCGGCGGCGGTCGATCAGGGGAATGGCTTGGCGTTTGTTGCGGCGATGCATATGCCAACGCGGTATCACAGCGCGGAATTGCCGGCTGTCGATGGCAAACCGGCGGTGACCTACTACACGTTCGAGCCGGCGAAGAATGTGCCAACCTGGGGAACATTAAGCGCGATCGATTTGAAGAGCGGCGCACTCCGCTGGCAGCAAAAGACGGATCAGCCACTGATCGGCGGGACGCTGGCAACGGCTGGCGGACTTGTGTTCAACGGCGAGGGGAATGGGGATTTCTCGGCGTTCGATGCCAAGACGGGTGCGCGGCTGTGGACATTTCACTGCGGGGCGGGCGTGAATGCGCCGCCGATTTCCTATGAGATCGCGGGTAAGCAATATATCGCGGTGGCGGCGGGCGGCAGCCAAATCTGGGGCTTCCGCCAAGGCGGCGCGGTGGTGGTGTTCGCGTTGCCGGATTAGGGCCCTTCGTGGTGCACCAGATCCCTCGCCAGGGGGCTTCAGAATGTCGTAGCTTGGCGGCTGAGAAACGCAAACAATTCAGGACCAGGGGATGCCGGAGTTCGATCGCATTGTCATCCTGACCGGGGCGGGGATCAGCGCCGAGTCGGGTGTGCCGACCTTCCGCGACAAGGGCGGGATCTGGGCGACGTACGATTATCGCGACGTGGCGACGCCGGAGGGTTTTGAGAAGAACCCGCAGCTCGTGCACGAATTCTACAATATGCGGCGGCGGGCGCATCAGTCGGTGGCACCGAACGCTGCGCACTTTGCGCTGGCGTTGCTGGAGAAGACGCATCCCGGCGCGGTGACGCTGATCACGCAGAATGTCGATCAGCTGCATGAGCAGGCGGGGTCGAAAAATCTCATTCACATGCACGGCGAGGCGCTGAAGGGGTGGTGCCTTGGGTGCGGCACGCGAATGCCGTGGCTGGGTGACATGTTTCTGGAGACGGCGTGCCCCGTTTGCGCGGATGTGGGAACGCTGAGGCCGGATGTCGTGTGGTTTGGCGAGGAGCCGTATCACATGGAGCGCATCATCAAGGAGCTGGAACAGGCGGACCTGTTTATCTCCATCGGGACGAGCGGGAATGTTTATCCGGCGGCGGGCTTCGTGCAGGTGGCGGCGGAGTATGGCGCGCACACGGTGGAGCTCAATCTCGAGCCATCGGAAGGGCGTACGCATTTCGCCGAGGCCATCCACGGGCCGGCGACAGACGTGGTGCCCGCTTATGTGCGGCGGTTGCTCGATGCAGCGCTGACTTAACGCTTGAAGACCGTGACCGCCTCGATGTGGGGCGAATAGATGAATTGGTCGATGGGCGTGACGAGGCCCATTTTAAAACCGGCATCGATGAGGGTGCGGGCATCGCGGGCGAGCGTTGCGGGGGCGCAGGAGACGGCGATCACGACCGGGACTTTGGAACGGGCGAGACGTTCGGCTTGTTCGGCAGCGCCGGCGCGCGGGGGATCGAGCACGACGGCGTCGTAGGTTTCCAGTTCCTTCGGCGAAAGGGGCTCGCGGAAGAGGTCGCGGACGCGGGCTTCGATGGGTTTGAGGCCCGTGGCGCGGCGGACGGCGGATTCGAGAACGGCGATGGCGCGGCGGTCGCTATCAAAGGCTGCGACGTGAACTTTTGCGGCGAGCGGGAACGTGAAGGTGCCGAGACCGGAGAACAGGTCGGCGACGCGCTTGGCCTTTTTGGGGAGTGCGGCGACGACGAGGCCGATCATACGGCGTTCGGCTTCGGGGATGGCTTGCAGGAAGAGCGACGGGGGCACGTCGACCTCGGCGTTGCCCAGTGTAAGGCGCGGCTCGGAGCGCACGACGATGGCGTCACCGGCGACGACGAGGCGGGCGATGCGGGCGGTCTCGGCCAGTTGAGCGAGGCGGGCGCGCTCGTCCGGCTGGAGCAATTTGTGGCCGTTGTCGAAGGCGACGTCGAGACCGGTGTCGAGCTTGGTGACGATGAGGCGGCCGCTGGAGTTACCCGGCATCGCGATCTTGGTCATGGCTTTCAGGTCCGGGAAGGCGGCCATGATGGCAGGGTCGAGGAGCAGGCAGTCGGTGATGTCGACGAGGGTGTGTTGGCCTTCTTCGCGAAAGCCGATCCAAACATCGCCGCCAGAGCGTTCGACGCCGAGAAAAGCGCGGCGGCGGGAGCGCAGCGGCATGGGCAGGACTGGCGCGATGTCAGCGCTGATGCCGCGATGCAGGAAAGCGTCGCGGATGATCTGGTGTTTCCAGTCGAGGTAGAGGGGTTGGCTCATGTGCTGCGACATGCACCCGCCGCAGACGCCGTAATGCGGGCAGGGGGGCACGGCGCGCTCGGGGCTGTCTGATAGACGGTTAGGTGGGCCATCGGGTGCTATCGCCCAGCGCTCGCCAGGCAGCGCGCCGGCGATGAATCGGTCGCCTGTTGGCGTGCGGGCGATGCCATCGCCTTTGCCGCCCAGTTTTTCAATCGTGACTTCGGCTGCGTCAGCCATCGCGGGTTAGTCCCATGAGATATTCGATGTTGCCGGAGCCGCCTTCGATGGGCGAGGGGATGACACCTGTCAGCGTCCAGCCCGGGGTCGATGTGACGAGGTGTGACAGAGTTTCGATGGCTTGGGCACGGGCCGCTGCGTCGCGGACGATGCCGCCTTTGCCGACGGCGTCGCGGCCGACCTCGAACTGCGGCTTGATGAGAGCTGCGAGCCAGCTGCGCGGTTGGGTGAGTTGCATCAGGTGCGGCAGGACTTTGGTTAGAGAGATGAAGCTGACGTCGACGACCACGGCATCGATGGGATGACCCAAACGTGCGGCATCGAGTGTGCGGATGTCTTGGCTTTCGAGGGCGACGACGCGCGGGTCGGCGGCGATCTTGGGGTGGAGTTGGCTGTGGCCGACGTCGACGGCGATGACGCGGGCGGCGCCGCGTTCGAGCAGGACTTGCGTGAAGCCGCCGGTGGAGGCGCCTGCGTCGAGGATCGTGCGGCTGGCTGGATCGAAACCGAAGTGATCGAGGGCGGCGATCAGTTTTAGGGCGCCGCGAGAGACGTAGTTGGTTCCCGCTTCGGGGGCGATGGCGAGCTTGGCGGTGACCAGAACGGATGCGCCGGGTTTGGAGACGATTGCCTCATTGACGCGCACGAGACCGCGCAGGATCGCATCGCGCGCGCGGGATCGGGTTGCGACATGGCCTTGATCGACCAAGAGTTCATCCAGGCGCTTTTTCACGAGGGGAGGTGTACACGGTTATTTGTCGTTGACCGCCCAGGCGCCGGGGCCGTGGGCGAAGAGCAGCAGGAAGCCGCCGGCGATGGCGAGATTTTTTAGGAACAATACGAGTTGCACGTCGTCAGCGAAATTGCCGTGAAAAATGATGGCCGCTGCGATGGAGAAAACGGCGAGAGCGACGGCAGCGAGGCGGGAATAGAAGCCAGCGAGGACGGCGAGCCCGCCCAGGATTTCGAGAGCAATCGTGCCGGGCAGCAGAAGAGCTGGAACGCCGAACTGCTGCATGTAGCCGGTAGTGGCCACATAGCCTTGGATTTTGTTGATACCGGCCAGAATGAAGATCAGCGCAAGGAGGGAGCGGCCGAGGAAGCTTGAAGCGGCGGTCATGGGATATCCTTCAACGCAGGAATTGAACTAAGCGCGGTGAGCGCCGCCGGCTTCGTGGGAGCGTCCGAGGGCTGCCAAGACGTTGGCGACGATGGCGGCTGCGTCGAGGCCGGCGTCGGCGTACATCTTGATTGGATTGTCCTGTTCGATGAAGCGATCGGGCAGCACCATGGGGCGGACCTTGAGCCCACGGTCGAGAAGGCCGTTCAAAGCGAGGTGTTGCAGGACGTGACTGCCGAAACCGCCAATTGAGCCTTCTTCGATGGTGATGAGGACTTCGTGATCGCGGGCGAGGCGCGCGATTAAATCCGTGTCGAGCGGCTTCATGAAACGGGCATCGGCGACGGTGGTGGAGAGACCCATGGCGGCAAGTTGGTCGGCGGCTTTCAGAGCCTCAGTAAGGCGCGTGCCCAGCGAGAGAAGCGCGATGGTGGTCCCTTCGCGCAGGATGCGGCCTTTGCCGATTTCGAGCGGCTTGCCTTCGGCCGGCAATTCGCAGCCGGTGCCTTCGCCGCGGGGATAGCGGACGGCGGAGGGGGCATCGTCGATGGCGGCGGTGGTGGCGACCATGTGGACGAGTTCGGCTTCGTCAGCGGCGGCCATGATGATGAAGTTCGGCAGGCAGCCGAGGTAGGCAAGATCGAAGGAGCCGGCGTGGGTGGGGCCGTCGGCGCCGACGAGGCCGGCGCGGTCGATAGCGAGGCGGACGGGCAGTTTTTGGACGGCTACGTCGTGGACGACCTGATCGTAGCCTCGCTGGAGAAACGTGGAATAGATCGCGGCGAAGGGGCGATAGCCTTCGGTGGCGAGGCCTGCTGCAAACGTAATGGCGTGTTGCTCGGCGATGCCAACGTCGAACATGCGATCGGGGAATTCGTTGCCGAAGATGTCGAGGCCGGTGCCATCGGGCATGGCGGCGGTGACGGCGACGATGCGCTTGTCCTTGCGGCCTTCGGCGACGAGGCTGTCTGCGAACACGCGCGTATAGGATGGGGCGTTGGGCTTCGGCTTGACCTGCGCGCCGGTGACGACATTGAACTTAGCGACGCCGTGATACTTGTCGTCGGATGCCTCGGCCGGAGCATAGCCCTTACCCTTGCGGGTGACGACATGGACGAGGATCGGGCCTTGCTTGGCGTCGCGGACATTTTTCAATACCGGCAACAGCGCGTTCAGGTCGTGGCCGTCGATGGGGCCGACGTAATAGAACCCCAGTTCCTCGAACCACATGCCGCCTTGCCACAGATGGCGGGTATATTCTTCCATGCGGGCGGCGCGGCGTTCCCAGCTCTTGGGCAGACGCTTGGCGAGCTGCTTTGCAACATCGCGCCAGTAGAGATAGGTTCCGCTGGACGTCGTGCGGGCGAGATAGTGGGAGAGCGCACCGACGGGGGGCGCAATCGACATATCGTTGTCGTTGAGAATGACGATCAGGCGTTCATCGCGCGCGCCCGCGTTGTTGATTGCTTCATAGGCCATGCCAGCGCTCATGGCGCCGTCGCCGATGACGGCCACGACGTTGTTCGATTTGCCTTCGAGGTCGCGCGCGCAGGCCATGCCAAGCGCGGCGGAAATCGAGGTGGAGGAGTGACCGGCGCCAAAGGGATCGTATTCGCTTTCGGCGCGGCGGGTGAAGCCGGCGAGGCCGCCGCCCATGCGAAGCGTGCGAATGCGGTCGCGACGGCCGGTGAGAATTTTGTGCGGGTAGGTTTGGTGGCCGACGTCCCAGACGATGCGATCGCGGGGTGTGTCGAAGACCCAATGGAGGGCTACGGTGAGCTCGACGACACCAAGGCCGGCGCCGAGGTGTCCGCCGGTAACGGACACGGCATCGATCATCTCGGCGCGCAACTCGTCAGCGAACTGACGCAGATCGCTTTCGGGGAGACGGCGGAGTTCGTCCGGCGTTTTGATGGTGTCGAGGAGGGGCGTCTTGCTCACGGCGAGGGTATCGTTTCCCATTCGGCGCCGGCCTTTATCGGCCCGATGCGCGGCGGATGATCGGTCGGGAGACACATAACCCTTTACCGCCACCGTTTGAAGGGTGTCGGCGGGGCAGTTCTCACAGACTTGCATAGGCTGTTTGAGGTGTCAGTTCACCTGACAATTTTCTTCGTATTTCATGCAGGCTCCGCCGTTGCCTTGGTTGCACTGGGCCTGCAGCGAGGAGCAGCCGCCCTTTTTCCAGGGTGCGACTTCAAAGCCGTTCTTGTCTTGCGGCCACTGGCATTTGCCTTTGCGCATTTCGTAGCCCTTTTTGCAGTAGCAATCGCCTTCGGGGCTGCGATAGGCGTTTTTCCCGCAGTTCTGGAGCAGAACGCACTCACCGTTCTTGAGCTTGTAGTTCTTGCCGCATTTAAGCTTTTGAGGTGGTGGCGACGACTTCTTCTCTGGCTGCTTGGTGGCGACCGGCTCTGGGCGGACCGGGCCGTCGTCGGCGGCGAGCCGCTCCAGGCGAACGGTCGCCGGCTCGGCGGCGGGGAGGAAGATCTGGAGGCAATCGCCGGGGCCGGTGGCGATCATCCAGGGATGGGTGCGAAAGGTATCGAGTACTATTTCTTCACCGGAGTTGAGGCCGCCGTAATCTTTCAGCGTGCCGTCGAAATCGATCCACATAATGGCGCGGTACATGCCGGATTGATTGACAAAGGTGATCTTCGTCGGCTCGCGCGAATGCTCGGACCGGAACGTATTGCGTTCCGTGCATGAGCGCTCGGCAGCGCGCCCCGATGACGGAGGGAGGACCGTTGGGGCAGCTGGCTCGGGGACTGTTGGTGCTGGAACAGGTGTGACGGCCGGTGCCGTTGAAGGCTCGCCCACTTTTTTCAGGTAAGCGCGCGCCAAGTCGGCATAAAAACCCGTCGGGTAGCTGACGAGGAATGCGTTCCAGGCGTCGGCGGTGCCCAGTTCCTTGGCGCTCTCGAAGGCTGATTTGGCTGCATCTTGGCGGACTGCAGGGGCCGCGCTCGTGTCGCCTGCGGCGACGGCGGCCGTCTGGGGCAATGACGCGAGCATAACGGCAACCAGAACCACTTTGGCTGCCAAGGGGATCAAACGCGCCACGCACACACTCCAAACTCTGATTTTCAGTGTTCAGAGCCTAAGGTTGCAATTCCATTGGGGCAAGAGTGTTTCTACTCAGTGTCGAAGGGCGCTGTGCCTTTGGGCGCGTTATCGGCGCCAAGAGTGATCTTTTCGACTTTGGCTTCGGCCTGCCGCAAAAGCCGATCGCAGTGGTCGCGGAGGACTTCGCCGCGCTCATAGATGGCGATGCTCTCTTCGAGTTCGACATCACCGCGCTCGAGGCGTGAGACGATACCTTCCAATTCCTTCAATGCGCGCTCGAAGGTCATCTCCTTAATATCAGCGTGTTTGTTCAAGGGCTTGTTCATTTCTCGTTCCCCGCGGTGGCGGTGATCCCGCGAGGCGGGACGTGGACCCGGCCGGAATCGGCCGAGCTGGACTTCTGAGCGGGATTAAAGGGCCAAGCGGGCTGGCACAAGGCCTGAGGGGGCTTCGTCTCTGGTTGGGCAACCGTTGAACCGGGGCTCAGGTTCCCACATCCATGAGGGTGCGGACGTGGACGCCGACTGATTTAGCCAGTCCCTCAAGGTCGTAGCCGCCTTCCAGCATTGAGACGACGCGGCGTTTGGCGTGGGCCTCGGCGACGCCTGCGAGCTTCTCGGTGGCCCACATGAAATCGGCTTCGACCAATTGGAGCCCCCCGAGTGGATCGCGCTTGTGGGCGTCGAAACCGGCGGAAATCACAATCAGGTCGGGGCCGAAATTGTGCAGCGGCTTCAGGATGCGCTCGGAAAATGCTTCGCGAAAGTGGTCGGCGCCGTCGCCCTCGCGGAGAGGGGCGTTGAAGATGTTGCCGACGCCGGTTTCGCTTAATTCGCCGGTGCCGGGGAAAAGTGGCATCTGATGGGTTGATCCGTAAAAGCAATCCTTGTCGGACCAGAAGATGTCTTGCGTGCCGTTGCCGTGGTGGACGTCGAAATCGACAACGGCGACCCGCTCGGCACCATGCTTGGAGCGGGCATAGAGCGCGGCGATGGCGGCATTGGAGAAAAAGCAAAAGCCCATGGCGCGGTCGTTTTCGGCATGGTGGCCAGGGGGACGAACTTGCGCGAAGGCGTTAGTTGCGCGGCCGGACATGACTTCGTCGACGGCTTGCAAGCCCGCGCCAACGCCGCGCAGCACTGCGTCCCAAGAGGCGGGGGACATGACGGTGTCGCCGTCGATGCGGACGATGCGGTTTTCGCCCATGGACTGCTCGCCGACACGGCGCATCCGGTCGAGGTGATGTTTCGGATGGGCAAGGAGGATCTGAGTTTCGACGTCGTCGCGGAGCGGCGCATCGATACGCTTCAAAGTGGCGTAGCTCTCGTGGCCGAGCACCTTGTCGATGGCGCGCATGCGATCGGGCCGCTCGGGATGACCGGGGCCGGTGTCGTGATCGGTGAAGATCGGGTGTGTGACGAGCAGTGTTGTCATGACCCGGACCGGTCCTTTCGTTGGGGCAAGCGGCATGATCCTAGCCAAGGGCGATGCCCGAGCGCCAGGGGTACGGAAGGCGAGGCTGTTAGGTGCCGGGAAGGCTTAACGGGATGACCGTGACGCCGGGCGGGGCTGGGCGGTCGTCGGGCACAAAGAAATCTTGCACCAAGGGCTTGGTGGCATCGACGCGGTAGGGGGTGAAGTCGGTGACGCCGCCTTTTTCATAAAGAACGCTGTCGTCGATCAGGAACTGGCCGGTCAGGTCGCGGGACGGTTGGGTGAGGATCAGGTGCGCGGCGTCGGCCATGATTTCGGGGGTGCGGCTCATGGCGATGAGCTTTTTGCCGAGCACATTTTCGATCGCGGCGGTCGCAATGGCGGTGCGGGGCCACAGCGCGTTGACGGCGATACCGTCCATGCGGAACTCCTCGGCCATACCCAACACGCAGAGGCTCATGCCGTATTTGGCGATCGAATAGGCGACATGGTTCTTGAACCACTTCGGCTGCATGTCGAGCGGGGGCGATAGAACGAGGACATGCGGGTTTTGCGATTTTCGCAAATGCGGGATGCAGGTCTTGGTGGTGAGGAAGGTCCCGCGCGTATTGATCGCGTGCATGAGATCGAAGCGCTTCATGTCGGTCGCTTCGGTGCCTGTGGGTGAAAGGGCGGAGGCGTTGTTGATGCAGATATCGATGCCGCCGAAGGTTTCCACCGTTTTGGCGACGGCGGCGATGACCTGATCTTCAAAGCGGATGTCGCAGACGATGGGCAGGGCGCGTCCGCCCGCTTTTTCGATTTCGGCCGCGGAGGTGTGGACGGTACCGGGGAGCTTGGGATTGGGGTCGCTCGTCTTGGCGGCAATGGCGATGTTGGCGCCATCGCGGGCGGCGCGGAGAGCAATGGCGAGGCCAATGCCGCGGCTGCCACCGGTGATGAAGAGCGTCTTGCCTTTGAGCGTTGCCATTTTTTGCTTTCATCGTTGCGGCAATGGATGCCGATCTAGAGCGCTTTCCGCCTGACTTGGGTCAGGCAGGCGCTCTAGATTCCTTTGTTTGTCGCATTTTCTTGCACCAAACCGGTGCCCACTTTGGTGGAAAATGCTCTAAGGCTCAAG
>JALHQM010000022.1 GCA_022841965.1 Hyphomicrobium sp. | reverse complement strand
GGTTCCGGGGCACGAGGCAGGAAACTCTTACTTCTTCTTCTTCGCCGCCGGCTTCTTGGCAGCCTTCTTCGCGGCAGGCTTCTTTGCAGCTTTGGCCATGTTCTTCGTCCTTCAGTTTTTGCACCGGGCATGATTTGCCAGGCTTTCATTTCCCGACTCGTCGCCGGGACGCCTGCAATCTGGTGAGAATCAAATCCAGCTTCAAACGGAAATTTCCGCTGACCACTATCGAAAATTTCGATAGATAGAGCAGTAGCGTCCACCCTAACGCGCGAGTCGCAGATGGACATCAATCTCGCCCGCACCTTTCTGATGGTCGCAGAAACCGGCAGTTTTATTGATGCTGCGCACCGTTTGAACATCACGCAGTCGACGGTCTCGGCGCGCATCAAGGGGCTCGAAGACCTGCTCGGACGACCCGTTTTTGAACGCTCAAAAAGCGGTGCAGATCTTACTGCGGCGGGTGAACAATTCCACAAACATGCGTTGGCGCTGGTGCGCGTGTGGCAGCGGGCGCAGCTGGAGGTGTCGCTTTCGGACCAGCATCGGGATCACATTGCCGTTGGCGCACCGGCCACGCTCTGGCATGGCGCGCTGCTTAAGACGATCTCGAAACTGAGAACCGACACCCCGGATATCGCGATTTCGGCCACGGCGGCGGTTCAGGATGTGCTGACCCAGCGCCTGATCGAGGGGACGCTGGATTTGGCGATGATGTACCGGCCGATTCAGCCGCCGGGGCACACGGTGGAGCATCTGTTCGACGAGGAGTTCGTGCTGGTCACAAGTGCCCGGACGGCGCCGAAAAAGGGCAGCAGCGACTATGTTTTCATCAACTGGGGGTCCGATTTTCAGCGGGATCATGCGGCAGCCTATCCGGAACTGATCAAGCCCGGCCTGTCACTGGACCTCGGCAGTATGCCGCTTGAGTACGTGCTGGCGAACGAGCTTTCGGCGTATTTTCCGATGCGGGTGGTCAAGCCCTACCTGTCGCGCGGCCGGCTGAAACAACCCAAGCGCGCGCGGCGGTTCGTTTATCCGGTGTATCTCGTCTATCCGGAAGCGCGCGACGAGGACGCCTATGATCCCATCCTAGACATGCTGCGCCGCGAGTGCGGCCGTTACGCCACCGATTGAGGAATTGAACCAGAGGACAAAATAAAGGGCCGCCCACGGGTTTGCGGGGGCAGCCCTTCTTGGTTCTGGGTGTCGCGTTGCCGGACTCAGGCGAATTCGAGGATTACCGCGTCGACGGCGAGGCTGTCGCCCGCCTTGGCGTTGACCTTCTTGACCTTGCCGTCGAGCTCGGCGCGCAAGATGTTTTCCATCTTCATGGCTTCGACGATTGCCAGCGGATCGCCTGCCTTCACGTCTGCGCCTTCCTCGACATTGATCGCCTTGACGAGGCCCGGCATCGGGCAGAGCAGGAACTTCGACATGTCGGCTGCGGCCTTGACCGGCATTAGCGCCGCCAGTTCCGCCTCGCGGGTGGTGAAGACGTGGACCGGAACGGTGATGCCGCGATAGGAGAGCGTCAGCCCGTTCAAGCGCGTGCGAACCATGATGGCGACATCGCGGTTGTTCACCTTGCCGTGCCAGATGGGATCGCCGGGGGTCCAGCCTGAGACGATCGAGATGGTTTCACCGCGAGCGTCGTTCGCGCCCATCATGGTGACGGCGAACGAGTGACCTTCGCCGGCGACTTCCATCTTCAGCTGATCGTCACCGATCTTGACCACGCGGGTTTTAGCGAAACTGACGGCTGTGCCCGACATCTGGTGTGTGATCTGGCGGCGGCGGCTGTTCTGCTGGTGGTCGATGACGGCCGCGACGGACGCCAAGATGCGGCGTTCTTCGCCTTCGGCGGCGCGCGGCTTGAAGCCGTCCGGGTATTCTTCCTTGATGAAGCCGGTCGAGATCTTGCCCGAGATCCAGCGGGGATGCTGCATGACCGCCTGGAGGAAGGGAATGTTGTGCTGGATGCCGTCGATGTAGAAGGCGTCGAGCGCGTCGGCCTGGGCGGCGATCGCCTTTTCGCGGGTGGACGCGTGGGTGACGAGCTTGGCGATCATCGGGTCGTAATACATCGAAATCTCGCCGCCTTCGAAGACGCCGGTATCGTTGCGGATGGTGGCGCCGTCGCGGATGCCCTCAGCCGGG
This sequence comes from Hyphomicrobium sp., assembly GCA_022841965.1. Taxonomy (GTDB): domain Bacteria; phylum Pseudomonadota; class Alphaproteobacteria; order Rhizobiales; family Hyphomicrobiaceae; genus JAGVSR01. The sequence continues at coordinate 33,944 of JALHQM010000022.1, read as the reverse complement.
GGCCGGTATTTCACGAGGCGGCCGATGGATGGCAGGAAGTTGCGGAAGGGGTCTTCGGCGTAGACGCGGCTTTCGACGGCCCAGCCGTTCAATTTGATGTCGGACTGCTTGAAGGGGAGCTTCTCGCCAGCGGCCACGCGGATCATCAGCTCGACGAGGTCAACGCCCGTGATCATCTCGGTGACGGGATGCTCGACCTGGAGGCGGGTGTTCATTTCGAGGAAGAAGAACGAGCGATCCTGGCCGGCGACGAATTCGACGGTGCCGGCGCTGTCGTAGCCGACGGCTTTCGCAAGCGCGACGGCCTGCTCGCCCATGGCCTTGCGGGTTTTTTCGTCGAGAAGCGGAGATGGGGCTTCTTCGAGCACCTTCTGGTTGCGGCGCTGGATCGAACACTCGCGCTCGCCCAAGTAGATGACATTGCCGTGCTTGTCGCCGATGAGCTGGATTTCGATGTGGCGGGGATCGACGATGAATTTTTCAATGAACATGCGGTCGTCGCCAAACGACGCCTTGGCCTCGGATTTGGCGAGTGGGTAGCCTTCCTCAACTTCCCGGCGGTTGAAGGCGATGCGCATCCCTTTGCCGCCACCGCCGGCGGACGCCTTCATCATGACGGGATAGCCGATGTCTTCGGCGATCTTGATCGCGTGTTTGACGTCGTCGATCTCGCCCATATAGCCGGGCACTGTGGACACTTTTGCAGCGGCTGCGGCCTTCTTGGACTCGATCTTATCGCCCATGGCGGCGATGGCGTGCGGATTGGGGCCGATGAAAACGATGCCGGCCTTTGCCAGGGCGACGGGGAACGATTCGCGTTCGGACAAGAAGCCGTAGCCGGGGTGGACGGCTTCAGCGCCGGTCTGTTTGCAGGCCTCGATGATCTTGTCGATAATTAGATAGGATTGGGCGGCGGGGGCGGGACCAATGTGGACGGCTTCGTCTGCCATCTCGACATGGAGTGCGTCGCGGTCGGCATCTGAGTAGACTGCAACGGTCTTGATGCCCATTTTGCGGGCGGTCTTGATGACACGGCAGGCGATCTCGCCACGGTTGGCGATCAGGATCTTATTGAACATCGCGGATGCGGTCCCGTCTTGGTTCGGAAAGGATGGGAGAAGGTCTGAATAACGGCTGGTTCTAGACGCCTCTTCCCGTCACGTAAACGGGCAACATGGCGCGGCGAATGCGGGCTTTGGAGCTTTGGCCAGGGTCGGCGCGGCCCGACAGCCCGCAGCAACGGGTAAACGCCGTTGGAATTCATGGTCTGATTGAGAATAGCGATCATTGTCCGGGGCTGGGCCGGACTCTGGGCCCCGTCCCGACGCGGCCCAGGAAGGGGTTTGCTGGCCGGCCGGCGGCGGCTTGATCAGGCAGCGGTTGTCCGGCGGACCAGATCGACGAGGGCTGGATGGAGCATGGTCGCTTCGCGGCGCAGATAGTCGATAAGGGCCAACTCGGTGGGTGTCAGGCGGTCGTCGCGGGTCAGCCGCTCGACCAGCCACGCTGCTTCGCCCTCGGTGATCTCTTCATTCGTTATGATCTCAACGCGCTGGCGTTCGAGACGGGCCAGAGCGCGCTCCTCGGAGCTCTGCTCTGTGTAGGTGTCCCAGACGCTCGACAGGCTGCCGCTGACCATGGCTGCAACGAGGTTGGACGGGGAGAGGTCGGCGCGGCGCTTCAGCCAGGCATCGGACCGGAGCGCTTCTTCGCGGCTGGGCGGCGCATAGCCGGACGTGGCGAGAATGACATTGGCCATGGCCTTGACGAAGAGGTCAGTCCAGGCCGCGGTGGGCGTGCCGCTGACAAGGCTCTCTTCGATGGCGATCAAAACCTCGGCTTCGGCGCGGGTGATGGCGATGTTGCCGTCACCGCCGAAGGCATAGAGGATGCGACGGATCAGATCGACCTCGGAATCGGCGATCGTGCCGGTCTGGCGGGTGCCGTTGATGCGCAGAGGGCCATCGCCTTCGATGACCGCGCGCTTGACTTCATCGAGGGCAAAGCGGACGAGGCGCTCAGGCGACCAGCGGGCTGTGTCCAAAACCTGCAGCAGAAGGTCGAGTTCGGTCTTGGAGCGGATGCGGCCTTCCGGGGCGATCATGGCAATGAGCCAATCGGCATTGGCAGCCGTGACGTAGCCTTCGGGCTCGGTTTGATTGACGATGTAGTCGCAGATAGCCTGCACGAAGAAGGGGGACCACGCTGCATCCTGGACGGGACAGGCCTCGTTGAGGCGGATCAGCTGCGTTGCTTCTTCGGGGGTGATCAAGCCGTCGTCGTAGAACGACTGGCGCATGCGCATCACATCATGATCGCGGATGCTGCCGCGGGAGATGATGTCGTCAATCGAAACCGACCGCAGAATGCTCATAGTGGACTGACCCCGACTGGAACTGAAACCGTCTCGGAAACGCTAGCGGGGCGTGCTTACCAAAGTCCTAAGTTGTGTCCCCGTTGGCCGAGCGTCGGACAGCTGTTGCCGTGGCGCATCGGTTGGGGTGATCGAACAAAATAAAAAAGGGCCGCCCGGAGGGCGGCCCGAAGTGTTTTGGGAGAAGGCTCAGAGGGGCAGGCGCTTAGTTGCCGACGCGGGGGAGGAAGCCAAGGCGGCGGCGGCCGTCGGTCTTCTCGGCCACGATGTGGCGGCGGGCGTCGTTCTGCATCTGGGCGAGGATGCGGCGATCGCTGGCGGAGAGGTGGCCGTCGGCCTTGAGGATGCGCTCCATGCGCATGATGCGCTGCTGTTCGGCGCGCAGGCGGCGGCCTTCGAGCCAGGTGATCGAACCGGTCTGACGGCCCTGTTCGATCGCGAGGCGCTGCTTGATCTGGCGGTCCTCGACCGAGTGGGCCGAGGCGACAGCGGTGCCGGCGGCCAGCATGGCGGCGGCGAGGGCGATGGTGCGGGTCAGGGTCGACATGATGGTCTCCGTTGGGATCTCTCGGCGGGGCCATTCGCCCCGTCATGTGAGAGACCTTAGGAGAGTTCGGCTGAACCGGTTCTGAACCTTGTTTTCAGCTGTCGTTCATGTGGGGGCCGCCGAACTCCTCGTCACTGCCGCTTCATGTTGAAGGTGGCGTGGCCCGAGCTACCGGAGAGATAGACCGTCTGGCGGGCGCCGCTGAGGATGATGCGGATGCGGCCGGTGACGCCGAACTCAGGATTGTAGAATGTACCGCCGAAGCGGTTTTTGGTGTTCTGGCTGACAATCGCGGTTTGCGAGACCTTGGCGGCTGCCGTGGCGCAGGTTGCCGACATGGCGTAGGTGCGCCCGCCAGCGGAGATGTAAGATGCGCGGCAACGGGCCTTTTCGCGGGCGCCGCTGGCGAGTGTCACCGTCCCAGTGCCGCTCCATGAGCCAATGAGTTCGCCAGCGACGGCGGCTTTGACCGGGGCGATGGTGAGGAAAGCAGCCAGAATGGTGCCGGCGGCGGCCAGTGTGGCGATGCGGATAGCGGTGGTATTCGGGCTAAGCTTTGCGACGCGTGCGGACATTGATCTCTCCATCGCTGCCATGCCCTCAGCGGGTCATGGTATTTCCACTGGATAAGATAGGTACGGAAACTTGGTTCCGCGCCCCACCGGCCCCAAAAAAAATCGGCGCGCCGCGATCGTTGCGCGGCGCGCCGATGGTAGCGCGAGTCGGGGCTGATCCAGGGGTGGGTGCCGCCGGCTACTCGTCTTTCTTGCGCGGCACGCCCGGCACGGAGCCAGCCGGACGGGTCGGCTTTTCTTTCTTTTCCTTGGGACCAGGGAGTGCTTTGCGCGGAGCGACGTCGACGAGGGCAGCTTCGGCTTCGTCCTCGTCGTCGGTTTGCTCGGGCTTGCGGCTGCCGGGCTCGGCTGGAAAGTATTCGAAGGTCAGCCGTTTTTCGAGGCCAGAGCCTTCCAGGCCAATCTTCACCGTGCCGCCATGTTCCAACTTGCCGAAGAGCAGTTCGTCGGCAAGAGGCTTCTTGATGTGTTCCTGGATGACGCGGCCGAGCGGGCGAGCGCCGAACTTTTCGTCGTAGCCAATCTCGCCGATCCACTTGCGGGCCGCGTCCGTCAGCTCGATCGTGACCGAGCGCTCGGAAAGCTGAGCTTCCAACTGGAAGATAAACTTGTCGACGACCTTGGCGATGACTTCGGGCGGCAGGCCGCCGAAGGGGATCACCGCATCGAGACGGTTGCGGAATTCCGGCGTGAACATGCGGTTGACGGCTTCGGTATCCTCGCCTTCGCGACGGCCGCGCTCGAAGCCCATGGGAGGCTTGGCCATATCGGAGGCGCCCGCGTTCGTCGTCATGATGAGAATGATATTGCGGAAGTCGACGGACTTACCGGAGTGGTCCGTCAGCTTGCCGTGGTCCATCACCTGCAAAAGAATGTTGTAGAGGTCGGGATGGGCCTTTTCGATTTCGTCGAGGAGGAGCACGGAGTGCGGGTGCTGGTCGACGCCGTCGGTCAGAAGGCCGCCCTGGTCAAAGCCGACATATCCAGGAGGCGCTCCAATGAGGCGGGAGACCGAGTGCTTCTCCATGTATTCCGACATGTCGAAGCGCAGCAACTCGACGCCCAGCAGATTGGCAAGCTGCTTGGCGACTTCGGTTTTACCAACACCGGTGGGGCCCGAAAACAGATAGCAGCCAATCGGTTTTTCCGGTTCGCGCAGACCCGCGCGGGACAGCTTGATGGCTGACGCCAGCGCGGAGATAGCCTTGTCTTGGCCGAAGACGAGCCGCTTCAGATCGCGATCGATATTGTGCAGGACCTCGGAATCGGACTTCGAAACCGTCTTTGGAGGAATGCGCGCCATCGTGGCGATTGTGGCTTCGATCTCTTTGACCGTTATTTTCTTTTTGCGCTTCGACTCGACGATGAGCATTTGCGCCGCGCCCGTTTCATCGATCACGTCGATCGCCTTATCGGGCAACTTGCGGTCGTGGATGTAGCGGGCGGCGAGTTCCACCGCCGCCTTGATGGCATCGTTGGTGTACTTGAGCTTGTGGTATTCTTCGTAATACGGCTTCAGGCCCTTCAAGATCTCGATGGCGTCAGCCACGGTTGGCTCGTTGACGTCGATCTTCTGGAAACGGCGGACGAGCGCCCGGTCTTTCTCAAAGTGCTGGCGGTATTCCTTGTAGGTTGTCGAGCCGATGCAGCGCAGCGCGCCGGACTGAAGCGCGGGCTTGAGCAGGTTCGAGGCGTCCATCGCACCGCCGGAGGTGGCGCCGGCGCCGATGACGGTATGGATTTCGTCTATGAAGAGCACCGCGCCTGGATAGGCTTCAGCTTCCTTCATGACGGCCTTCAGCCGTTCCTCGAAGTCGCCGCGATACCGTGTGCCTGCCAGCAGCGTGCCCATGTCGAGGGAGAAGATCGTGGCATCGCGCAGGACTTCGGGGACCTCGCCGCGAATAATCTTGCGGGCGAGGCCTTCGGCAATCGCGGTTTTGCCGACGCCGGGGTCGCCGACGAGGAGCGGATTGTTTTTCTGGCGGCGGCAGAGCACCTGAATTGTGCGCAGCACCTCCGGCTCACGGCCGATCAAGGGATCGATCTTGCCGTCACGGGCCTTGCGATTGAGATTGACGCAATACGTGTTGAGCGCGTCTTGCTGGCCCTTCTTGTCCTCAGCCGTTTCCGTTTGCTCGTTCTCCTCTGCGCCGCGCACGACGCGGGGTTCAGACATGCCGGGACGTTTGGCGATACCGTGGCTGATGTATTGCACCGCATCGAAGCGGGTCATGTCCTGCTCTTGCAGGAAGAATGCGGCGTGGCTTTCGCGCTCAGCGAAGATGGCGACGAGCACATTGGCACCGGTGACTTCCTCGCGGCCCGACGACTGCACATGGACCACGGCACGGTGGATGACGCGCTGGAAGCCCGGTGTCGGCGAGGCCTCAGCGACAGACTTCGACGTGATCGCGGTGAACTCGGTATCGAGATATTCGGTGACGCGGGCGCGCAGACGGTCGAGATCGACGTTGCAGGCGCGCAGGACGGCCGCCGCGTCGCGATCCTCAAGCAGAGCGGCAAGCAGATGCTCCAGCGTCGCATATTCGTGGCTGCGCTGGTTGGCATGCTCAAGAGCGCGGTGGAGTGTAATCTCTAGATTCTTTGAGAAGGACGGCACGTTTGACCTACTCTTTCTCCAGGGTGCATTTCAAAGGGTGCCCGTGCTGGCGCGCGAAGTCCATAACCAAAGTGACTTTGGCTTCAGCGACTTCGTAGGTGAACACGCCACAGATGCCGACGCCTTTGCGGTGAACCGCAAGCATAATATCGGTCGCTTCCTGGCGGCCTTTTTGAAAGAACTTCTCAAGCACGTGCACGACAAATTCCATCGGCGTGTAGTCGTCGTTCAGAAGTAGAACTTTGTAGAGCGACGGCTTCTTCGTTTTCGGCCGTGTCTTGGTGACGATCCCGGTTTTGCCCTGATCGCCGTCGCCACCTTTGCCCTGGTCCTTGTCGGGACCAGCGGCGCGCGGCCAACCGTCAATCATGCCCTGCCCCACTTCTCCCATACCCTCGATCATGTCCGTGTTGGCGGCCAACGTGGCCGTCGTTTCTGTCCGTCGAATCGCGCTGCCGCCACCGGTGGCCCCACCTGCTAGTTCAATGCATCCGCAAAGCGGCGGCAAGAGGCCTTCGTGCCATTTCAAAGTTGCATCTTCTACGGTTTGGGGTGGCGGATTGGATGCTGGCGGCTATTGGAGATGTGGTGCTAGAGTGCGACGCAAAAAAGGCCCGGGCATTAAGCCCGGGCCTCGATTTTTCAGCGACAGCCGGTCAGCGGCGGCCTGACCTTAGCGAGCGCCCGGGAAGGCGCCCGGCTTGAAGGCGTCCTTGGCGATGTTCTGGTACATGGCGCCGATCTTGGACATCTGCTGCATGTAGTCTTCGTAGGCGCGCTTGGCGTAGGTGGTCTGAATTTCCATGGCCTGTTCGACGGATTTGGCGGCGGCGAGCTTCTCAAAAGCCGCCGTGCCGTTTTCGAAGGCGCGCTTGTTATATTCGGTCATCTCGCTGGCGATGGTCTGCCAGCTCTTGTTCCACTCGCCCATCATCTTCATGTAGCCTTCCATGCCGGTCTGGCCGATCTTCTGGAAATCCTGGAAATTATTCATCATAGGAGTACGCCTTTCGGGTTGAGGCCGGGATTGCGACCCGGACATGTGTTGGGCACATCTGTTGTAACTTGACGGCTATAATAGCTGCACTGCAGCAAAATTCAAGCAAAAAATATCGCACTGCAGCATTTTAAGTTGGTGCTGCACTGCGTTTACCCTAACGAAGCGGTTTTGCGCTAGCTTAAAAATCAAATGAGACGGGCGCATGCCCCGAACCGGCCCCAAAGCCGCCGTCAAGGCACGGTTTATGGGTTGGGCGGGGGACATGGGTGGCTAGCAGCTTGAACTGCCGACCGTCCAGCAAAGCGACCCCACGTGCAACAGGGCTGAGTTCATTTCAGGCGTCATACCGTGCGTTCAATCCGGTGGTCCGCGTTTGTCTTTCTGTTGAGTGGCGTGTGCGCTGTGCTCGCGGCTGGCGCTCCGGCGTCGGCAGGCGACAAGTCGGCGGCTATGGTCATTGATGCCAATACCGGCCGCGTTCTGCACGACAACTCCGGCAGCGAACCGCGCTTCCCCGCTTCTCTCACCAAGATGATGACACTCTATCTGGCGTTCGAGACCATCGAAGCCGGGCGCCTATCGTTCTCGACGCCGTTGACGGTCAGTGAGCGGGCCGCGGAGGCTGCGCCCTCGAAGCTCGGGCTCGATGCGGGCTCGGACATCACGATGCGCGACGCCATCAAGGCGCTCATCGTCAAGTCGGCCAACGACATGGCGGTCGCGATCGCTGAAAAAATTGGCGGCAGCGAAGCCGGCTTTGCCAAACTGATGACCAAGCGCGCGCGGCAGATCGGCATGCGCGACACAACATTTCAGAATGCGTCGGGTCTGCCAGACCCGGATCAGGTTACGACGGCGCGCGATATGCTCACGCTTGCCATGCGCCTGCAGGATGACTTCCCACAGCACTATCGTCTGTTCTCGACGCGCACGTTCTCGTACGGCGGCAAGACCTACCGCTCGCACAACGCGCTGCTCGGCCGCTTCTCCGGCGTTGACGGAATCAAGACCGGCTATACGCGGGCGTCGGGGTTCAATCTCGTGTCGTCGTACAAGGGCGGGGGGAAACACGTGGTTGCCGCGGTGTTTGGCGGTGTCAGCGCGGGATTGCGCGATGCGCATATGCGGATGCTCTTGGCGCGCGCGATCGAGAAGGCTTCGACCGAGCGCACACGGAAATCGGGACCGCAGCTAATTGCCGATGCCAAGCCCGCCAATCGGCCAGCGCCGAAGCCCGTCAACAAGACCGAACCACCCGCAGCGCCAAAGCCGCCGGCTATCGTGGTTGCCGCAGCGCCTCCTTCTCCGGCGCCGGTTGCCCGGGAAGCCGATCCCATCGCGCAGGTGATCGCGACGTCGGCAGATGCTGCGCCCGCACCGCGCATTTCGATTGCGAAAGTGAAGACGGTTTCCGTGTTGCCGCCATCATCGCTGGAGACGGCCGATGGGCCTGTTGTTGCTGAGACAGCCGCGATGCCCGTGGCCTCGCCGCCGGCCGCGCAACCGTTGACCTATGCTTCGACGATGCCACGTCCGGATTTTGCCGAACTCAAGGCTCAAATCGCAGCCCGTGCTGTTGCCGAGCCGGTTGACGCGGAAACGGGACGGCGGTCGCTTGGTGTGGCCGGCGCCGCACCCACGGCGGACGCGCCGCCGTCTGCAGCCGAAACGGTTGTTGCGAAAGCTGTCGATGCCGGCCGTCCTCCGTCCACTCTGCAAGCTCAGTTGGCGCGTTTGAATGAGCCCGCCGGGGATTTTGCTGGGGATGACGCAGCTCTTGAAAAGCCGGCTTTGCGGACCGCCGTGGCAGACCTGCCAGCGCCGGCGCCGGTGCCCGTGTCGATGGGCCGGTCACGAGATGGTGCGCAACCAGCTCAGCTCACGGTTTCCCGCCCAGAGGCTGCGGCACCGGGGTATCACGTCCAAATCGGCGTTTATGGCTCGCCGACAGAAGCGACGCGGGCGATGACGGCGGCTAAGTCGAAGGCGGCCCATGTGCTGGGTGAAAGCGCTCCGATTGCCGTGCCTCTGACAAAGGGCGACCGGCAGCTCTACCGCGCGCGTTTTGCAGGTTTTGACAGTGCATCGGCCACGACGGCGTGTAACGAGTTGCGCCGCAGCGGGCTCGATTGCTTCGTGGCGCGGGCAAACTGATCCTCAGTCGCCGACGAGAACCGCTTTGGCCTCGTTGATCTTGGACGCCAGATAGTTCGAGCCGCCGCGGTCGGGATGCAACTTTTTCATCAAGTCGCGATGGGCTGCCCGAACTGCGTCGTCGCTTGCGCCGTCCTGTAAACCTAAAATCTCGAGTGCCTCGGCTCGGGTCATAACACCAGAGCGCGGAGTACCAGAGCGCGGGCCGCGATGCTCGCTCCGGAACGCGTCCTCACCCGCATCGCCTTCAGCCTGCCGCTCGAGGTCATCGCGCCATGTGGGATGGCGGCGGTCGAGGTAGGCTTCCAGGATCTGGGCGGAACTGGGATCGGCGAAGGAATAATCTTGCCAGATCAGCACCAGTTCCGCGGGCGAGAGGGTTTCGATGTCCTGGCCCGCAAAACGGCCTTTGAGGATGGTGCCTCGGATCGCGCCGCTGGCATGATCGAGTTCCATGTCCAAGTGGTCGGTGGCGACGCGCGAGCCTTGGTTGCCGCCCGATCCGCCGCCGCTCCAGCCGCCCGATCCCCACGGCAGTACGCCGCGTCCCATCAGCAGTCCCCAACCGACAAAGCCAAGAAGGAGCGCAAAGTCCATGCGACCGCGCAAAGCCACAACGGCGGCGACGGCCATCAGAACCACGCCACCGAGGAGGCGGAGTTGACGGGCCATGGCCGAGGGGTTGGCAGATGTGAAGCCGCGCGCGATCAGAAGCGCAATGACGAGAGCCACGAGGCCGGACAGAAGATAGGCCATTGCCGCTTTATTCTCCGGGCTTCATTTGGCTGAGGAGCAGTTGAGCACCCTTTTCGCCGGTGCGCGCACCCAAAGCCAGCAAGGCTTTGCGGCCACCAGAGGCGTAGACGGCGACGGCGCGCAACAGCGCGCGGAGTTGTTCGGCCGAGCCAGCGTCGAAGCGGCATGTGGCGCCCTTTGTGAGACGGGCAATTTCTTTGTAGGCGCGGGTGGCATCCGGGTTGGCGCCTTCTTGGAAGAGAAACACGGGCACGCCGAGGAGGCCCAGCGCACCGGCTTTAGAACAGACGTAGTCGATGTCTTCTTCCATGGCATCGCCGACGAAGACGACGGCGTTGACCCGGCGCTTGGTGGTTTCTTCCGCTGCGTGGGTCAGGACGCGGGCCAACTGGGTGATGCCGCCGCGGCAGGACACGGTCGTCATCAGGCGGGCGAGTTCGGAGGGGTCGGAGACCCAGCGCGAGGCGCGGCACTCGTTCATGCCGCGGAAGAACACGAGTTGGACGTCGAGGCCGCCGATGTCCTTCACGATCGCAAACATGTCGGATTGGAGGGACAGCGCCATATCCCAGGTCGGCTGGCGGCTCATGGTGGCGTCCATGGCGAAGACGAGGCGGCCGGGAAGGCCCGTTGATGCCGGGGCAATGGTCTTCATCTTGGTGATGAAGTCCTGAACGCCGGACTCGGTTTCGTTGGCGCTGACCTTTGACTTGGCGTCCGGCTTCGACACAGCTCCGCCAGCGGCGGTTGCCGTTTTGTCGCCCGTGGGCGTTGGACGCTTATCCTTGGTGCTCATAGCCATAGTTTGGGGATCGCGGGCCTTGGCGGCAAGACCGATCTCAGGTGTCGTCCTTAACCGATCGTGTCAGAAGCTGAACATTGCCGCCGGTGGCCGTGATGTCGGTGGTCCGGATGCGCTCGGTGGCGAAGCGCTGGATATAGTTGGGGCCGCCAGCTTTCGGTCCGGTACCGGACAGTCCCTCGCCGCCGAAGGGTTGGACGCCTGGAACAGCGCCGATCTGGTTGCGGTTGACGTAGAGGTTGCCCACCTTGGCTTCTCGGGCGACCTGATCGGCGACCGCGTCGATGCGGCTGTGAAGGCCGAGGGTCAGGCCATAGCCGGTCGCGTTGATGGCTTCGATGACCTTCGTCAGGCCGCCGCGCGGGAAGCGGACCACGTGGAGGATGGGACCGAAGACTTCGCGCTCAAGAAGCGAGAGACGGTCGATTTCGTAGCAGGCGGGCGAGACATACGTGCCGCCGCGAACATGTGGGGGCAGCGGCAGATCGATCAGTTCGCGGGCCTGATCTTGCATTCTCAGCTTGTGGGTCTCCAGTGCGTCTTGAGACGGCTCGTCGATGACGGGGCCGATGTCGGCATCAAAGGCCAGCGGATCGCCAATTTTGAGAGCGGCGATCGCGCCGGTCAGCATCGGGATGGTCTTGGCGGCGATGTCGTCCTGCAGGAAAAGGATGCGCGCGGCGGAGCAGCGCTGACCGGCGCTATCGAAGGCGGAGCGGACAGCGTCGCGCACGATCTGTTCTGGGAGTGCGCTGGAATCGGCGATCATCGCGTTGAGGCCGCCGGTTTCGGCGATGAAGGGGATGATGGCGCCACGGCGGTCGGCCAGCGCCTTCTGGATCGCCCAGGCGGATTCGTTGGAGCCGGTGAACGCGACGCCTTTAATGCGCGGGTCTTTGACGAGGGCTGCGCCAACGTCGCCGCCGCCGGGCAGGAATTGCAAGACTTTCGGCGGGATGCCGGCTTCGTGCAGCAGTTTGACGGCGAGGAAGCCGATGATCGGTGTCTGGCCGGCTGGCTTGGCAAGAACGGGATTGCCGGCGGCGAGGGCTGCGGCGACTTGCCCAACGAAGATCGCGAGCGGGAAGTTCCACGGAGCAATGCACGCGAACGGGCCACGGGCGCGCCATTCGATGCTGCTCGTCTCGCCCGTTGTGCTGGCGAGGCTGACGGGTTCTGCAAAGTGTTTGCGGGCCTGGAGAGCATAATACCTGAGGAAATCAGCTGTCTCGCGGACTTCCGCCAGGGCGTTGGGGACGGTGCGACCGGCTTCGCGGACCAGGACGGCCATCAGTTTGGAACGATCGCGTTCGATAAGATCGGCGGCGGCGTCGAGGAGTTTGGCGCGGGCTGAGCCGCCGAGGCGGTCCCAGTCGTGGGCGGTTTCCGTCGCAGCGGTGAGGGCTGCTTCGATCTGGGCACCGGTCGCGTTGCGCACTGTGCCGATGCGTTGGCTGCGATCGTGCGGGCAGAGGACGAGGCTCGCGAGGCCGGTGCCGGTTTGAACCACGCCGGAGACGATGGCGGCGGCTTCGTACGATGCGCCGAGCGCGGAGTTGATTTCAGTGAGAAGCGTGGCGCGAACGGCAGCAACGTCGAGTGCGAGGCCGGATGAGTTGCGCCGTTCGGGCCAGAAGATCTCGCGCGGGCGAACGAGCGCCTTTTCCGTTTTGCCACCGCCAGTTCGATCGCGTTCGGCCTCTTCCACCGGATCGCGGATGATCCGGGCGATGGGCATGTCGTCATCGGCCAGTCGGTTGACGAAGGACGTGTTGGCACCGTTTTCGAGCAGGCGGCGGACGAGATAGCCAAGCAGATCTTCGTGGTCGCCAACGGGGGCGTAGATGCGACAGGCGCGGGCGTCGTTGATGCCGGGGCCCGGGCCCTTGACGACACTTTCGTAGATGGCTTCGCCCATGCCATGCAGGCGCTGGAATTCAAACGGCGTGTTGCCGGCGGCGACCATGGCGGAGGCGATGGTGTGGGCGTTGTGGGTGGCGAATTGACCGGCGAACTGCTGCGGGTAGGTGAGCATCAGACGCATGCAGGCGAGGTAGGAAACGTCGGTATTCCGCTTGCGGGTAAACACGGGATAGTCGGCGAGACCGCGCTCCTGGGCCCATTTGATTTCGCTGTCCCAGTAGGCGCCTTTGACGAGGCGGACGGGGATGCGCTTGCCGCGCTCTTCTGCGATGCGGCGCAGCCAGCGCAGTACAGGAACCGCGCGGCGGCCGTAGGCCTGGACGGCGATGCCGAGGCCGTTCCAATTGCCGATGGCCGGGTTCGTAAAGGCTTCGCCGAACATGCGTAGCGTGGGTTCGAGACGATCTTGTTCTTCGGCGTCGACGGTGATGCCAAGGCCGCGCGCCATCGCGTGGTGGACCAGCGCATTGAGACGCGGCAGCAGCTCCTTCAAGAGACGCTCTTCCTGACCCGCCTCAAAGCGCGGATGGAGGGCCGAGAGTTTTACCGAGATCGATGGGCGGGGAATGATCGCATCGGCGTTGACGGCATGGAGGGGGCCGACGGCGAGGCCAACCGCTTCGATGGCGGCAACGTAGCGCTGGAAGTAGCGTTCAGCGTCGGCGTCGGAGCGGGCGGCTTCGCCCAGCATGTCATAGGAAACGCGATAGCCCTTTTGTTCGTAGCTGCGGGCCCGCGCGATGGCGTCTTCGATGGTGCGGCCGAGGACGAATTGCTCGCCCAGAAGTTTGACGGCCTGGCGGATCGCTTGCCGGATGAAGGGTTCGCCTGAGCGGGCGACGAGGCGCTTCAGCGCGTCGACGGCGTTGGCGGAGCGACTGTCCTTCAACTTCACCAACCGGCCAGTGAGCATCAATCCCCAGGTCGAGGCGTTGACGAAGAGGCTTTCGGAGTGACCGCGGTGCCGGTCCCAGTTTCCGTGCGAGATTTTTTCCGCAATGAAAGCGTCGGCGGTCTCAGCGTCGGGAATGCGCAGCAGTGCTTCGGCGAGGCACATGAGGATGATGCCTTCTTCGCTGGAGAGGCCATACTCGCGCATGAAGGCGTCGATGCCGCCGTGCTGGGCTGTGTCGGCGCGGGCGGTTTGGACTAGACGGCGGGCAATTTCAGCGGTGCGACGGCGCTCGTCTTCGGTGTAGACGGCGCGTTCGATCAGACCGCCGACGAGGCGGTGTTCGTCCATCAGGTGGTGGGCGGAGATTTCGTCAATAGCAGGCAAACGGCCGAACGAGGTGCGGACGGTGGGCCCGGACCCCGTGCCGTTTGTCTCGGATGTCTTGCGTACCGCGACCATCGCTGTTCCCGTGTCAATCGCTTTGAAGCGCCCGTGTGGAGGCGATTCGGTGCTTCGATGAGACTAGCAGATTGGGAGCCGCTGTTGGCGGCACACGGCGCAACTTTGGGAGGCCCTTGACGGCTTTCCTGTTGAGCGGTTCTGTGCCGGGTCCTTACCGCCACAGGTTGTCCTTGAGGTGCCCATGCCGCCGCCCCGGATCGTTCGTTCTATCAAAGCCTTGCGTTCGGTCGTTCAAAAATGGCGGGCGGCGGGGGAGAGCGTCGCGCTGGTGCCGACGATGGGGGCGCTGCACGATGGGCATCTGACGCTTGTGACGTTGGCGCGGCGCAAGGCAGACCGGACAGTGGTGTCGATTTTCGTCAACCCAATTCAATTCGGGCCAACGGAAGATCTGTCGCGGTATCCGCGCGATGAGGCGGGGGACGCGAAAAAACTGGGCGCGGCGGGGACCGATTTGATTTGGGCGCCGACGCTTCAGGAGATGTATCCGGAGGGATTTGCGACGACGATTGTGCCGAAGGGGGCGGCGTTGCCGCTGGAGGGTGAATTCCGGCCGCATCATTTCGCGGGCGTGGCGACGGTGTGCACGAAGTTGTTCTCGCAGGTGACACCGGACGTCGCGATCTTCGGCGAGAAGGATTATCAGCAGCTGTGCGTGATCCGTCAGACGGTCGGCGATTTGAATTTGCCGGTGCGGATCATCGCTGCGCCGACGTCGCGGGACCGCGATGGGCTGGCGCGGTCGTCGCGTAATGCGTACCTGACGGCGGACGAGCGGGCAGCGGCTCCTGCGCTGAACCGGGCCTTGAAGGGGATCGCGGCGATCGCGGCCAAAGACGGGCTCGTCAACAAGGCGATCGACGTTGCAACGCACGATCTGTTGCGGGCGGGCTTTAGAAAAGTTGATTATCTGGCGGTGTGCGATGCGGAGTCGTTGGCGCCCTTCGCGGCGAAGACGGGCCGGCCGGGGCGCGTTCTGGGCGCAGCGTGGCTGGGGGCAACGCGGTTGATCGACAACATCGCGGTCTAGTCGATCGTGCTGCGCTTCGGGGGAGCGATGATGGACCAGATGCAGGGGGTGCTCGGCCTCATCGCGATCCCGGCGATTGCGTGGGCGTTGAGTGAACGGCGCGGGTTGCTGGTGGGTACCGGGGTGACGCGGATGGCGCTGGTGGCGATTTCCATTCAATTTGTCATTGCCGGGCTGCTCTTGAATGTGCCGTTCTTGCGCGGGGTGTTTGAATGGCCGGGACGCGCGATCAGCGCGTTGCAGACGGCGACGCTTGATGGCGTGCGGCTCGTGTTCGGGCACTTGGCGGGCGGGCCTGCGCCTTACGATATCGCCAAGCCGGAGCACAGTTTTGTGCTGGCGTTCCAGGCGCTGCCGCTGATTTTGATCGTGAGTGTGTTATCCAAGCTGCTCTACCATTGGGGCATTCTGCAGCGTGTGGTGCGGTTGTTCGCGTGGGCGCTCGAGCGGACGATGGGAGTTGGCGGCGCGGTGGCGACGGGGGCTGCGGCGAACATTTTCATCGGCATGGTGGAAGCGCCGCTGTTGATTAAGCCGTACCTTAAGACCATGAGCCGCGCGGGGCTGTTTGCGACTATGACGGTCGGGATGGCGGGGATCGCAGGGACGGTGCTCGCTCTTTACGCGAGCATTCTGGGCACTAGCGTACCAGGGGCGGCGGGCCATCTCATTGTGGCGTCAGTGATCAGTGTGCCGGCGGCGCTTTTGATCGCGGCGCTGATGGTGCCGGGGGACGCGGACGCAACGCCTGAACCGGCGCATGTTGTGCTTGATGGCGATCCAGGATCGGCGATGGAGGCGATTGCAGCTGGAACGCGCGAAGGTGTCGCGCTGCTGGTCGGCGTCACGGCGATGCTGATCGTGGCTGTGGCGCTGGTGTCGCTCATCAACATGGCGCTCGGAGCGATGGCGGCGCCTTGGGGCTTGGATCTTTCGTTGCAGCGGTTGTTCGGCTGGGTGTTCGCACCGCTGGCGTTTCTGATCGGCATCCCTTGGGGCGAAGCTGGAACAGCTGGCGGGCTGATCGGCATTAAGACCGTGCTCAACGAGTTTGTGGCCTATCTTCAGATGGCGGCGTTGCCCGAAGGGACGCTGTCGGAGCGCTCGCGGCTCATCATGACCTACGCGCTGTGCGGGTTCGCCAACTTCGGCAGTCTCGGCATCATGGTCGGCGGTCTTGTGGCGATGGTGCCGGAGCGGCGGGCGGAGATTACAGATCTCGGGTTGCGGACGATTGTTTCGGGCACGCTCGCGACACTGATGACCGCTGCTGTGGTGGGGATCGTGGCGCCGCTGGCGCTGTGATCTTAGACCCGGGCGGCGAGTTGTAGGCCGGAGAAGAACGTCGCGAAGGTGTGGGCGATCAGGCTGATGTTCCCCATGCCTTCGATGGTGCCGTCGGTTTCGTCGAGGTCGGGTTCCAGTTCGTGGTCCCAGAAATAGACCTTGCCGCGCGCGTCGCCGGCGATGCCGAGGCAGATCGCGTTGCCGGTGCTGTCGTCCATGATCCAGATGAGGTCGCGCGGGATGCGGGCCAGCCAGTCCTGATAGGTGGCGCGGGCGGCGCGGAGGTCCATGTGCGGCTCCGTTCGCAGGCCGCCGATGTGGTGGAGATCTGAATCGATGGGGTCACCGTCAGCGGTGGTCCCGCTGATGAGCAGCGCACCACCGACCCAGCCGCCGTTCACGGCGCCGAGAAACGCGCGATAGTCGTCGGGCAAGCTGATGCCAATGTCTTTTTCGAAGGCGGTGAGTTCTGCTTCGGAGAGCGGGGAGCCGGGTTTGGCGAGGTAGGCGCGGAATTCTTCGAGGGTCATGTAAGGGTTCCGGCGAGATGATTGCGTTGGATCTCTTGAGCGATTCTGGTGGCCGGAAAGGGGCAAATCGACCGGGTTATTAGGCGACGACCACCAGATGCTCGCGATGCGCGCCCTTGACGGCGGCCGGCGAGATCGACGTATCGAGCGTCACTAGGCGCCCGCCGTTGTGGACGGCTAGGGCCAGAATATAGATGTCGGTCAACTGCCGTGGACCTAGGACACGAGAATGATCAATGAGGCTATCGTCCAGCAATGAGATGTTGTCGGGCCAGAAAGTGTGATCGCTTTTGGCGATTTGAGCCCGCAAGGTGGCAGTCGCCTGCGGAAGGGGAAACGGGTTCGGATAAGAGGACTGTGAGGCGATGCGTAGAAAGCCGTTCTGCGTCATCGGGCAACTCGCCCACCCGTCTGCCCTGTTCCCGCTCCACCACGTCATCGCACGGCGATGATGGATATGGACAGGATCGAACAGCGCCAGCAGCACGCTCACATCCAACAGCGCGCGCATCAATCAGGCGGCTCCCCGCGCGCGATCCGCGCTTGCCGTCGCGCGTCCGCTTCGTCGATCTCATCCTGAACGCGCCGGACGTGCTCGGACGTGATGATGACCCCCTCTCGCTTTGGGAAAGTTACCCAAAGGTCGTCTTCGTAGCCCGCTTGCTGACCCTCGCCCATACCGGGGGGGCCGTCCGCTGAGGATGTCAGCGCACGCCGTGCGAGATCGGAGAGCACCTGCCCAGCCGTTTTGCCCTTGGCGCGCGCCAACTCCTTGGCGGCGGCAAGAATGTCCTCGTCGATATCGAGCGTCGTTCTCATGCATCAGATGCTAACGCATCAGATGATGTGGTGCAAGTCTCAGTCAAAAAGTTCTCTATACGTTGCTATCGCAACCATCTGTCGGACCGTCCGGGCTAAGCTTTTGTCCAGGGTGACAAGAGCGTCCGCCTGCAATTGGGTGAGCGCCACGTACTCCGCATCAAACGTGTCGGGCCAGCCAAATTTGTCGGCGATCGTCCAAGCGCGGGCCTGCAACACCCGGTCGCCGAGCAGCCGAAGATTCAACCCGCGTATGAAGTCCAACCTCTGGCTGGCTTCTACTTTCGTCAACCCGCCGGCCCGCACCTCGGAGTAGATCTGGCTCAGGACCTGAGATCGGAGCAAGGTCGGCGCAACGATGCGATGGGTGCTCGACGGTACGGCTCTCTCGCGAGCCATCCGGAGCGCTACCTCGGGGAAAATCACAAACCGCGTCATCGACAGGCCTCGTCATACGGGAGGCCCGTGCCTCACAGCGGAATATTGTCGTGCTTCTTCCAGGGGTTTTCGAGGGTTTTGTTGCGCAGCATGTTGAGGCCACGGCAGATGCGGCGGCGGGTGCCGTGGGGCAGGATTACCTCGTCGATGTAGCCGCGTTCGGCGGCGACAAACGGGTTGGCGAAGCGGGCTTTGTATTCTTCGATGCGGGCGGCGATCTTTTCGGGATCGCTGGCGTCCGCGCGATGAATGATCTCGGCGGCACCTTTGGCACCCATGACCGCGATTTCGGCTGTTGGCCACGCGTAGTTGATGTCGCCCCGAATGTGCTTGGAGCTCATCACGACGTAGGCGCCGCCGTAGCCCTTGCGCGTGATGACGGTGATCTTGGGCACAGTCGCCTCGGCGAAGGCATAGAGCAGTTTTGCGCCGTGTTTGATGAGGCCGCCGTATTCCTGTGCGGTGCCGGGAAGGAAGCCCGGGACGTCGACAAACGTGAGGATCGGGATCTCGAAGCAATCGCAGAAGCGGACAAAGCGCGCCGCCTTGCGGGACGCATCGCTGTCGAGAACGCCAGCCAGCACCATCGGCTGGTTGGCGACGATGCCAACGGTGTGCCCTTCCATGCGGGCAAAGCCGACGATCATGTTCTTGGCGTAGTTTTCCTGGATCTCGAAGAAGTCGCCTTCGTCGACGACCTTCAGGATCATTTCCTTCATGTCGTAGGGCTTGTTCGGGTTGTCCGGGATCAGCGTGTCGAGCGAGCGGTCCTCGCGGTCGGGGCTGTCGGAGGTGGGAAGAAGCGGAACGCCCGCCTTGTTGTTGGACGGCAGGAAGTCCATCAGGCGGCGCATCTGGAGCAGCGTTTCGAGGTCGTTCTCGTATGCGCCATCGGCAATCGACGACTTGCTGGTATGGACCTTGGCACCGCCCAATTCCTCAGCGCTGACGTTTTCGTTGGTGACGGTTTTGACGACATCGGGGCCGGTGACGAACATGTAGCTCGTGTCGCGCACCATGAAGATGAAGTCGGTCATGGCCGGCGAATAGACGTCACCGCCAGCGCAGGGGCCCATGATGACGGAAATCTGCGGGATGACGCCGGAGGCCAAAACATTGCGCTGAAACACTTCGCCGTAGCCGCCCAGCGCATCAACGCCTTCCTGAATGCGCGCGCCACCGGCATCGAAGAGGCCGATGATCGGCGCACGGTTCTTCAGGGCCATGTCCTGGATTTTGGTCATCTTGCGGGCGTGGCTCTCGGACAGCGAGCCGCCGAGCACGGTGAAGTCCTTGGCAAAGACATAGACGACGCGGCCATTGATGGTGCCCCAGCCGGTGACGACGCCGTCGCCGGGGGTCTTGTTCTTTTCCATGCCAAATTCTGAGCAGCGATGCTCGACGAAGGTGTCGAACTCTTCGAACGAGTTTTCATCCATCAGGAGCTCGATGCGCTCACGGGCCGTGAGCTTACCCTTGGAATGCTGGGCGTCGATGCGGGCTTTACCGCCACCCAAACGGGCGTTGTCGCGGCGGCGCTCAAGCTCTTCGATGACGTCCTTCATGGATGTTCCACCGTGCGTTTTTGGGGTGACCCGGATTGAAAGGAGATGGCGCGTTGATAGCACGGCAGTTCGCGAGCGCAACCGCGACACGTGGGGGCTGGACGGCTACAGCCGAGGGCCAGCGACGACGGTGGGTTGCATTTCCAAGGCGCGGTGGCTTTAGAAAATTTTGGTTTACGGTTCGGCCGCAAGTGCGGCCGCTGCGGCACGGAAATCGCGCTCGTGGACGGCGCGGCGGGCTTCGGCTTCCTCATCGGGGCCCCACAGATCGATCTGCCAGTCTTCGTCGAGGTGGGCTGCGGCCCAAACGGCGTCGGCGTCGATGAAGCCCCGGATATGGGCGATAGCGAGGATGGCTGAGCCGGTCAGCGTGGTGATCAGCTGTGCGGCGGCCAATTGCAGGTCGGAGAGGCCGTCCAAGGCGGCAGCGACCCGATTGGAGACCGCTTCGGGTTGAGCGGCATGGTGGATGCCTTCGGCGCGGATGAAGCTTGCGCCGATTGCATCCTCGACGCCCTCGAGGATCGGATCCCAGATGCCGCTTTGGCGGGCGACGAGGCCGGACGGGCTCGATGCGCGGTAGCAGAGGAGATCGCTGCCGGCATACGCGACGATTTCGGCGGCGACGGCTGAGCGGCTGTCGGCGACGGTGTCGAGGGCGCTGTTGGCTAGGCGCGTTGCGGGCATGGAGGCGGGATCGATCACGGTTGCCTGTGCGCGCCATTCTCCGAGGACGAGATCGGCAAAGGCTGGTTCGGCGATGACAAGCGTGCGCTTCAAGGGCGTGCGCAACGGGCGGCCATCGAGGTGGATTTCGAAGCCCGTCCCCGTGCGCGCTGGTACACGGGCTACCTCATTGTAGAAGCGCTTTGGCAGCGGCGGACGCAGCGAATCTTTGATGGGGCCCTTGGGGCCGCCTGTGCTGATGGGTTCGCCCAGTTCTTTGTCGGTCATGGCGTTAGTCCAGCTCTTGGAGTTCGTCACGCAGCGCTTGCGCCAGAGTCAGGCTGTCGGCAAGCACGCGATGGGCGCCGGCTGCCTCCAATTCGGCGGCGGGATGATAACCCCAGGCGACTCCGATGGCGCGGGTGCCGGCATCGCGGGCCATACCCATGTCGTACGTCGTGTCACCGATCATCAATGTGCGATGAGCGTCCGTACCGGCTTCGGCGATGGCGGCAAGGAGCATGGCGGGGTGAGGTTTGGAGGGGTGGGTGTCGGCGGTTTGCAGGGTCATGAAGAGATCGGTGAGGCCTTCGCGTTCGAGGACAGCTGCAAGGCCGCGGCGGCTTTTGCCGGTGGCGACGCCGAGGAGGACGCCGGGTTCATTGGCGAGCTCGCGGAGTGTTTCACGGATGCCGGGGTAGAGGGGTTCCTGATGGGCTTGGTCGCGGCGGAGTTGGCCGAATGCGTTTTTGTAGGCTTCGGCTAGCGCGGGGATGCCGGTTTCGTCAGCGGGGGCCACAAGGCGGCGGACGGCTTGATCCAAAGACAAACCAACAACGGATAGGATGTCTGAGCGGCTCGGCGTGGGCAGTCCAAAACCGGCGAAAGCCTGTTCCATGGCCGCAACGATCATGTGTTGGCTGTCGACGAGGGTGCCGTCGCAGTCGAAGACAACGAGTTTCAACGGCCGCCCTCCGCGCGCCGCTCGAGACGGGCGATGCGGGCCTCGCGCGCTTCCGCGAGGCGCACCATCAGGTCCGAGCGCCGCGTGCTTTCCTGCAGCAAGTCGGTGACGACGTTGCCATATGGGCGGCCGAATGTGCCGCTGGTCTGGCGTATCGAACCGCGCAAGAAGACGAGCGGTATCAGCGCTGTCGCGAGGACGAAAAGTGCGAACAGTGCAACGTTTAGGACATCCGCCGGCATCAGCGCGCCCCACCGCCGCCACTGCCGCCGGACGATGACCGCTTGGTGGTCTCGAGGCGCTGTAGACGGGCTTCCTGATCCTGCACGACCTTTTCGATCAGATCGTTTTGGCGCTTCATTTCGACGATGTACTCTTCCAGCATTTCGCCATGCGTCTTGCCGTTGCGGCCGGAGTAGACGCTTTGGCTGCGTCTGGCGACGTAGAGGAAGACGCCGATCAGCAGCAGGATCGGCAGCCAATTGACGATGACTTGAATGATTTCTGTGGTCATGGCTACTCCCCGCCGCTGTTCCCTGCCCCGATCAGTCTTCGCCGGCAGAGTACTTGCTACTGTCCAATCCCAAAAGGTCCCAGGTGCGCCGCATGTGATCGGGCAGTGGAGCCGTGACGTCGATTTTTCCGCGACCTGATGGGTGCGGAATAATGAGACGGCGGGCATGAAGATGCAGATTGCTGTCCATGTTTTCCGCTGGCAGGTCCATGCCGCCGTCGTATTTCGGGTCTCCAACGATGGGGTGTCCGATGATGGACATGTGGGCGCGCAGCTGATGCTGGCGGCCGGTGACCGGCTTCAGGGACACCCAGGCTGCCTTGCGACCGACGCGGTCGATGACGGAGTAATGTGTGGTGGCGTGCATGGCTTCCTTTTGCTCGCCGGGCTCGGCCTTGCGGACGCGGTCGCCATCGGGGCCGGCGGCTTTGACGAGGGCCACCTCCACCTTGCCTTGGATGGGATGGGGGACGCCTTTAACGAGGGCCCAATATGTTTTGGCAGCGGACCGCGTCTGGAAGGTGCGGCCGAGTTTGGCGGCAGCGTTTCGAGTTTTGGCAACAAGAAGTACGCCCGACGTATCGCGGTCGAGGCGATGGACGAGGCGGGGACGGTCACCGCCGAAGCGGTCGGCCATTCCGGCCAGCATGCCATCGATGTGGCGCTTGGTACCGGTGCCGCCCTGGACAGCAATTCCGGCGGGCTTATTGAGCACGAGGACTTCATCGTCCTCGAACAGGATCATCTTCTCGATGATGTCGCGGTCGCCCTTCGAAACCCCGGGCGGCGCCTTAAGGCCCGGCTTCGATGTCTTGGGCTGGCGGATGATGGCGGGGACGCGGATCTCCTGGCCTTCGGTTAGGCGGTCGTTGGCCTGGGCACGTCTGCTATCGACGCGGACCTGTCCGGAGCGCAGGAGTTTTTGCAGATAGCTGTAGCCGAGTTCGGGGAAGTGGACACGGAACCAGCGGTCGAGACGCATCTCGCCCTCGCTGGCGGCGACCGTCATCGTCTCGACTTTCGGATTGGCGGTTTTTTCTTTGGCCGTGTCTTTTGTCGCGATCATGTGAGGGTCCAACGGGCGAGCGCCATGCCGGCAACAAGACCCGCGATGGAAAGAATGACGGATGCGCCGATATAAGCAGCCACGGCTTCAAGTGACCGGCTGGCGTAGAGATCGACGGCATCGAGGGAGAAGGCGGAGAACGTTGTGAAGCCGCCGAGGATGCCCGCCATGAAAAAGGCGCGCAATTCAGGAGAGCCGTCGAACCGTTCCAGAATGGCGACGACTGCGATGCCCATCAGAAAAGATCCGACGACGTTCACGGTCAGCGTCGCCCACGGCAAGATCGGGCCACCGCGTGCGGCAGCGGCGGTGGCGAAAACTTGATAGGTGAGGAAGCGGAGGGCTGCTCCGATGGCGCCGCCCGCCGAGACGAGGAGCAACAGCTTCATGGCGCCCTTCAGAAAACCGGCTATTCGGGGCCCATATAGCCCGGGGCTGGCGATTAACGCAAAGGTTCAATCGTCATCGGGGGTCGCGGACAGGCTGCGGCCCAGCGCCCAACCGATGGTCCAGCCGATCAGCATGGCCAGTAGATTTACGCCGAGAAATATCGTCACGTGCATTGTGCTGACGTCGTCGGGGTTATCGAACTTCATTTTGTCGACCGCCCAGGAGGCGACGGGCGTTGCCAGAAAAACGGTCGTCACGGCGGCGAAAGTGGCCGCAAAGATCATCGCTACAAGATAGCGCATGCAGTCCTCCCGTGATGCCCGTGCGGCAATCTTATAGCCGTTCTCATTTGACTTCCCAGAACCAGATCTCACCGGCGCCAGCGTAGTTCGAGTAGTAACCAACCCAGGAAAACCACTCCATCAGCCACTTGGCACTTGAGCGATAGCCGTTCCAGACATCGATGTGGTCGCCCGTGGCGCGACCCTGGTCGGTCGAGCGGTGCCAATAATCCTGGATATAGATGACCCCGGTGCGGCCGAAGATCTTGGGATAGAACTGCGCCGCATCAGCGCCTGTGAATTTCTCGGTCGGACCGAAGCCGGCAATGTTGGCGCGGGCGATGGCGTTGGCGAGCTGGCTGGCGTTGATGAAGTGCATCTCTTCGCGCGGGTGGACCGCACAATGCGAGCAGCTGCCGATTTGTGCGGGCTGCACGCCCGCGCGGCGCAACGCGACACCCACGCGAATGGCGCATTGATTGGAAAAAACCGGGAACGCTTTTTTAATCTGACGGCCTTCGAGGTTGGTGAGGTCTTGTGGTGCCAGGCAGGGGGTTTGCACGCTTTCGTTGATCGGGTGGCCGTACCAAAGGTCTTTAAACACGATCATGCCAACGCACTCCCCCAAGGGCAGCCTCAACTGGCCCGCACCACCGTTCCCACCCCCGCGTGGGCTTTGACTATATCATCCGCCACGCGGAGCGCTAGCCGGTGCCGGGCTAGGATCAATACAGCGTTACCCGCGTTTTTTGCGCAGAGCGGCCCAATAGTCGAGGCGCTTTCTAATCTCCCGCTCGAAGCCACGCTCAGGGGGATCGTAGTAGAGGGGACGGCGTTTCATTTCGTCGGGAAAGTAATTCTGGCCTGAGAAGCCGTCGGGGGCGTCGTGGTCATATTGATAGCCATCGCCGTAGCCTTCCTCCTCCATAAATTTGGTCGGGGCGTTGAGGATGATCTTCGGCGGGGAGAGGGAACCCTGGTCGCGGGCCGCGCGCAGCGCCGCCTTATAGGCCGCATAGTTGGCGTTCGATTTCGGCGCGGTGGCGAGATAAATAACCGCTTCACTCAGCGCCAGTTCGCCTTCGGGGGAGCCTAGAAATTCATAGGCATCCTTGGCGGCGTTGGTGATGACGAGGGCCTGCGGGTCGGCGAGCCCGATGTCTTCGACCGCCATGCGGACGAGGCGGCGGGCGAGAAAGAGGCGATCCTCGCCGCCTTCCAGCATGCGTGCGAACCAATACAGTGCGGCGTCGGGATCGGAGCCGCGCACGGACTTATGCAGCGCTGAAATTAGATTGTAGTGGCCTTCGCGGCCTTTGTCGTAGATCGGCGCGCGGCGCTGGACGAGGCTGACGAGGTCTTCGCGTCCAATCGGTTTGGCCCCC
This sequence comes from Hyphomicrobium sp., assembly GCA_022841965.1. Classification (GTDB taxonomy): domain Bacteria; phylum Pseudomonadota; class Alphaproteobacteria; order Rhizobiales; family Hyphomicrobiaceae; genus JAGVSR01. The sequence goes on along the minus strand of JALHQM010000022.1, from coordinate 8,898 downwards.
TCAGCGACAGTGGCGAAGACATCCTCGGCGAGGTTAAGGATGGCGCGGCCGTCGCCGTCGGCCATCTGGACGAGGCCGTGACGGGCATCCTCATCGAGGGGAAGTGGGCGGCCGGTCTCGGTTTCGGCGCGTTGAAGGAGGCTGTCGAGAGCGGTGTCGTCGAGACGGTTCAACGTCAGGACGATCGCGCGGGAGAGCAAAGCGGCGTTGAGTTCAAAGGAGGGGTTTTCCGTGGTTGCGCCGACGAGCGTGATGGTGCCATCTTCGACGTGCGGCAGAAAGCTATCCTGCTGGGAGCGGTTGAAGCGATGGATCTCGTCGATGAAGAGGAGCGTGCCACGGCCTTGCTCGCGGTTGAGCTTTGCTTTGTCGAAGGCTTTGCGCAGATCCTGGACGCCGGAGAAGATGGCGGAGAGTTGTTCGAAGGCGAGGTTGGTTTCGCCGGCAAGCAAGCGCGCGATCGTGGTTTTACCGCAGCCGGGCGGGCCCCATAGGATCAGACTGGGAAGGCGGCCACCTTTGAGGAGGCGGGTCAGCTTGCCGTCCGGGCCGACGAGGTGGTCTTGACCGGTGACTTCGGACAGCGCGCGCGGACGCAGACGGTCGGCGAGCGGACGGGGGGCGCCCTTCTCCAGGCCAGCGGCTTCGAACAGGTTGCTCATGGAGCCGTTATAGGATGACCGGACGGCGAGTGATACCGCAGCTCACCCCGGAACCTGCAGGATCATGGCTTTCTGGTCGCGGCGGATGCCGACATACCAGGTGGGCTGGCGGGTGGTCAGCAGTTGCTCGAGGTCGGCGATGGTGTCGATCCGCTGGCGTTGGAGTTCGGTGATCACGTCGCCCGGCTGGAAGCCGAGGCGTTGCGCGACAGAACCGGGACGCAGCGAGACAATAGCGACGCCATCGCCCTCGTCGATGCCAAGTTCGTCGGCAAGCCCCGGTAGAATATTCGACACACGCGCACCATCGAAGGGGTGCTGGCCCACGAGATTGCGAACATCGTCCTTGCCGGGCTGCGGGGGAGCCGCCAGCGTCAGATCGATGGTCACGGGGCGGCGGTTGCGCAAAAGATCAATGCGGGCCGTGTTGCCGACGCCGCGTGTTGTAAAACGGTAGAAAACCGCGCGCGGGTCGGCGACCTCAAAGCCATCGACGCGGGTGATGACGTCACCTGCCTGAAGGCCTGCTGCGGCGCCGGGCCCCCGATTTGACACGCGCGAGACAACGGCGCCGGAGATGCGGTCGAGGCCCAGTGCGTCGGCGATGTCGCGGGTCATGGGCTCAAGGAGCGCGCCAAGCCATGGACGCTCGACCTTGCGTCCGCTGGCGGCGCTCTCGACATAGAGGCGCACAAGGTTGGACGGTATCGCGAAGCCGATGCCTTGCGAGCCACCGGACTGACTGAAGATCATTGTATTGATTCCGACGAGGCGGCCGGACATGTCCACGAGAGCTCCGCCCGAGTTGCCCGGGTTGATGGCTGCGTCGGTCTGAATAAACACTTGGCTGTCGGATTTTCCGATCTCGGTGCGGGCGAGAGCGGAGACGATGCCGGAGGTTACGGTTTGTCCGACGCCGAAGGGGTTGCCGATGGCGAGGACAAGATCGCCCACTTCGAGGGTGTCGCTGTCTTCCAATGCAATGGTCTGAAAGCGGTTGTCGCCGCCTTCGATCTTCAGGATGGCGATGTCGGTTTTGTCGTCCTGCAGGATCACGCGGGCGTCGAATTCGCGTTTGTCGGCCAGCGCGACGCGGATTTCGGTTTCACCACGGCCCTTGATGACGTGCGTGTTGGTGACGATGGTGCCGTCGGGTGAGACGATGACGCCGGAGCCCAGCGAGGATTGGACGCGCTCGGAGGGACGGCCGAAGCGTTCACCGAAGAACTGGCGGAAAAAGGGATCGTTGGCGAAGGGCGAGGAGAACGCCTGGACGCGGCGGCGAACATAGACGTTGACGACGGCGGGGGAGGCTTTGCGGGCGATGGGCGCGAACGAATACTGCACCATCTCGCGCGAGGCGGGGACCGCCTTTTCCGCCTTTTGCGCTTTCGTTGGCGTGGTGGCGGTGACTTCGAAAGTGATGACAAGCGCCACGAGGGCGGCAAGGCTCAGGGCCACAGCGACAGCGCGGTTCAGCATCACATCCTCGGATTGTTCGGCACCCAATAACGGGACCGGCGACGTTCGATATAGGGCATCGACCGCGCAAGAGAAAGGCAGGGCTACGTCAATTGGCGGGGGACAGCATCGGGGGCGCGGGCTGGCGTTATGTTGCCGGCAGGGAAAAAGCAAAACCGCCCGCCAGGGTCGATGGCGGGCGGTTTGCAATGACCTTCACGCTGGGCTTAGGCGCCAGCTTCTTCGCGGGCGGCGACTTCGGCTTCGTGGCGGGCCTTGTCGTCGGCGCCCTTGACGCTCTCGTCACGGTCGACAAGTTCGATGACAGCGCGCGGTGCGCTGTCGCCGTAGCGGAAGCCAGCCTTTATGACGCGACAGTAGCCGCCATTGCGGTTTTTGTAGCGCGGGCCAAGCACGTCGAAGAGTTTCTTGGCCATGTCTTCGTCGCGCAGGCGGGCGGCGGCGAGGCGGCGCGAGTTGAGATCGCCGCGCTTGGCCAGAGTGATGTACTTATCGATCACGCGCTTCAGGTCTTTGGCCTTGGGCAGGGTCGTGACGATCTGTTCGTGCTTGATGAGGGCTGCTGCCATGTTGGAGAACATGGCTTGGCGGTGGGCGCTATCGCGGTTGAACCGCCGGCCTAAACTTCCGTGACGCATGGTGGTGTCTCTCTTTTCTCTACCGGTTGTTACGGGGAGGTTCTACGGCCTCGCCTCGTAGTTATCCCGTTCCGGTTGATCCGGTCTGGGCCGTGCATTCAGCGGCCAAGGGCCGCCGGCGCTGAGCGCCGCCGCCGCGGAGGGCCCGCGCGCGAACCGGATTGCATCTGATCGGCAATCACGGTTGGTGCGCGCGGATCAGCCCGCGAGCGTGAAATCAGTATTGGTCCTCGAAGCGCTTGGCGAGTTCTTCGATGTTGTCTGGCGGCCAGTTCGGCACTTCCATGCCGAGGTGGAGGCCCATGGACGCTAAGACCTCCTTGATCTCGTTGAGCGACTTGCGGCCGAAGTTCGGCGTGCGCAGCATTTCGGCTTCCGTCTTCTGGATCAGGTCGCCGATATAGACAATGTTGTCGTTCTTCAGGCAGTTCGCCGAACGGACCGACAGTTCGAGTTCGTCGACCTTCTTGAGGAGGGCTGCATTGAAAGCCAGCTCCGGATGGCGCTGCTCTTCCTGCGGCTTCTTGGGCTCTTCGAAGTTGATGAAGACGGCGAGCTGGTCCTGGAGAATGCGGGCGGCAAGCGCCACTGCATCCTCGGCGCGAACCGAGCCGTCGGTCTCGACCGTCATGGTCAGCTTGTCATAGTCGAGGATCTGACCTTCGCGGGTGTTCTCGACCTTATACGAGACCTTCTTGACGGGCGTGTAGATGCTGTCGACGGGGATGAGGCCGATGGGGGCATCATCCGGGCGGTTGCGATCGGCGGGGACATAGCCCTTGCCCATGTCGGTCGTGAATTCCATGCGCACGGACGCACCTTGGTCGAGGTGGCAGATCACATGTTCGGGGTTGAGGATCTCAACGTCGGAGGAGACTTCGATGTCGCCGGCCTTCACTGGGCCTGCGCCTTCCTTTTTCAACACCATGCGCTTGACGCCGTCCGAGTGGAGGCGAAGTGCGATTTCCTTGATGTTGAGAATGATGTCGGTGACGTCTTCGCGAACGCCGGTGATCGAGGAGAACTCGTGCAGCACGCCATCAATCTGCACGGTCTTGATGGCGGCGCCTTGGAGCGACGATAGCAAAACGCGGCGGAGCGCGTTGCCGAGCGTCATGCCAAAGCCGCGCTCGAGGGGTTCGGCGATGACGGTGGCGAGACGTGTGCGGTCGCGCCCCGGGATGATTTCGAGTTTCGCCGGCTTGATCAGATCTTGCCAGTTTTTCTGGAGAACATTGCTGGTCATGTGGTGGCCTCTCTCAGGTTGCAAGCGCGCACCCGCCCATTGGCGCGCACTTCAATACCCAGGGGTCTATCGATCCGGCCCGCAGCAGGGGGCATTCGTGAGGCCGGCCGGAATGCACAAAACGGACGCGAAAGGCAGGGACCCCGCGCGTCCGGAAAAATTGACTAAACGCGGCGACGCTTGCGCGGACGGCAACCGTTATGCGGGATCGGCGTGACGTCGCGGATCGAGGTGATCTGGAACCCGACAGCCTGCAGCGCACGCAATGCGCTTTCGCGGCCCGAGCCCGGACCGCACACTTCCACTTCGAGCACCTTTACGCCGTGCTCTTGGGCCTTCTTACCGGCGTCTTCGGCAGCCATCTGGGCGGCGAAAGGCGTCGACTTGCGCGAGCCCTTGAAGCCCATCGTGCCCGAAGACGACCAAGCGAGCGTGTTGCCCTGCGCGTCGGTGATGGTGATCATGGTGTTGTTGAACGACGCGTTGACGTGCGCGACGCCAGACGTGATGTTCTTCTTTTCGCGGCGGCGAACCTTCGCGCGGCTCTGGGCCTGTTCCTTAGCCATCGTCTCTCTAACTCCTCGGCGCCCATGCGGGGGCACGCTTGTTCATGCATGAGTGCGACCGGCCACACGCCCCAGCATCGCTGCGGGAGAACGGCCGGTTGCGAATTCTTTAGGCCTTCTTCTTGCCGGCGATTGCCTTGGCCGGACCCTTGCGGGTGCGGGCATTCGTGTGCGTGCGCTGGCCGCGAACGGGGAGACCCTTACGGTGACGCAGACCGCGATAGCAGCCGAGGTCCATCAGGCGCTTGATGTTCTGAGATACTTCGCGGCGAAGGTCGCCTTCGACGATGTAATCGCGGTCGATCGCTTCGCGGATCTGGAGCACTTCGGCGTCGGTCAGCTGGCTCACGCGACGCTCGGCGGGGATGCCGACGGTGGCGCAAATCTTCTGAGCGTAATTGGGACCAATCCCGTGAATATACTGGAGCGCGATGACGACGCGCTTCTGGGTCGGGATGTTCACACCTGCGATACGAGCCACAATCTTCTCCTGGGCTTTCTAGTTCGTGTAGCCGGACCCTCGCTTCGGAGTGCCAGACTGTTGTTATAGCCAGCTAAAACGAAATGAAACCAGCCTTGCGAGGGATCCTTCGCCCGGCCAATTCCACTAACCCTGCGTCATGAAAGCGCGGTGTTGTAGCTCGGCACTATTCCTCAGTCAACCATTCAAACAATCGTGTCACACCGGACCGGATCGGGGAATTAACCTCGTTCCTGCCGTTGCATCAAGCCTTTGCCACCCCTTGCAGGACGGACTCGATTTGGGCGGAAACTTCATTGATCGGGGCCAAGCCGTCGACCGATTGCAGTGTCCGGTTCGCGTAATAGTACCCGATGAGCGGGGCCGTCTCGCGGTAGTACGCCATGAGGCGGGTCTTGAGTGCTTCGGCATTGTCGTCGGCGCGCACCGTACCGCCAGCCGCCAGCGTTTCGCGGGCGCGGGTTTCGATGCGGGACACAAGAATTGTATCGTCGACCTTGATCTCGATGACGGCATCGAGGGACTTGCCCTTCGAATCCAGGAGGGCGCCCAGCGCGTCGGCCTGTTTGAGGGTGCGCGGGAAGCCATCGAGGATGAAGCCCTTGGCGCAGTCGGGCTGCTCGATCCGGTCGGCTATGATGCCGATGACGATTTCGTCGGAGACGAGGCCGCCTGACTTCATGACCGCTTCGGCTTTCTTGCCGATTTCGCTGCCAGCCTTTACGGCCGCACGGAGCATCTCGCCCGTGGAGAGCTGCACGAGACCATGCTTGTCAGCCAAAACCTGGGCCTGTGTACCCTTGCCAGCGCCCGGCGGTCCGAGAAGGATCAGGTTCACCGGCGCCCCCTGGGAGACGTCGCGCCGCGCAGCTTGGCCTTCTTGATCAGGCCCTCGTATTGATGCGCGAGCAAGTGGCTTTGGATTTGGGCAACCGTATCCATGGTCACGGACACGGCGATGAGGAGCGAGGTGCCGCCGAAGTAGAATGGCAGGGCGGCATAGGAGACCAGAAATTCGGGCAGCACGCAGACGGCGGCGAGATAGAGGGCGCCGACAAAGGTGATGCGGGTCAAAACGTAGTCGATGTATTCGGCGGTCTTTTCACCAGGACGGATGCCGGGCAGGAAGCCGCCATATTTGCGCAAGTTGTCAGCCGTTTCCTTCGGGTTGAAAACGAGCGCGGTGTAGAAGAATGCAAAGAAGATGATCAACGCGGCGGTCAATAGCATGTGCAGGGGCTGACCCATGCCAAGCGAGGCCACAACGGTGTTCAGCCACTCGGTCCCCTGACCGCCGCCAGAGCCCATAAACTGGGCGGCTGTGATCGGCAGCAGCAGAAGCGATGAGGCAAAGATCGGCGGGATGACGCCGGCCGAGTTGAGTTTCAGAGGCAGATGCGAGGATTCACCTTGCGTCATGCGCGCGCCGACTTGCCGCTTGGGATACTGGATCAGCAGGCGGCGTTGTGCGCGCTCGATGAACACGACGGCGGCGACGACGGCCAGCATCATGATAATCAAGGCAAACAAGAGCGGCGTCGAGATCGAGCCGGCGCGGGCCAATTCGAAGAGACCCGCGACCGCAGCAGGGAGGCCCGCGACGATGCCCGCGAAGATGATCAGCGAGATACCGTTGCCGACACCGCGCTGCGTGATCTGCTCGCCAAGCCACATCAGGAACATCGTACCGCCGACCAGTGTGATGACGGTGGAGAAACGGAAGAACCAACCGGGGTCGTTGACGATCGCGCCGGCGCCGCCAGAGGACGAGCCTTCAAGGCCGATCGCGATGCCGTAAGCCTGAAGCGTGGCCAGAACGACCGTAAGATACCGGGTGTACTGGTTGATCTGTTTGCGGCCGCTCTCGCCTTCCTTCTTGAGGGCTTCGAGCTTGGGGTTCACCGACGTCATGATCTGAATGATGATCGACGCGGAAATGTAGGGCATGATGTTCAATGCGAAGATCGCGAGGCGCTCGACTGCGCCGCCAGCGAACATGTTGAACATGCCGAGAATGCCGGACGACTGGGCCTTGAAGGCCTCAGCGAACGCGGCTGCATTGATGCCCGGGAGCGGGATGAAGGTACCCAGGCGATAGACGAGGAGCGCGCCGAGGGTAAACCACAGGCGCTGTTTCAGATCCTGCGCTTTCGCGAAGGCGCCGAAATTCATGTTCTGGGCAAGCTGCTCGGCAGCGGAAACCATCGTGCTCTCTCCTGACCATCGACAGCCGGCTGGCGCTTTTCAACGCCGTCGCGGCCGCATCAGCTTACCGATCCTGGACAAGCCAGAGCGCTAACGCTCCGACGTCGACGGGATATGGGCGTGCCAGTGCGGCCGTACCAGACTAGTCCTCCGACTTCGCCGAGGACTTGCCCGAACCAGCCTTCTTGGCGGCAGTTTTCTTGCGCTTCACTTCGTCGGCTTCGAGAACCTTGACTTCGATGATCTTCAGCGAACCACCGGCCTTTTCGATGGCGGACTTGGCCGAGGCGGACGCGCCGTTGGCGGTCACCGTCAGCTTCGACTTCAGTTCGCCGGTGCCGAGAATGCGCAGGCCGTCTTTGGGACGGCGCAGGATGCCGGCTTCGATGAGAGCTGCGACGTCGACCGATTGACCGGCCTTCAGCTTGCCCTCCTCGACGGCCTTCTGCAGCGCACCGACGTTGATTTCGTTGAAGTCTTTGGCGCGCCACTTGTTGAAGCCGCGCTTAGGCAGACGGCGATGCAGGGGCATCTGTCCGCCTTCGAAGCCGCCGATAGCGACGCCGGAACGGGCGGTCTGACCCTTGCCGCCGCGACCACCGGTCTTGCCGCAGCCCGAGCCGATGCCGCGGCCGATGCGGACACGGCGCTTGCGGGCACCTTCGTTGTCGTTGATCTCATTGAGCCGCATGGGACGTGGCGCTCCTCAAACCTAAAAACGTGCCTCAGGCCTCGTCGACGACGCGGACGAGGTGGGGGATGGAATTGATCATGCCGCGTACGGCTGGAGTGTCCTCCAGCGTACGGCGACGGTTCAGCTTGTCGAGACCGAGGCCGCGCAGAGTCATCGTCTGCTTTTCAGGGCGGCGGTTGGCGCTCGCGTATTGTTCGACCGTAACGGTGTTCTTCTTATCAGCCATGGGACTGTTCCTTCAGGTTGACGCCAGCCTTAGAGGTCGGCGCCGGCCTCGGAGGCAACCGAGCCATCGCGGCGGCGCGCCACGATATCGGAGACCTTCAGATTGCGACGGGCTGCAACGCCACGCGGATTCTCCTGGCCCTTGAGGGCGTCGAAGGTGGCGCGCACGACGTTGTAGGGGTTGGTTGAGCCGAGTGACTTGGCGACCACGTCCTGTACGCCCAGCATCTCGAACACGGCGCGCATGGCACCGCCAGCGATGATGCCGGTACCGGCCGGGGCCGAGCGAACGACGACTTTGCCCGAACCGTGACGGCCTTCGCTATCATGATGCAGCGTGCGGGCGTCGCGGAGCGGAACGCGGACAAGGTTGCGGCGGGCCGCTTCCGTTGCCTTGCGGATCGCTTCTGGCACTTCGCGCGCCTTGCCGTGGCCGAAGCCAACGCGGCCGCGCAAATCGCCGACGACGACGAGTGCTGCAAAGCCGAAGCGCTTGCCGCCCTTCACAACCTTCGCAACGCGATTGATGTGAACGAGCTTGTCGGTGAACTCGCTCTCGACCTTTTCGCGGTCGCGATCACGTCCGCCGCGCTTTTCCTGGGGTCCACGTGCCACGGTCAAATCCCTTTCATCAGAACTTCAGGCCGCCTTCTCGCGCGGCCTCCGCAAGCGCCTTCACGCGCCCATGATAGAGGAAGC